>CAZNBB010000078.1:0-18286 GCA_964571225.1 uncultured Gammaproteobacteria bacterium
ACCGGCAGCGGCACCGGTATTGCCCAGTCCACCCAGGGTATCGCCCAGATGGGCGCCTCCGACGCCTACCTCAGCAACGCGCTGATGAAGAAGTACCCCGGTATGCTGAACATCCCGGTGGCGATCTCGTCTCAGATGGTGAACTACAACGTCCCCGGCGCCAACAACAAGCACCTGAAGCTTTCCGGTCCCGTGCTTGCCGAGATCTATGAAGGCAAGGTCCGTTACTGGGATGCGCGCGCCATCGAGCGGATGAATCCCGGCGTGCATCTGCCCCACAAGCGCATCGTTCCGATCCATCGCGCCGACGGCAGCGGCGACACCTTCCTGTTCACCCAGTTCCTGACCAAGTCCACCCATTCCTGGGGCCCCAAGGTCGGCTACGGGACCACGGTGAGCTGGCCCCACGTGCCCGGCAGCGTCGGTGCCACCGGCAACTCGGGGATGGTCACCGCCCTGTCCAACAATCCCTATGGCATCGCCTATATCGGTGTGAGCTACAAGGCGCAGACTGACAAGGCCGGTCTGGGCGAAGCCCGGCTGCGCAACCGGGACGGCCACTTCGTACTGCCGACCAAGCACACCGTGCCGGCGGCGGCAGCCTCCATGGTGCCGAAGACCCCCAAGGACGAGCGCATCAGCCTCATTTACGCGCCCGGCCGCAATGCGTACCCGATCATCAACTACGAGTACGTAATCGTTCAGGCCAAGCAGTCTTCGGCTGACGAAGCCCACAAGCTCAAGCATTTCCTGAGCTGGGCGGTCGCGGCCGACGGTGGCAACGCCATGCGCTTCCTGAAGCCTGTGCATTTCATGCCGCTGCCGGGCAAGGCCCGCGAGCTGACCCTGCGCCAGATCGGGCAGATCCACGGCTGAACGGGCAGCGCCGTCCGCGGTCCAACCCCCAACCGGAGGGTGGCCACGGGCGGTTGAACCTCCGGTCACCGGGCACCCACGGGTGTCCGGCGACCGTTTTTCCGTTGCTTGACGAATGAGGCCCATGCGCCGCTCCAATGTTCTGTTCCGCTGGTCACTGAGCCTCACGGCCCTGACGCTGCCGGCCACCCTGGCGGCGCTGGTCGCCTTCCTATGCATCCATGCATGGCCCGCCTTCCATTACAACGGGCTGCATTTTCTGACTCACAACGATTGGAACCTGGGCAGCCAGTACGGCAACCCGATCACCGTGAACGGCACGCAGATATTGCCGGGCGCCAGTTACGGCATTCTGTTTCTCATCGCCGGCACCGGCCTGAGCTCGCTCATCGCGCTGGTTCTGGCGGTACCCATCGGGCTGGGCGCCGCCCTGTTTCTGTCGGAAGCGGTGCCGGGAAAGATGCGGGACTCCATCGCTCTTTTCGTGGAGCTGCTGGCGTCGGTGCCCAGTGTGGTATTCGGGCTGTGGGGCTATGTGGTGCTGATTCCGCTCATGGCCCACCATGTCTATCCCCATATGGCCAGCCTGCTCTCCCACGTCCCCTTCTTCGGGCCGCCCACCTACTCGGGCTATGGGCTGCTCACTGCCGGTCTGGTACTGGCTTTGATGATCGTGCCCCTGATCACCGCCAACCTGCGCGAAGCGGCCACTGCGACTCCGCCCCAGATGCGCGAAGCGGCACGGGCCATGGGAGCCACGGGCTTCGAAGTCGTGATCAAGGTCCTCATTCCCCGTCTGCGCAGGCCGCTGATCGGCGTCAGCACCCTGGCACTGGGCCGCGCCTTGGGCGAGACCATGGCGGTGCTGATGGTAAGCGGAAATGCCCTGGGCTATCTGCCCAACAACATTTACAGTCCGATCTCGACCATGGCGGCGTTCATCGTCTCCCAACTGGACAGCGCCCTGCAGGACCCCACCGGCATGGCGGTCTACAGCCTGACCGAGATCGGGCTGGTGCTGCTGGTGCTTTCCCTGCTGGTGAACGGCGCGGCGCGGTTGCTGCTGCGCCGGGAGGCCTGATCCCATGCTGATAGGACGCACCACGACCCTGGGCAGTACGGTGGAGAGACCGGCCATGCCCGTTTCCTATCGGCGTCGGCGCCTGCTGAGTGTCCTGGGCTGGGCCATGTTTGCGCTGTGCTTCGTCGTGCTGGCCGCCGCGCTGGTGGACATCCTCACCCTGGTGGTCACACGCGGGATCGGCAGTCTGAACCTGACTCTGTTCACCAAACCCACCAACGGCGTCAGCGGCGGCCTGCTCAACGCCATCGAAGGCACCGCCGTCATCACCTTCGGGTCGGTACTGATTGCCGCTCCCATCGGCATCGGTGCGGGCGTCTATCTGTCCGAATATGCCACCGGCTGGCTGTCCCGGGTGGCGCGCTATCTTGCGGACGTGCTGGTCGGTGTTCCATCCATCGTGCTGGGGCTGTTCGGCTACATCGTCATGGTGGTCTACCTGGGCTGGCATTTCTCGGTGCTGGCCGGGTGCATCACCCTGGCGATCATGATCCTGCCGTACATCACGCGCACCACCGAGTTGGCGATGGGCTCGGTTTCGGCGGCGCTGCGCGAATCCGCCTATGCGCTGGGCGCCAGCGACGCCACGGTGATCCTGCGGGTGCTGTTGCCCGCATGTCGCCGCTCGATATTGACCGGCGTGCTGGTGGCGACTGCGCTATCGATGGGGGAAACCGCTCCGTTGATCTACACGGTGGGTTGGTCCAACTACCTCTGGCAAGGCCACCTGACCCACGAACCCGCCGCCTATCTCACCTATGTGATCTGGTCCTTCATCAACGAGCCCTTTGCCAGCGCCCACGCACTCGCCTTTGCCGCCGCGCTGCTGGTCACCGTGTTTGCGCTGTTGATCACGGTAGCGGCGCGGCTGTTGATTCCCCGCCAGGAAGGACACTGAGCCCGGCAAAGGCGCGCGGCAGAGCTCGTTCGCTCCGGTAGCCTCGCACGGGTCGGCGGCAAATGACTGCCGTTCACCCACCGCCAAGCGGACCGCAGCAGACTCACTAGCCTACCGACGGGGAAATGCCCGCCGCACTGGTGCGTCTACTCGGCGGACACCCGCACGCCGTCATGGACCTGATCGCTGGGGTGGATAATCACCCGCCGCCCCTTGGCCAGCCCTTTGAGAACCTGGGCTGCCAATCCATTGCGCTCCCCCACATCCACTGTCGTCAACTTCGCACGGCCGTCATCGACGGCAAACACCGCCCAACCGTCTCCCTGGCGGAACAGGGCGCTGGCAGGCACCTGCAGCACATCGCTCCGTTCCCACAGGATGAAGCTCGCCTCCACCCGGTAGCCGTCTCCGAGGCTGGTCCACTGCGCGGACGGCGAGGTGATATCCGCGATGATCAGCACTCGCTGCTCTTCCACGCCCAGGGCGGAGACTTTGGTGAAGGCCACCGGCTCCACGGTCCGCACCACCGCATCCAGGGCTTCCGGCCCGCCCCAGCGCTCCAGCAGTACGCGGGTGCCCGGATGGATGCGTACCGCGTCGGCGGACAGCACTTCCACCTCCACTTCCAGCCGATGCGGGTCGCCGATGTCCAGCAGGGGTTCGCCGGCGCTCACCACGCCTTCGCTGCGGTGGCGCACGCTCAGGACCCGGCCGTCCACCGGCGCGGTGACGGTCACCCGCTCGGCCCCATGCCCCTGCTGCTCGGCGGCGGAGTAGCGCAACGCCGTGCGGGCCGCTTCCAGCTCGTAGCGGGCCACCTCCACGGTATACTGGGCCGCGCGGTGGTTGGCCTCCGCCACCTGCCACTTCGCCTTGGCGGTATCCCTCTCTTCCTCCGAGACGCACTGCACCGTGCACAGCTTACCCACCCGCTCGTAATCCACTTTGGTGTGCTCGGCTTCGGCGGCGGTGGCCCGGCTTTGGGCACGCGCGGACTCCAGTTGGGCCTCGGCGGCTGCGACCCGGGCCTGGGCCTCGGCGCGGCTGCGCGGGTCCAGCACCATGGAGCGCAGCGGCTCCAGTTCCACCAGGGGCTGGCCCTTGTCGACCGCATCGCCCACATCAAGATCCACCCGCCGCGCATAGCCGGCCACCGGTGCCGACACCACGAAGCGGTCCTGCACCCGCGTCTTGCCCTCCTCTTCCACCGTCACCCGCAGCGGTCCGGTCGTCACCGCCGCGGTTTCCACCGCCACCGGCTGGGGGCGAAAGCCGAGATACAATCCTACCGCCACGCCGACGGCCAGTAACGCCAGTGCAATCCGTCTGCGCCACATCGTGAGTCACTCCCGTGTCTTCAATACGCCGATCAGGTCGAGCCGGTCCAGTCGCCGGCGCACGATCAATCCCGACACCACTGCCGCCAACAACACCATGGCCGCCGCGAACGCATAAGTGTCCGGCTCCAGCACCAGGGGAACGCGGTACAGGTCGCTTTCCACCATGTTGGCGATATAGGCGCACAAGGCGCGCCCCAGCAAGAGGCCGGGGGGAATGGCCAGCAGCGTGAGCAGTCCCAGCTCGCCCAGCAGGATGTAGGAAATCTCCCCGCGGGTGAAACCCAGTACCCGCAGGCTGGCCAACTCCCGACTGCGCTCGGTAAGGGTGATGCGCGCGGAGTTGTACACCACACCGAAGGCGATCACCGTGGCGAAGGTGGTCGCCAGCGAGCTCCAGAACAGCATGGTCTCGCGCATGGTCTTGCGAAAGTTGCGGATCTCCTGGGCGCGCACGGTGGTACCGGCGACCCGGGGCATATCCTTGAGCCGCCGGTAGATCTCGTTGGCATAGCGCGAATCGATGGACAGGTAGGCTCCGGACACCGCCGCCCCCTCACCCATCAGGCGGTTGAGCGCCCCCAGGTCCATATAGCCACGCACACCCAGGTACTGCTTGATCAGGCCCACCACCGGGACACGTCGTATCCGCCGACTGCCTTCCAGCGCCTCCATGGTTACGCTGTCGCCCACTTTCACATGCAGCATCTTGCCCAGATAGTCAGTCATCACCAGGCCGCTGGGCGGCAGCTGCACGGTGCGCAGGTCGGTGTTCAGCAACCGTTGCAGCTCGCCGCTGCCTTCCACGCCCAGCACGACGGTGCGCTCGCTGCGATGACCGTGGCGCAGGCGTACCGGCACGGACCGAAACACCTCGCCGTACTCCACCCCGGGCAGGCTGCGCAGCTCATTGAGCACCCCCCTCGAAGTCGGCTCGACAAACGTCACCGACAGGTCCTCCCGTTGGGAAAGCCCGTAGTGCACGTGCATCATGAAGGCAATGGTGTCCTCCTGGAACCGGCCGGTCATCAGAATCGCCGCTGCCAGGCCGATGCCGATGACCGTGAGCGCGGACTTTACAGGCCTATGCCCGAGATGGCGCAGGATCATGCGCGCGGGTCCCGAAAACATCCGCTTCAATCCGGCGCGCTCGATCAGGGTCTCCCGATACAACGCCGGCGGCTCGGGCCGCATGGCCTGTGCCGGGCGCAGGCGCACCGCGCCGCGCACGGCGAAGAACGTGCCGAGAACACCCGCGCCCACACTCACGAGCACAGCGGACGCGACTATAGCGGGCGGCAGCCGGTACTCGAAATACGGCAGGCGGAAGAAGCCCATGTAGATCACCGCCATTTTCCCGGTCAGCCAGGCTCCCACCCCGAGACCCAGGACAGCGGCGAACAAGACGATCACCATCACCAGTTTCAGGTAGTGCAGCCCCACGTCCAGATTCGAGTAGCCAAAGGCCTTGAGCGAAGCGATCTGCTCGCGCTGGGTGCTCACCAGGCGGGCAATGACCACATTGAACAGAAAGGCGGCCACCCCGAGGAAGATGAACGGGAAGATCAGCGAGCTGTTGCGCAGCTGCACCAGTTCCTGGGACAGAAACCGGTTGGAAGGTTGATCCGCCCGTTCGTAGGCGCCGATACCACCATAGGGCGCAAGCAGCGTGTCCAGACGGTCGATCACGTCCTGGGGATGCGCTCCCCGTCTGAGGGTGAGCACCACATCGTTGAACGCATCGTCCATGTCGTAGGCGCTGCCCAGGGGGGTACGTGCCATCCACATCACGCCGTAGCGTTGATAGTCGGGGAACACGCCGCCGGGGCGCACCTGATGAATGAACTCCGGCGAGACCGCCGTCCCCACGATATCCAGCGTCTTGCGCCGGCCCTTGATGATCACCGTTATGTGGTCGCCGGGCTGCAGACGGTGAGCCGCGGCGAACGCCTCGCTCACCACCACTTCGTTGTTGCGACCGGCCTCCACCCGGCGCCCGGATTTCATATAGAGCCGATTGAGAGGCGCCTCACCGCGATCCGGCACCGAGGTGATGACTCCGGTGACCGGCTCGGGAAAATGCGGAATATCGATGGTCACCGGCGCCACCACGCGGGTATCGACTCTTTCCACGCCGGGAATCGCTTCCACGCGGCTGCGCAGCCGCTCCGGTGCGCGCTTGAGGGGCGCGAACACCTGCGCGAAGCGGTAGTGACGGTAGAAATCTTCCCGGGTGGCCTGCAGCGACTCCAAGGTGCCCAGGAACATGACAAAGGTGGCCACGCCGCTGGCGATCACCAAGGCGATGGCCAGCGCCTGCCCTTTCAGATGCCACAGGTCACGCCACATCTTGCGGTCAATGGCGCGCACGGTCCGTCACCACTTCAGTTCGCGGGCGGCCACCCGCGTGGCGTTGGACGCGACGCTGGCCACGCGCCCGTCCATCAGATGGATGACGCGATCGGCCATGCGGGCGATATCCACGTTGTGGGTAATGATGACCGTCGTGGTGCGCAACTCCCGGTTGACCCGCTCGATGGCTTCCAGCACCCGCACGCCGGTGGTCACGTCCAGCGCACCGGTGGGCTCGTCGCACAAAAGGACCTGTGGATTCTTGGCGATGGCCCGGGCAATGGCCACGCGCTGCTGCTCGCCGCCGGATAGCTGGGCGGGGAAATGATCGAGGCGCTCCCCCAGGCCCACCAGCCGCAGGGCGTCCTCGGGTTTCATGGGACGGCGGGCGATCTCGGTCACCAGAGCCACATTTTCCCGGGCGGTGAGGCTGGGGATCAGATTGTAGAACTGGAACACGAAGCCCACGTGCTCGCGCCGGTAGCGGGTCAACGCGGAATCGTCGTCAACGCTGAGGTCGTGGTCCCGGTAACGCACCGTGCCGCTGCTGGGCACGTCCAGGCCGCCGAGGATATTGAGCAGCGTGGACTTGCCGCTGCCCGAAGGCCCCAGCAGCACCACGAACTCCCCCTCGTAGATCTCGAAATCCACGCCCCGCAGGGCCAGCACCTCGACCTCACCCATCTGATAGGTCTTGGTCAGCCCCTCAGCGTGAAATACGGCGGCCGTGCCCGGCTCACCCTTCCCTGCGGTCGCCTCATTGCGGGTCATTTGCGGCTCCGACCGGGCTCCCCGCCTCCCACCCCTTGTCGGGGAGCCCGGTGCTCTACGCGCACCCCCGGAACTCTATGATGGAAATTTAACGCGATCCGCCGTCGGTGACACTGATCTACCTCAAGCAATCCCGCTGCCGGTGCCCCGTCGATCGGCCCCCGGAAACGCCAAGCCCGACACCCCCCCTTCCGAGCTCAGCATCCACCCCGCGTCCACGCGTCTGAGCGTGGGCCGCCGGCCGGTTTTCCGGGTTCCGACCACAAAAAGGGCAGCCCTCGGTCGAGGGCCGCCCTAAGGACGTGCCATCCGAATTGACCCGAACGATCCCCGGGGCGGCAGGCGCCGCCCCGGGGACGGGGTATCAAAGACCCAGTTCGGTTTTCCAGTAATGGTGGATCAACGACACCGTGCGCCCGGGCAGCGGCACGTAGTCAAGACGCTTGGCGTAGCTCTGGCCGTGTTCCAGGAACCAGTTGCAGAAGTGCAGCACCTTCTCGTTCTGCGCCTTGGGCGTGTCCTTGCGCATCAGGATGTAGGTGGCGGCGGTGATAGGCCAGCTCTTGGCGCCCGGCTGATCGGTCAGGATCAGGTAGAAGTCCTTGGTCTTGGTGAAGTCCGCATTGGCGGCCGCGGCCTGGAAGCTGGTCATGTTCGGCGACACCACCTCACCGTCCATGTTCTTCATGCGTCCGTAGGTCATATGCGTCTTCATGGTGTAGGCATATTCCACGTAGCCGATGGCGCCCTTGATGCGACGCACATAGGCGGCGACACCGGCGTTGCCCTTGCCGCCGACGCCGGTTGGCCATTGAACGGCCGTGTTGGCACCGATGTCGTTCTTCCACTTGGCGCTGACCTTGGACAGGTAGTTGGTGAAGTTGAAGGTGGTGCCGGAGCCGTCGGAACGGTGTACCACCGTGATCTTCATGTGCGGCAGGTTCATATGGGGGTTCAGTGCCTTGATCTCCGGGGCGTCCCAGTAAGTCACCTTCCCCAGGTAGATGTCAGCCAGCTCCTTGCCGTCGAACACCATCTGTCCGGGCTTCACGTGGGGCAGATTCAGGACGGGCGTAATGCCGATGATCACCGCCGGGAACTGCACCAGGTTCGCCTTCTGCAGCTCGGGCGGCGTGAGGGGCATGTCGCTGTTGGCGAAGGTCACGGTCTTGGACTTGATCTGCCGGATTCCCCCGCCGGAGCCGATGGCCTGATAGTTGACCGCGGTCCCATGTTCCTTCTGGTAGGCCTGGGCCCACTCCGACAGCACGGGATAGATCGCCGTGCCGCCGGCGGCGTTGAGCGTGTCGGCCGCGGCGCTGGTACTGGCGGCCGCCGCGGCGGCCAGCAGACCGGCGCTCAGGGTGTAGGACAACGTCTTTCTTATGGTGAACATCGCGCGCTCCTTAACGTAGCGTGGTATGAGGTACATCGCCTCGGTGCCGTCAATTTTCGGTGCGCAGTATCTGACAGATTTGTTGCAGAACGTTTACAAAAACGAAAAGTTTTCGTTAGTTCAGTAGTTTGGCGTAAAGGAGGACGGGGCAGCGGTGGCTATTTTCGTTTGTCATACGCCATATTGCGTATGACATCTCACCCAGGTCGGGAACAGTGGAAAAGGAAAATATTTTTGGCCTTCGAGGCATCGTTCCGATTGCCGGAGGCGACCGGACAGTTGATCCCCTGGCCGGTCAAACGGATCAGGCGGCGACGATTCCCTGCACGGCCGTCCGATAGCATGCGGCGATCTCGTCGGGACCGCTCACCCCCATGTTCAGGTCCCGCAGCAGGCCGTCCTCCAGACGGTAGACCCAGCCGTGTATGGCCAGGGACTGGCCCCGTTCCCAGGCGTCCTGAACGATGGTGGTCCGGGCCACGTTGACCGCCTGCTCGATGACGTTCAGTTCACACATGCGATCCAGCAGGACCGTTTCATCCTGCAGGCCTTCCAGCGCGGGGAGGTGCTTCTGATGCACGTCCTGCACATGCCGCAGCCAGTTGTCGATAAGGCCCCGTTTCTCCTTGCGCACCGCCGCCCGCACCCCGCCGCAGCCGTAATGCCCGGTCACGATGATATGGCGCACTTTCAAGACATCCACGGCGAATTGGATTACCGACAGACAGTTCAGGTCGCTGTGCACCACCACGTTGGCCACATTGCGATGCACGAATATTTCGCCGGGCAACATGCCGACGATCTCGTTGGCGGGCACCCGGCTGTCGGCACACCCGATCCACAGATACTGCGGGGCCTGCTGGTGCGCCAGGCGCGAGAAGAAGTCCGGCGAGTGCTCGCTGACGGTACGGGCCCACTCCCGGTTGTTGTCGAACAGCTCTTTCAGATGGTGCATCGGTCTGAACTCGCAGATGATTTGGCCGCAGGGGATCCGGATCGGCGCCGGCGGGACAGGCGACATGATACCCGCAGACGGGCGTCAGCGGGACCCTGTCACGGCGTCCGGACCGCCGGTGCTCTTTACGCGTCTCCAACACTCGTGCGTCCCATGTCGGACCATTGTGTCCCAGTGTCCCATGCCTGGGTAGATTTGAACCACCTGTCGCGGCCGCGCTCTGACCCGCTAAGACCCTGTATCCGGGTCATACTCCGGCTTGACGGGCGCTTGGAACGGTTCCCCCTCCACTGGCACCGAATTTGCCTGCATGCACCACTACCCCGCCCGGGAGCAGCTCCTGCGGGCGGAACCTTGCGACTGTCGAACGCTTGGCACCAGGGGAATCGCGTGGCCGGCCTTTCCAACCCGACATCCGTCCTGATCGGCATCGACGATACGGACAACCTGCAGTCCCGGGGCACCGGCTTCCGGGCCCGCCAATTGGGTCAGCTGTTGATGGATTCGGGCCTTGCCCGCCTGCGCTGCATCTCCCGCCACCAGCTGCACGTCTCTCCCCGCATTCCCTACACATCCCACAACAGTTCCGCCTGCCTGCAGGTGGACACCGAGACTCACGCTCTGGACGCACTGGCCCGCTGCTGCCGCGACTTCCTCACCCGCGAAAGCGCACCAGGCTCCGACGCGGGGCTGTGCATGGTCCGGTCCGGACGCATGCCCTCGGCCGTGGTGGAATTCGGGCGGGATGCCAGGCACACCGTGCTCCATCGGGAACAGGCTGTCACCCTGGCCCGGCGCCAAGGGCTGTTGCTCGAAGGGCTGACAGGGGACCACAACGGAATCATCGGCGCCCTGGCGGCGGTGGGACTGCATAGCGACGGCAATGACGGCCGCCTTCTGTGGCTGCCCGGCCTGCGGGAAGCGGCCGACACCCGACAGTCCGTGGCGACCCTCATGGACAGCATGGGGGTCGACGCGCTGTGCGCCATAGACGGCAGGGAAGTCGGCAAACCGGAAGACATCGTTGAACTTGGGCCCTGGCCCCGCGCCATCCGGCGCGACGGCCGAGCCATCCTGCTCGTGGAGGAGAACCATGGCCGGCAAACTGCCCGTTGGCGCGTTGCATCCAAGTCCATCATCAAAGCTTACTGAGCGGGGACTGGCTCATGACTTGCCGGCGCTGCTGGCGCTCGGAGCGGGGGCGGCGCTGCTGGCCGGGGCCTTTCGCTGGCCGCTGCATGTACCGGGCCACCAGGGCCTCACCTTGATGGCAATGCTCATGTTCGGGCGCTGCGCGTGGCCCCGGCGCTGGGGGGCCACGGTATTCGCCCTGGGGGCCATGGCAACCGCCTCCCTGCCCTTCCTGCACGGCCACGACCCGTTGGTCCCGCTGTACTACCTCACGGTGGGAATTGCCGTGGATCTGCTGATGAGCCTGCCACCACGCCTGCGCAGCCATTCGTTGGCACTGGGAATGGTCGGCGCACTGGCCTTCGCCGCCAAGGCGCTGGTTCAGTGGTCCGTGGCGTTGCGGTTGGGGACCGTGCACCCTTCCGCCGCCTTCGCGTTCAGCCATGTGCTGACCGCCCATCTGGTATTCGGGTTCATCGGGGCACTGGCCGGCGCATGGGCAGGCACCCGGACACGACACCACCGCTGACACCACGCACTGCAGGACCCCAATAACAAAACAACGGAGAGCGCGATATCGCCATGATGCAACCGCCTTGCCGACCTCACGAGATCGACGAAACGTCCACTGTCACCCTGACCGAACATAGCTCCCCACTGCTCCCGCCGCCGCCCGGCCATCCCGGGGTCCGCCGCGCGGCGCGAGGGGCTTGTCTGACCGCCCTGTTGGCCCTGCCGGCCGCTCCCGCCCTGGCCAGCCGCTCGTTCGCCCCCTACCAGCTTGGAGCGATCGTGGTCAGCGCCCCACGGCAGGGCCCGGTCACCGGCACCGTACACACGGTCACCGCACGGCAGATTCATCAGAGCGGCGCCCGCAACCTGGACCAGGCGGTGCAGATGCTGCCCGGGGTGGTGGTGCGTACCGGCGGTGACGGGGTGCCGCGCATCGACGTGCGGGGCCTGCGGCCCCGCAACGTCAAACTGCTCATCAACGGCATTCCCTTCAACTCCACTTATGACGGGCAGTTCGACCCCACGCTGATACCCACCGACTACATCGCCAGCATCACCCTGACCACAGGCCCCAGCTCGGTCCTGTACGGGGACGGCGGCCTGGCAGGCGTCATCAATATCGTCACCAAACAGGGCAAGGGGCCGCTGCGCGGCACGTTGCAGGGCGAAGCCGGCAGCGGCAAGTACCGAAGCGGCACCGCCACCGTGAGCTGGGGGCACGGCAACGCCAACGCCTTGGCCACCTTGCGTGACCAACGACAGGACGGCTTCCCGCTTTCCGGAAACTTCGCTCCCACCGCCAGCCAGGACAAAGGGCTGCGCAACAACAGCGACCGGCATCGCTTCAACCTGTATGCCAATGCCGGTCTGAAGCCTTCCGCCCACTGGCATCTGGGCGCCACCGTCACCCACAACGAGGGCAGCTACGGCATACCGCCCATCACCGTCACCGACCCGGCGGATCCGTTCGCCCAACACGTGCACTACGAGCGCATCGAGAATCAGCGGGGCAACTCCGTCCAACTGGCGGCCCGCTACCGACCGGCGGCACGTTGGGATATGAAGACCTGGGCCTACGTGAACACCCAGGGCGAAGACGACATCCGCTACGACGGCCCCAGCTACAGTTCCATCAACGACCCCACCGTGCCTAACACCTTCATCGCCCATAACTGGACCCGCATTGCCGGCGGGCACCTGCAGGGCGACTTCTATCCGTCCAACGATGGCGTGCTCTCCGTCGCCCTGGACGGGCGGCGCGAGTCGTGGACACAGACGGGCGTGATCCGCGACGTGGCGCTGTCCGGAGGAGGAGGAGGAGGAGGAGGAGGCGGTGGCGGCGGCGGCGGCGGCGGTGGCGGTGGCGCCACCACGGCCACCTTCGGACTGCGGCCACTGGACACGCACCGGCATGTGGACATCTACACGGCGGCGGTCCAATACAGCTTTTCGCCGACCCCGGCCACCGACCTCACCGTGGGCTACGGTCGCAACTGGCAGCAGCGACAAGGCACAGGCTCGGCCGGCACCGACAGCGCCACGGCCCAACTTCGCTACCATGTGAGTCCTGCGACCACCCTGCAGGCGTCGGCGGCGCGTCATGTGCAGTTCCCCACCCTGCGCGACCTGTACGATGCGGCCTCCGGCAACCCCGATCTCAAACCCCAGACCGCCGTCACCTACGAGCTGGGAGCCCGGCAACGCATGGGTCGCCATGCCCGCGTGGGCGCCACTCTGTATCTGTCCAATGTGCGCAACTACATAGAGAAGGACCGCGCCACCGACCGATTCGTCAACAACGACCAATACCGGTTCAAGGGTCTGGAGCTGAGCGCCGCCAAGCGCTGGCGCGCGCTCAGGGTCACGGCGAGCTACACCCATCAGATCACCCGGGACCTCAGCCCCGGCTCCGAGAAGAAGCAGTTGCAGTACGATCCGGTCAATACCCTCGGCCTGCAGGCCGTCTATCGCCTGCCCGCCCGAGTGTCCGTCTACGGATCGGCGCTCTATGTGGGCCATCAGTACTATTACTCTATTCATCCTCCCCTTCAGAGGGCCACCCTTCCCGGCTATATGCTGGTCAATGTGCGTCTGAGCTGGCACGTACGCCCCCATGCCGTGACCCTGTTTCTCGGTGCGCGGAATCTGTTCGATCGCAACTACTTCACCAGCTACGGCTATCCCCAGCCCGGCCGGGTGATCTATGGAGGGGTGAAGCTCGCCCTGGGTTGACACCCCGGCGCCACCAGGAGCGGACGCACCAACATTCCGCCGCCGCACCGGATCGGTGCACGCCCCGACTCAGTTCGAGCCATCGGTCCCCGTCTTCGCGCCCCCCGGGTCGCGCTTTCCCGGTCGCCCTTGCACGGGAAACGCGCTGGCATGCTAGCTGCAGAGCCATGATCCGAACCGGCGGGCTCCCCCGGGCGGCCCCAGTGCTGCCCGGACCGCTACACTGAACCGAGACTGTCCCCCAGGAGACACCGCGATGATGACCAAATCCGACATGACCGACACGATTCTGGCGGCGAAGGCAAACAAAGGGCTGGGCTGGGAAGCGATCGCCCAGCATCTGGAAATGAGCGACGTGTGGGTTGCCTCCGCCTGCCTCGGCCAGAGCAGTATGCCGCCCGAGTACGGTGAGCGCCTGTGCCGGCTTCTGGACCTGCCTGACGGCGTTGCCCGGGCGCTGGCGGTGTATCCAGTAAAAGGCACCGATGAAGTCGTGCCTACCGACCCCCTCATCTACCGGTTCTACGAAATCATGCAGGTATATGGCCTGAGCCTGAAGGAAGTGATCCAGGAAAAGTTCGGAGACGGCATCATGAGCGCCATCGACTTCACCCTTTCGGTGGACCGGGAAGAAGACCCCAAGGGCGATCGCGTGGTGGTAACAATGAGCGGCAAGTTCCTACCCTACAAACGCTGGTAGCCGCTCCAGCCTCCACTGCGAGCCGTCGGCCTCTCTCCCGCCGTGTGACACGCGGACGACCCGGGTCCGGTGGAGGCACACTCCGGGAGCCCATGTTCGCCCGGTAGCCCCCCGCCCGCCGCCGGCACGGACCCGGTCCGGTCATCGATCAGGAACCGCAGCCCCAGCGCCGGGGGGCGGATCCGCCCCGTTCATCACCGCTTCCATACCCGCCTCGTCCGGCTCGGTCCGCGAGCCTGACAGTCCCGCGCCGCCATCGGTTCGCCATTCCCGGCATTGCATTTCTAAATGCGAATCGTTATTATTTCTCTTACTAACATTGTGACCCACCACCCCGGTACGAATGGAGTCCAGCCATGCCTGCAATTGCGCCCGCATTCCGCTCCCTCGCCCTGGGCTGCGCCCTGGCAGTCCTGGGCAGCCTGACCCTGGTCGCGCCGGCGGCGGCCAACGAACTCCCGGTTGTCCACCTCACCGTGCAGGCGGGGCACTTCACTCCCAAGGTCGTCAACGTGCCGGCCAATCAGAAGTTCAAGTTGCGTGTCCTCAACAAGGGACCTGCCGTGGAGGAATTCGAGAGCACCGATCTGAACCGCGAACAGATCGTTGGGCCCGGACGCCATATCGAGGTCTATCTCGGTCCCCTGAAGCCCGGACGCTACAAATTCTTCGGTGACTTCCATCCCGACACCGCCCGCGGCGAAATCGTGGCGAAATAGGAGCGTCCCATGGCAAACGTTCTGTTCATCGTGTGGCGGGAAAGTCTGGAAGCGGTGCTGGTGATCGGTATTCTCTACGCCTTTCTGGCCAAGATGCAGGTCGGACGGCGCGGCTATGCCTGGCTGGCTACCGGCGTCGGCGGCGGCCTGGCACTCAGTGCGTTGCTGGGGTTTGCCACTCTGACAGTGGCCAGCGACCTGCAGGGCCGCGCCCTGGGCTACTTCCAGAGCGGCATGATGCTGGCCGCCGCCGCTCTGCTCACCCAGATGGTGCTGTGGATGCGCAAACACGGCCGCACCCTGAAGCGCGAGCTGGAAACCGACATGGCCAAGGCCATGAGTACGGGAAGCCTGGCCGGCGTGGCTATCGTGGCGCTGCTCGCGGTGGCCCGGGAAGGCGCCGAGACCGTGTTGTACCTGTATGGATTGGGCTTCGAGCACCACAACGGCGGCCCGCTGGCGCTGGCGGGTGCCGCGGCGCTGGGACTGGCATTGGCGCTGGTCACCGCCTGGCTGGTATCCCGCGGCGTGCGGTTCCTCAGCTACCGCGTCTTCTTCCGCGTCACCGGCGTGCTGCTGTTGTTCACCGCCGCGGGCATGCTCGTCAGCGGCGTCTCGCGGCTGATCGGCATGGGCGCCCTGCCCGGCCTGATGGCGCCGGTGTGGGACACATCCATGATTCTCGACAGCAACAGCCGCATCGGCGCACTGGTGTCGGCGCTCACCGGCTACCGGGCCGAACCGTCGTTGATGCTGGTGCTGGTCTACGGGATCTATTGGGCGTTGATCATCTATTGGATGCGCCTGCGCCGACCGTCACGCCCTCAGCCCCAGCTAGAACTGAATCCGCGCCCGGAATCCTGACCGGGATTCCGGGCCGCCGGCCCCTCCGTCAATGCCGGACGTCCACGATGGCGCGCAGGCCGCTGTGCGCCCTCCAACAACAAAGGAGATCTGCACCGTGCCCTTCCCTTCCCTGCCCGGCCGTCTGGCCCCGCTCACGGCATTGTTCGCCGCCCTGCTCGGCGCACCTGCCGCCCATGCCTTCAACTACCACGAACTCGAGGTCTACCCGTACCGCACCGCCGCCAAGGGGGAACTGGAAATAGAGAATGCCACCACGCATACCGCCCAAGGCACGCAGCAGCCGGCGGACGGCAACAACGGCCTCACCCGCAGCAGCATGGAGCTCACCTATGGCCTGACCAATCACCTGGAGTTCTCCGCCTATGGAGACTTCAATCATCCCCGGGGCAGTGACGGGCTGCAGTTCGCCGGCCAGCGCTATCACCTGCGTGCGAGCTTCTTTCACAAGGGGCAGTTGCCGGTGGATCTGGGGGCCTACGCCGAACTGGAGTTGCCCAAGTACGACGTGGACAGCCGGGAACTGGAAGTTCGCGGCATCGTGGAAAAGGACTTCGGAAAATGGACTGTGGACGTCAACCCCATTGTGGAAAAAGTGCTTAAAGGCGCCAATACCGCCGGCGGGTGGGAGCTGGGCTATGCGACGGCCATCGTCTACCGCATGAATGAAACCGTTCAGCCCCGCCTGGAGTTCTTCGGGGACTTCGGCCCCATCAACCATTTCGAGCCCACCGATGAGCAGGTACACCTGATCTCCCCGGCCGTAACCTACAGCCCAACTCCCACTGTGCACCTGCTGGCGGGTGTGGCCTTCGGACTCACCAAGGCCAGCGAAAAGGAGCTGCTTCGGCTGCGGTTGGAAAAGGAATTCTACTTCTGAAGCCGGACGTGTAAGTCGCGGATTGCCGGGATGCCGAGACGGCTTCCGTTGCCGACTCGGCACGGGCCGATAGCCACCGTGGCACAAGCGTGTCTCGGCCTTTGCCCACCGAAGCTTAAGCAACCGTACAGGCCCCACTCCCTGCCAATACCTGTCGGCTCGATTAATCTGTGCCGAGCCCGGCGGTCTCCGTCAGCCGGTGGCCCCATATCGGTGCAATCGTCCACTTACCCTGAATCGCGACAGCGGTTCCCGAGTTGACGCAATCACCCTCGATCGTCATGGCCGCACCGGTAGCGGGGCGAAAGAATTGCGTTAAGCTGCGCAACCACCCCCTTTTCCCGCCCGCCCAGAGCAGCACGAACCTGCACAGCGTTTGCGCGCCTCCGTCTCCGGCAAAGAGCCGGGGTTCTCCCACACTCTGCGCCGGCTGCGGCGGCGGTCTACAATGCAAGTGATCGCCACGCACGAAGGTGCACGCCGATGTCGGCCTTCTTTTCCCCTGTCCTACCAGTGCTTTTGCTGCTGATGGCGTTGGCCGTGGCGCTGCTGGGTCCGCTTTTCGTGCGCAGCGAGCCGGATCCGGATCGCGCACGAGCCATGGCCATGGCAGCAGGCGCCATGATCCAGGCAGCGCGCTATGCAGTGCGCGGCCGCATCCCGTCCGCCCGACGGGACTCCACCGTACGGGCGGTGCTCAACATCAACCCTTGCTGCCTCGAACAGGCCTTCAACGGGCCGGGAGGTGTCGCGTGGGGCGTTCGCAGGTATCTCGGCCTGGCCACCAAACAGTTTCGGGAGCCCCAGGACGAACCGGTATTGCAGGAACTCGAACGGTTTATGCGTCTGGCCAGACGCCTGCGTCGCCATCCTACGCTGGAACCCGCTCTCAGGCGGGACCTGCAGCGCATCGGCACACTACATCCGGACGAGCGCACGCCAGCGCTGGTGCAGACCATGAACCGCGTGGCCGCCGAACTGGGTGAGCACGAACACGTGGCGGGAGACAGGGCGCTGGCCTGGTTCTATGGCCTGAGGGTCGCCTGGCTGTGGCGCTCCCTGGGCGGCTGGCACTCGCCGGCCAGTCATGTGCCACGGGCGGTCAATCGCGCCGCACTGGACATCATTCGCAAAGCCTCATCTCACTGACGAACGGACTGCGGGAACACGGGGACGATCACGCGTGCACGGCGCAAGGTCTGTCCGACATTGCGCCTCAGACTGCGAAGAGCCACGGAACCCACGGAGGGAAGAATTCTGCTTAGAGCACCGTTGCCTTTTCCAATAGTTTGAATAGCGCTACCACCCGATGTCACGGCATCTCCGAAGGAATGCGTATTTCCGTGCCTTCTTTCGAACCCGGGGTGCATTCCTTCTGAATATCCGCATTGCCCTGTGTTCCAGCAGTACCGCAGTCCTTAATTGCCCTGGAATGACCTGTGTGTTTCCGCTTGCTCCGATCCGAGCTGAACAGACCACCCGCCTCTGCCTGGGCGTCCGCTCTCCGCCGGTACCGCCTTCCCCTGTCGACCCATCTCGGACAGTGGATGTCATTGGGCTCGCCGTCTGTCCCGGGACGGA
>CAZNBB010000079.1:0-17827 GCA_964571225.1 uncultured Gammaproteobacteria bacterium
ACACCTTCCGTCGAATCGGAACGTTCGGTAGTACCCTGGGCAAACGCGCGGGGTGCATCCTGAATAGGGAGGAACCATGCAAGAAGCGTTCGACCGGACCGCAACCCGGCCCGCGTTCACTGCGGGCGACCGAGCCGGGCAGCCCGGCAGCCGGGACGTTGACCTGGACAATGCGATCGCCGCGGCGGTCCAGGAACTCGCCCGCACCCAGAGCGAACGCGGCTACTGGTGCTTCGAGTTGGAAGCCGATTGCACCATACCGGCCGAGTACATCCTGATGATGCACTACATGGATGAAATCGACCCGGAGCTGGAACGCGGCTTGGCGCAGTATCTGCGTGACCACCAGGGCGAAGACGGCGGATGGCCTCTCTACCAGGGCGGTCAGGCCGACATCAGTTGCACCGTCAAAGCCTATTATGCCCTCAAGCTGGCCGGCGACTCGGAGCATGCTCCCCATATGAGCCGTGCCCGCCAGACCATACTGGGCGCCGGCGGAGCGGCACGTGCCAACGTCTTCACGCGCATCGCGCTGGCCCTGTTCCAGCAGATCCCCTGGCGGGGCGTACCTTTCATCCCGGTGGAAGTCATGCTTCTGCCACGCTGGTTCCCGTTCCATCTGAGCAAAGTGTCGTACTGGTCGCGTACCGTCATGGTGCCGCTGCTGATCCTGTGCAGCCTCAAACCCCGGGCGCGCAATCCACGCGGTGTCCATATCCGCGAACTGTTCGTTACCCCCCCGGAGCACGAATCGGACTACTTTCCGGTTCGCTCCCGGCTGAACCGGATGTTCCTGCGCCTGGACAGCATGGGACGCAAACTGGAAAGGTTCATACCCCGGTGGGTACGCCGGCGTGCACTGCGCCGTGCGGAGGTGTGGTTCACCGACAGATTGAACGGCACGGGCGGACTGGGCGCCATCTTTCCCGCCATGGTGAACGCCTATGAGGCCATGGACTGTCTCGGCTATCCGCCCGACCACCCCCACCGGGTGACCACCCGCCGCGCCATCGACGACCTGCTGGTGCAGCGCGACGGCTCTGCCTATTGTCAGCCCTGCGTTTCCCCGGTTTGGGACACGGCACTTGCGTCCCTGGCTCTGCAGGAAACGGACGGCAGGCAGTCCCGGGCAGCCCTGGACAAGGCTCTGGGCTGGCTGGGGGACGTGCAATTGCTCGACTCGCCCGGCGACTGGCGCGACCGCCGCCCCGACCTGCCGGGCGGGGGCTGGGCCTTCCAGTTCCGCAACGACTACTACCCGGATATCGATGACACCAGCGCGGTGGGGTGGGCAATGGACCGCAGCGGCGACCCGCGCTACGATCTGGCGATCACCCGCGCCGCCCACTGGGTCGCCGGCATGCAGTCCAGAAACGGCGGCTTCGCGGCCTTCGACGTGGACAACACCTATTACTACCTGAACGAGATACCGTTCGCGGATCACGGCGCCCTGCTGGACCCGCCGACCGCCGACGTCACTGCCCGCAGTCTGGCCCTGCTGAGCCGCCTGAACAAGCGCGACGGCAGCTATCGGGACCACCTGGCCGCCGCCATGGAGTATCTGCGCTCGGAGCAGGAACCCGACGGGGCCTGGTTCGGCCGCTGGGGCACCAATTACATCTACGGCACCTGGTCGGTGCTGGTGGCACTGGAAGTGGCCGGGGTATCGCCCCAGGACCCGGCAGTCCAACGGGCCGCGCACTGGCTGAAGAGCGTGCAGCGCCCGGACGGCAGCTGGGGAGAAACCAACGAAAGCTACTTCGACCCGCAATTGCGGGGGCGGGCCGACACCGGCACCGCCTTCCAGACCGCCTGGGCCCTGCTGGGACTGATGGCGGCGGGAGAAACAGCTGCGCCGGAGGTCCGCGCCGGGATAGACTACCTGCTGCGGACTCAGAACGGGGACGGGGTATGGGAGGATCCGCAGTTCACCGCGCCCGGCTTTCCCCGTGTGTTCTACTTGAAATACCACGGTTACAGTAAATACTTTCCTCTATGGGCACTCGCGCGCTATCGGAATCTGACGGCCGGCAAGCTCTGACTGTTGTCGGGATCGTCGCCGCCCTGCCCGAAGAGTTGCGCATGCTCACCCAGCAAACCCTCACGCCCGGAGGCTGCGCCCGCCTGAGCGAGGGCCTCTGGGTCTCGCTTTCGGGCATCGGTCCGCAGCGCGCCCTCGCCGCCGGCGAACGCCTGCTCGCGGACGGCGCCACGGCACTGGTGAGCTGGGGCAACGCCGGCGCTCTCGACAGGCAGCTGGCCGCAGGCGATCTGATGCTCCCCCGCCAGATCATCGGCTCCGACGGCAGCGTCTATCGGACGGACGGGCGTTGGCACGGCCGCCTGTGCGAACGTCTGGCCGGGCGCTTCACGGTCCACACCGGGGCGCTCGCACAGAGCCCCTGCCTGGTGGCAACCAGCGCGGACAAGCGCACCCTCCACAAGCGGGCAAGCGCAATGGCCGTGGACATGGAAAGCGCCGCCCTCGCTCACCTTGCCGCCAGCAAGCGAATTCCTTTTCTCGCCGTGCGTGCCATCACGGATACGGCGGTAATGGACATACCCAACAGCGTGGTCAACGCCATCGACGGCAGCGGTCGGGTTCGGTTGATGAAGCTGCTGCGCGGCGTGCTCGCACATCCCGGCGACCTGCGGGCGCTGCTGCACCTGGGCCGCAATTTCCGCGCCGCCCAGGGCACCCTGGCCCGGCTCGCGGCCGATAGCGCCTCGGATCTGCTCGCCTCCTATCCCAAGGCACCCTGATGGAGCGGCCCGCCATGCCAGATCGCACCGTTCGGGCGGCCGTCGCCGCCGGCAGCCACTTCCAACCATGACCACTCTGGTAACCGGAGCATCGGGCTTCGTGGGCTCGGCGGTAGCGCGCGAGCTTCTGCGTCGAGGGCACGACGTGCGGGTACTGGTGCGGGCCACCTCCGATCCACGCAACCTGTCCGGCCTGCCCGTGGAAACGGCGGTGGGCGACCTCACCGACCCGGCTTCGCTGACGCGGGCGCTGCAGGGCTGCGACGCCCTGTTTCACGTGGCCGCCGACTACCGGCTTTGGACCCGCCATCCCGACCTGCTTTATCGCACCAATGTGGATGGCACGACCAACCTGATGACGGCGGCCGCCGACGCCGGCGTCGGAAGGATCGTCTACACCAGCAGCGTGGCAACGCTCGGACTGAACCCCGACGGCACGCCGGCCGACGAACAGACTCCGGTGGGCCTGCAGGACATGGTCGGCCACTACAAGCGCTCCAAGTACCTGGCCGAAGAAGCGGTGGGCCGCCTGGTCCGGGAGCGGGGCCTGCCCGCCGTCATCGTCAACCCGTCAACGCCGGTCGGGCCCCGGGACATCCGGCCCACGCCCACCGGCCAGATGATCCGGGACGCCGCGGCCGGACGCATGCCCGCCTATGTGGACACCGGACTGAACATCGTCCATGTGGACGATGTGGCGACCGGCCACTGGTTGGCCTTCGAGCACGGCCGCGTGGGCGAACGCTATATTCTCGGGGGCGAGAACCTGAGCCTGCGGGATATCCTCATCGAGATCAGCCGCCTGACGGGACAACCGCCGCCGCGCATCCGGCTTCCCCACGGGCTGGTGCTGCCGGTGGCCTACCTCGCGGAAGCCTGGGCACGGCTGCGGGGTTCCGACGATCCGCTGGTGACCGTGGACGGTGTCCGTCTGGCCAGAAAGCTCATGTTCTTCACCAGCGCCAAGGCGGAACGGGAACTGGGCTACCGTCCAGGGCCGGCGGCCGCGGCACTGCAGGACGCGGTGGCCTGGTTCCGGAGTGAACCCACACCGTCTACCGCCCAATCCGCCCACAGGGGCGGCTGACCCACCCTCCAGCACCGTCCAAAGCGGCCGCGACAGGCCGGGTCCAGCGTCCGAGCCGGCACCCTCCACAAGCCCGCCAGCGACGCGGCCAGCCATGGCCGCCACCCTGTGGGGATGGCGTGCAGAGCCTTCTTAGGCCATTATCACAACCTGCCGATACCCCTGCTGTCAGCGGAACACGCCACCGGGAGTACCCGGGAACCGATTCCGCCACGCCGTTGATTCAGCGAGTAGTTGCCACCATGCGTCCAGTCGAACCTTTTCTCCACCAACCCCGTATTGCGTATTTCTCCATGGAGATCGCTCTGCACAGCGATATTCCCACCTACAGCGGGGGCCTGGGCGTGCTGGCGGGCGATACGGTGCGGACCGCGGCGGACCTGGAACTGCCTTTGGTGGGCGTAACCCTCATCAGCCGCATGGGTTACTTTCGCCAGGAAATCGATCCCCAGGGCAGACAGATCGAACACCCCGATCCCTGGAACCCGGACCGCTGGGCTGTTCCCCTGGAGGCGAAGGTGGCCGTTCCCATCGGCGAGCGCATGGTGTGGGTGCAGGCCTGGCTGTACGTGCTGGAGGGTGGCACCGACTACACCGTCCCGGTGGTGCTGCTGGACACGGACCTGCCCGACAACAGCCCGGAAGACAGGGAGATCACCCACTACCTGTACGGCGACGGCGATGAATACCGCCTGAAGCAGGAGATCGTGCTCGGCATCGGCGGAGCGCGCATGCTGCAGGCCCTGGGGTTTCACATCCATACCTACCACATGAACGAAGGCCACTCGGCCCTGCTCGCCCTGGAGCTGCTACGCCGTTTCGAGCGCAGCGCCGACACCATCGGGCCCGGAGAGTCCATCTACAACGTGCCGGAAGTCAGGGAAAGGTGCCTGTTCACGACCCACACCCCGGTGGAAGCCGGCCACGACCAGTTCGACTACCCCATGGTCCACGCCTTGCTGGACGATATGGTGGACCTGGGCGAGTTGCGCAAGCTCGCCGGCCCGGAGCGGCTCAATATGACCCGCCTGGCGCTCAATCTGAGCGGTTACGTGAACGGGGTCGCCAAGCGCCACGCCGAGACATCCACCGCTCTGTTCCCCGGCCACCGCGTCCACGCCATCACCAACGGCATCCACCCCCCCACCTGGGCGGCACCCGGCTTTGCGCGGCTGTACGACGCCCGGCTGCCGGAATGGCGCCACGAAGCCGAAATCCTGCTGCGTGCGGACCAGATTCCCGACGACGAAATCTGGGCAGCCCATGTCGCGGCCAAACAGGCTCTCATCGAAACGGTGAAGCGCCTGACCGCTACGGAC
Organism: uncultured Gammaproteobacteria bacterium; assembly: GCA_964571225.1. GTDB lineage: Bacteria > Pseudomonadota > Gammaproteobacteria > DATFLG01 > DATFLG01 > DATFML01. Next base: position 5,170 of record CAZNBB010000079.1, read on the forward strand.
TTGTCCCTGCAAGTCCCGATCATTGGCCTGGCGCGCCGCATGACCGCCTACAAGCGCCCCACACTGCTGTTCGAGGATCTGGAACGGCTGCAGCGCATTGCCTCCGAGCACCCCTTCCAGATCGTGATCGCGGGCAAGGCCCACCCCCACGACGAACCGGGCAAGAAGCTCATCGAGCAGATCCACCATCACATGCGCGCCCTGCAGGACCGGATCCCCTGTGTATTCCTGCCCGATTACGACATGGCATTGGGCCTGGCGATGGTCTCCGGCTCGGACATGTGGCTGAACACGCCCCTGCGGCCGCTGGAAGCTTCCGGAACCAGCGGCATGAAAGCGGCCCTCAATGGCGTACCCCATGTCAGCGTGCTGGACGGCTGGTGGGTGGAAGGCTGTATGGAAGGGATCACCGGTTGGTCCATCGGCAACGACGACGCCGGCGAGGACGGGCAGCGCGATGGCGCCGCGCTCTACGACAAGTTGGAAAAGACCATCCTGCCGCTGTATTACACGGATCGGGTCGGCTGGCTGCGGGTCATGAAGGGTGCCATTTCCAAGAATGCCCCTTATTTCAACAGCCACCGCATGATGCGTCGCTATGCGGCGGACGCCTATATCCGCTGAGCGGCACGGACCAGTCCATCCAGAATCTCCCCCATATGGTTCAGCGGCAGGGAGTAGTGGCCTTCCCCGCCCAGTTCGATGAGTCGGCAGTGTGGTAGTCGCCGGGCGAGACGCCGGCTCGACTGCACCGGTACGGTCCGGTCCTGCGCGCCATGCCACAGTTGCACGGGCAGATCGACGGTCTGCGGATCAAACTCCCAGGGCCGCGTGTAGTTCCGCAGGTCCGACAGCAATCCCGCCGCACCCACACGAACCGCTTCTTTGAGGGACAGGGCCAGGACGGTACGTACCAGCGGCCGCTCCAACACTCGGCGGTCAGGTTCCGCCGTCGTACGGGCGATGCGGGCGAAAAAACGATCCGGGTCACGCCGTATCAGCCACGTCAGGACACTGACGACATAACGCACAACACCGGGCCGGCGCCGGGCCAGCTCCAGCATGAAGCGCTCCGACCCGGCCATGTCCCGGAAGGCTTCCGGGGAATCCATCGGTGCCAGGGCGCACACCAGGGCGGCAGCGGTGACTCGCTCCTTCAACCGCCACGCGCAGGCCAGCGCATAGGGCCCTCCGCCCGACACCCCCAGCACAGCGAAGCTCCCCAGGCCCAGGGCGTCCGCCAGTTGCGCCACCGCCTCCGGCCAGTTCCCCAGGCGCGACGTGGGGCAACTCTCGGACCGCCCGTAACCCGGTCGGTCGGGAGCAATCACACGCAGTTCCCTTACCTGTGCCGCGGCATGCAGCAGGCGCGCTTCCCGGCTACAGCCGGGCGCGCCATGAAAGTAGAGCACCGGAACGCCTCGGAGGTCACCGTACTCGGCGTAACCGAGTCGGCGGCCGTCGATAAGTTGCACCTCCCCGTTCTCGATCACGGTTTTCGCGGTTCCGACGTGGATGCTCTGAATGTGAACGTAGCAGCTGCCGGGGTCCGGTTGCGGGCACCCCTCGCCGGGGTTGCCGCGCGTTCGGCCGCTCCCGGGCGCCGGATCCCCTGGCCGTTGCATCGTATCCCGTTGGAAAAGGGAGCCGAGGCCGCCAGGATTCCGGCGCGGCGGCCGCTGGAACGCCAAGCCTTGTGCAAAAATATCATTTGTTCAACAAGTTGGAGACTTCTCTCGGTACGGGCACCAAATTTGCAATAGGTGCAACAGCCCCTGCAAGAGACGGAAACCCGGCGAGTCATCATGCGGTATCAACTTACTCTGGCCATTTTCGTTGCCGCCTTGGGCACCTTCGTGTCCACCAGCTACGCGTCTTCGTTCAGCGATACGGTTCCAATGGTGCGCAAAGGCGCGGCCACCTTTTACGTGCATGGCGACATCGGCGGTTACGGCAATGTGGAAATGATGGTGGACACCGGCGCGGGCTACACCACCATCAACCAGGCCACCCTCGCGGTGCTGCAGAAGAACGGCAATGCCGAGTATGTCAAGGAGCTCACCGGCATCCTGGCCGACGGGTCCCGCCTCACCGTACCCGTGTACCGCATCAAGACCCTGAAGCTCGGCAGCAGTTGTATCCTGCACGACGTGGACGCCGCCGTGTTCCCCAAACGAACACGCATGCTGCTGGGTCTCACGGCATTGGAAAAGGCTGCACCCTTCGTCTTTTCCACCAATCCGCCCAGTCTTCTGCTGAGCAACTGCACCGCCTCCTGAAACGCCACCGGCGGCTCCCCGCCGCCCGCTCCAAGACGCTCTTCCCCCACACTTCTCCCTGCCGCGCCCGAGGCGTATCATGCCTCGCGAACCGATAGCCGTCGTCTATAGTTAGTAGTAGGTAAACGCCGAAACCGGCATTCCAGAAATGGGAATTGCATCACCATAGAGGGAGCTTGAAATGAACATCCAGCATGGCAATATTCATCCTGCATCGCTGATCGCCGCCGCTGCGGCGATGCTGCTGACGTTCTCGTTTGGCACCGCCGGCGCAGCCCCCAGCGGCTACCTCACCGACTCCAGCGGAGCGATCGTACGCAGCGGCTTCAACGAATGTTGGCACACCAGCGGATGGTCGGCGGCCAACGCGGTAGAGGAATGCGAACCCAACCTGGTGAGCAAGGCGGAGCCGGAATCCGCGCCGGTAGCCGCCATGGAACCGGCGCCTCAGCCGACCATGCGAAAGATCAGTCTGTCGGCAGACGCCTACTTCGGCTTCGACAAGGCTGAGCTGAACCCGCAGGGCAAGGAGAAGCTGGACAAGATCGCGCAGACGCTCCGCAGTGCCCACAGCCCCTCCATCCAGATCGTGGGGCACGCCGATCGCATCGGACCGGCCGAATACAACCAGAAGCTGTCCATGCAACGTGCCCAGGCGGTCAAGGATTACCTGGTCCAGCAGGGCGTTCCGGGCGACACTATCCAGGTATCGGCCGTGGGTTCGAGCCAGCCGGCAGTCACCTGCGAAGGCAAGCGTGGCCAGGCCCTGATCCAATGCCTCGGCCCCAATCGGCGCACGGACGTGGAATTCTCCGCCTTCGAACCGGTGCAGCCGAACGGCCAGAACCAATAGGTCGTGTCCAGCGGGCGACGGGGACGTTCCCGCCGCCCGACGCGATCATCGCGGCTTGACCGCTTCGATGGTGGCGGCCAGCACGTAGTCCTCCACGCCCCGTCCCGGTGCCCAGTCCCGGATGAACTCCCGGGACTCGTCCTTGGGCTGAATACGGATGTCTCGGAAACCAGCGTCCTCAAGCATGCTCTGAAGCTCATCGAGCTGGGAGGCGCCCGCCATGCAGCCGGCGTACAGAGCCGGATCGGATCGCAGCGCTTCCGGCAGTTCGGTACTTGCCACCACATCCGCGATCGCCAATCGGCCACCGACCTTCAGCACCCGGAACGCTTCCCGGAACACCTGCGGTTTGTCGGGCGACAGGTTGATGACACAGTTGGAGATGATCACATCGACACTGGCATCTTCCACCGGCAGGTGCTCGATTTCCCCGAGCCGAAACTCCACGTTGGCGAATCCTCCCTTGGCGGCGTTTGCCCGCGCCTTGGTGACCATGACAGGCGTCATGTCCACGCCCATGACCCGCCCCTGGCGACCGACCTCCCGGGCGGCCAGAAAAGCGTCGAAACCCCCTCCACTGCCCAGGTCCAGCACCACATCGCCGACCTGCAGGTTCGCGATGGCGCGCGGATTGCCGCAACCCAGGCCCATGTCCGCTCCCTCCGGCGCGCTGGACAAGTCGTCCTCGGCATAGCCGAGCCGCGTGGAGATGAGGGCATTGATCTGCGCATCCGATGCGACCCCACAACAACCGGATTCAATCCCGCAGCTTTCGCCGGCGCTGTCGGCCTGCGCCACCTTGGCGTAACTGTCCCTCACCTGCTCGCGAATACGGTCCGCTCTGGTCTGATCCATGATCATCTTCCTTCAACGTTGAGATGTGTTGTGACGCCGCGACCGGTTCCGGGCCCGTCCTGAATAGCAGGCCGTGCCGCTGCCGGCAATGCCCCGGCGGTCGGACGCCGGCCCCGCGGTCGACCGGCGGCCCGGCGGCGGGCCAATTCCGCTATGGTAATCGCCTGTTTTATGACTGATAATGGTTTTGCTGTACAGGCGCCCGAACGCAAGCACAGGTCACACTCCGGTAGCCTGCGCCCGCTACCTTGGTACCTACGGCAAGAGCCGGACTCGGTCGCGCCTTACCTCCTTACGGATGCCGCAGGAGACCCGTGTTGATCGAACATCGCTGGAATTTCCGTGTGCCCGTGCAGACCCGCGTCAGCATTCGGCGCCGCTGGTTCCGCTCCACCGTCGGGACGACCAAAGATATCAGCTTTGAAGGTATGTACGTGGAGACACCGGCTGCCCGGGAGCTGGTCAACAACACGGTACAAGTCGCCATCCCGGTGAGCACCCACATGCGACCCACGGTGATCAAGGTTCCCGGCCTGGTGGTACGCAGCACCGACAACGGCGTCGGCCTGTTGCTGGCGGACTACGACGACGAGATTTTTCAGCGCCTCGCGGCGTTGCTTGCTCCAGCGCTCGAACAACGGCGCTGAACCCCGACGAAGGCGACGGCCCTCCGCCGCCACGCACCCCGATCCGGTATGCGGCTGGCCATTGAACGGCCGGCATGGTTTCGCCGCCCCCACTGCATGACCGGCGCTGCGCGCTCGCGTCACCGGACTAAAGAAACGAGCGACGCCGACGCGACCTCGCACCGCAGCGGCGGACCCTTCCGTGCAGGTCCGTACAAACGCCCAGGTGCAAAAAAAAAGGCCGGACGAGGTGCCCGGCCAAGAGGTTGAGAGCGAGGATGCTCTCGGGGGGATTGAGCCCGGACATCAGTCCGGGATCAGCACCGTGTCGATGACGTGTATCACGCCGTTGCTTGCGGACACATCCGCCTTGACCACCTTCGCGCCATTGACTGTCACGCCGCTCGCCGCCGCAATGGACAACTCGCCGCCCTCCACCGTGGTGACCGAATCGAGCTTCGCCACATCGGACGCCATTACCCGGCCGGGCACCACATGGTAGGTAAGCACCCGGGTCAGCGCCGCCTTGTCCTTCAGCAGTGCTTCGAGCCGGTCCTTGGGAATTTTGGCGAAGGCTTCGTCAGTGGGCGCGAACACCGTAAAGGGACCGGGCCCCTTCAAGGTCGTCACCAGGTCGGCGGCCTTGAGCGCGGACGCCAGCGTCCCGAAGTTGCCCGCCGATACCGCCGTGTCGACGATGTCCTTATGGGCCTCGCCATAACCACCCGCATGGCCGTAACTGCCCGCATAGGCCGTGTGCAGCGCACCGGCCAGCATCACCACCAGCGCGGCGGCATAAATCGCGATACCTCCAACCGCTGTGCGTGCCATCGAACGCCTGTTGTCCATTGCCTTCCTCCTGCGCATCGCGCATCCGTTCAGAATCGTTGCGGCTCCAGGCCGTCAGCGATCCGGTCTCCATTTCCCGGGTCGGCGGGCTTGCGCCTGCCGTGTGTGTTGCCCCGTCCCTGGGTTGCTTCATCCCTCAACTGCCGAGCTGTCAGTTCGTCATGGGACATGAAACGTCCAGCCCTTGTCCTAGACATTAGGAAACAGTTAAGAGTTTGTCAACCATTTGTCTAGTACATTCCTACGGCATATACTGTTTATGTTCAATTACAACCACCTAAGCGAGTCGCCCATGAACTCCCCCGACGCCGCCCATCCGATTCAGGTCGTCGCCCGCCGTACCGGGCTGACCCCAGATGTCATTCGGATCTGGGAACGTCGATACGAGGCCGTCTCCCCCCGACGCACCCCAACCGGTCGCCGGCTCTACTCGGACGCGGATGTGCAACGGCTGCAACTGCTGCGGGAGGCGACCGAAGGTGGGCGTCGCATCGGTGATGTCGCGCAACTGTCTGAAGACGAGCTCCTTGCCCTGGTGTCCACCGACCGCCGGGCCTCACTGCCGTCGGCCGGCCGCCCGTCCCGGCAAGCCCGCGGCAGCACTGGCCAATTGCTGCAGCTCTGTGTGGACGCCGTCGACGGGACGGACGCCGATGCGCTGGAACGCGCGCTGGACGGCGCCGCCATAGCTCTCACCCTGCCGGTGTTGCTGGAATCTCTGGTGACTCCGTTGCTACGGGACATCGGCGAGCGCTGGCGTGCGGGGACGCTTCGCATCGGGCAGGAACATCTGGCCGCCGCAGTGGTGCGCTCCTTTCTCGGGAGGCTGGCCCGCACCAGCAATATGAACGACGCCGGGCCCACACTGGTGGTGACCACACCCGTCGGGCAGAACCACGAGTTGGGCGCACTGATGGCGGCCATAACGGCGGGATCGGAGGGCTGGCACGTGGTGCACCTCAATCCGAACACCCCGGCGGAGGAAATTGCCGCGGCCGCCCTGGCCACCAACGCCCGGGCAGTTGCGCTGAGCATGGTCTATCCTCCGGACGACACGCGTATCGGCGACGAGCTACGCGCATTACGCCGTCACCTGCCGGCTGAGCTGACCCTGCTGGTGGGAGGCGCCGCCAGCGATGCCTATGAAAATGTATTGCAGGAAGTCGGGGCAGTACGCCTGGCAACACTCACGGACTTGCGTACGCGCCTGCAATCTCTGCGCGCGGGCTGACCGCTGGCCCTCCCCCCAACGGCAAACACCACCGTCCTTTCGATCCTCTTTGCGCCCCAACCTCCTGGAGTGCGGCGCCGCGTCCTATCGTCGGCCAGGGCTCCGGCCACTGCGCCACCGCGAGAAACTTGGCCCCATCAGCAGGGTCAAAGGTTGCGTGGGCGCGTGCGCGCACGTGAGTCGTGCGTTTGCCCACCGCGACACGGTCGGTCGTCCCACGACGGCACGGGGGCCGTTTCCCCAGGGCGGCGGAATGCGCTATCCCGCCGCGCTAACGGAACCATGACGAAAAGGAGATTCTGATGACCGCTAGACGACTGCGTACACACGCCGGCTCCTCTTCATCGTTTCGACGCATGCATCCCATTGAGGCGGCGCTCAACGCTCTGGGCGGCCAGCCGCTGCCCGCTCGAACAAGCATGAAGATCATCATAGGCGCCACCGTGACCTTCCTGCTGTCTACGGCAGTCGCAACCATGGCCACGGCCGCCAATCCTCCGTGGGTGCACGTCAACGCCTCCAAGAAGCAGGTCACCTTCGACATCAGCGAAGGCCCCAACGGACAAGCCGGGCAGTACAACTTCGACGGCTATGCCCACGGTCACATGACCATGACCGTTCCCACCGGCTGGCACGTGACAATGAAAGTGACCAATGACGGTACTACCGGGCACAGCATGGAAATCATCAAGGCGCCCAAGACGCCACCTGTCGAGAGCGTGAAACCTGCCTTCAAACACGCGGAGACCAAAGACATCACGTCGGGCATGCCACCGGGTGCCAGCTCCACGTTTTCATTCAAGGCCAACAAGCCTGGCCAGTATTGGTTGATGTGCGCCGTTCCCGGACACGCGCTGCTCGGCATGTGGGACCATTTCGTGGTCTCTTCCAAGGCCAAGCGTCCGTCGGTCACTGAGCGTTCGTGACTCGGCTTTGCTGTTTGGGGTAGGTGTGTTCGCAGAGGGACGGTACGACGTCGCGGGAAGGCTGTCCGTGCCCAGCGCAGACCGGCCGTACGCACCTTCTCCTCTCATCTTAAGGATCGTTATACGCTTGTTCGCTTCGAGCGACAGGCAACCGGATGCTCCCGGTTGCTCTCGAAAAGCGGCGATACGGATCGAAGCTGGCTGGATGCGCTCGGTCAGGCCCCGGTTCCGTTACCACGCGAAACCGCCGCCGTCACTCTCTTCAGGAAAAACATCCGACTCACGATCTTTTCCCCCGTGACCTGATGGAGAACAGCGGTGGTCACATGCCCTGCCAGATAGGCCCAGGCAGCATATGACGCGATGGCGTGGATAAGAGATAACCGTGTAAACCCGGAAAAGTCGTGGGAAGACACTCCGAGGATGGAATGTCCGTTGGGTAGCGCGAAGAGAATCAGGATACCTGTAACACCCAACACCGAAAACACCAACAGTCCGAAACCGTGCCAGAGCCCTGCGAGTCCGACCGTCGCTCCACCGGGGGGCAGCCTGAACGACACCAAACGTTTCAAGTCGACAAAAACCTGCTGCATACCTTCCTTGTTCAAAGGGAAAAAGAGACCCCACTGGTCCTTTGCGAAGATCCACATCCATTCGATCAGCAGCACCAGCCCGGCGACGAGCCCCCCATATTGGTGCAGGTAGAGAAATAGCAGCGTATTTGGGTCGTGCACAAACAAGCCGACAACCATCTGGAAACAGAGCGTTATCGCCAGAAACACATGCAGAAGCTTGGTGACCGGATCGAAATCGGCAGTTCCTTGCCTAAACGCACTTTCGCGATCCATTTGCTCCATGAAGACACCTCGGTACAGTCACTGAAAACCCATATCCCCCGGTGTGGCGCCGAACGTGGCGCTGGAAGCGCCCCCGCCGCCCCGCAGCGCAGCCGCCCGGTGCTTCGAGCCCGTTGCTGATCCGCACCCGGAAATATCGGGCAGCAACCTCGGGCCAGCGTGCTCGGCGCCCCGCTTCCCTCGGAGGCCGCGCGCTGATCTATCTCCACCCAAGCAGAACGGGCGCACTACGCTTTCCCCATCGACGCCTCAAGCCTCTCTTGGATACGTTCAGGAGCCTGCAGATACTGGACCCTGATCCCCTGACGACTCGCCAGTATCACCAACGCCCCGTAGTCGAGCTTCTTCCCAAGCCACGACTTGTGGGTAAATACATGCTTTATCTCCGACAGCGGCATCGATACACGGACCCTGCGAATCAGCCCGTATCGTATCCGAATGACCTGCCCGTCGAACGCCACCGCCGTCGTCCATTTCAACGCAAGCAGAGTTGCGGCATCGATGAGCGACAGTACGAGAAGCACCACCCCCACCATCACTACAAACCTGCTTCCCAATCCCGACAGAACCACCCCCGAGGCGAACAACAGGGCGCTGCGGAGCAATGCCGACATTGGTATTCTGGCCACGTTGTCTGTCGTCATGGTCACATCCGGAAGGCGGCCCGCTTGAATGCGTCTGCTCTGTACCAGCGGCACCCGGCCTGTTTGAGCGCACCATTCGCCCGCGGGCCTGTTACCGTCCAACGCATGGGGAACACCGTAATAAGAAGGTCGTCACGGACCCGCCGCCGACGCGTGTCCGCGCAAGCGCCGGCCAACCCCGACTCTTCAAAGCAACTACCTTGGGCGTCCCGGATGCGCCGGCCTACAGGCCGGCGATCCGGGCGCGGTGATTCGGACACATTGGCGGCGACCGCCGCCTGTCCCCTACTTGATCGTTTTCCAATATTGGCGCTTCAACAGGTACGCGGTCAGCGTAAACAGCGCAATCAAACCCAACACCCAGGGACCGATGGCACGCCGCTGAAAGACCGAAGGGTCCGATACGAAGTGGAGAAAGGCGACAATGTCCGTAACCTGCGCCTTGAACTTCGCCGGGGACTCGCTGCCCTTCTTCAGAACCTTGCCGTCCCCGTTGACGATGCCGCCCCACGGCGCCAGCACATCGGGCATCGCCACCTTCGGAAAAACATGGTTGTTCCAACCAGACGGCGTGGTCGGATCCCGATAGAAGGAAAGCAGATACGTATACACCCAGTCCTGGCCTCTGTACTGGATGATCTGGCTCAAGTCTGGCGGGGACACGCCGAACCACTTGTGCGCCATCCCTGGTGGCATGGCGGACACCATGTTGCCCTTGAAGCTGGCACCGTTCGGCAGCATGAGATATTTTTCCACATCCGCCTCGGACATGCCCAGGTCCTGCTGCATGAACTCATAGCGCATGAATTTGACGGAGTGGCAACTCATGCATCGTGTTGCAAACAACTTCGCACCCGCAATGATGGTCGCCTTGTTCAGAGTGTAATGGGGCGCTTTCAGCTCGAAATGGGTTTCGGAATACCCGTTCGGGCTGAACATTCCCAGAATCCCTGCCAACCCAAGAATAACGACCAATCGTTTCATATCAAACCTCCGCAAGCTCTTCCTAATGCGCATGGTAGTGAACCCTCTTGGGCGGCGTTCTTGTCGGCTCCATCTTGCTCACGAACGGGAGCAGCACGAAGAAACCGATGTAGATCGCCGCACCGAGACGCTCCGGCAGGAAGAACTGCGGCAGCGGCGGCTGTTCGCCCAGGTAGGCCAGCATGATGAAATTGGCAAAAAACACCAGCAGCATGATTCTCGTGACAATGCGGAATCGGGTCGACTTCACGGGGTTTCTGTCGAGCCACGGAAGAATGAACGGAAACACCACTGCTGCGACCATCAGGATGATGCCCCCGTTCTTGTTGGGTATGGACCTCAACATGGCGTAGAACGGCGAGAGGTACCAGGGCGGGGTAACATCCGGCAGACTCTTCAACGCATCCGCAGGAGTGGACATCGTCCGCTCAAGAAAGACATGGAAAAAGGTCGGATTGTAGAAAATGATGGCCGCGAAAATGAACAACCAGACCCCAAAACCGAACAAATCCTTTACGGAATAGTAGGGGTGAAAGGGAATGCCATCGACCGGATGGCCATCCGGGCCCTTGTTTTCCTTGATCTCGATACCGTCCGGATTGTTGGAACCGACCTTGTGAAGATACAGGATGTGGAAGACCACCAGGGCGACAATCACCAGAAACACGACCGTCACGTGCAGAGCCATGAACCGGCCGAGCGTATCCCCGCTTATCCCTGAACCCCCACGCACGATGGTCGTCACCCAGCCTCCTATCCAAGGAATCGACTTGAACAAGGAGGTGATGACCGTCCCGGCCCAGTACGACAGGTTCGAATAGGGGAGCACGTAGCCGAAAAACGCTTCAGCCATGAACGCCAGATAGATCGTGTAGCCGATGATCCAGACGAGCTCGCGCGGCGCGCGATATGAGCCGTAGAGCATTCCACGTGCCATATGCAGGTACAGCAGCACGAATATGAGTGACACGCCGTCTACATGCGCGTACTGGATGAGCCAGCCGTAATCGACGTCGTACATGATGCCGAACACCGAGTCGTACGCACCCGCGGCTGTGGGTACATAATGCACAAGCACCAGGAACCCCGACACGAACTGGAACACCAGCATCAGGAGCAACAGAGAACCAGCATAATAGAAGATGTTGAAATTCTTCGGTGCGTAGTACTCCGCCATATGTTCACGCCACATCTCCGGCAGCGGTGATCTTTTTGCGAACCATTTCGCGAAACCACTCATGACAACCTCCCCAGTCCGGTATCGATTCAGCAAAGATGCGCCAATGGGTACATTTTCGTGACCACAACCTGCATCTTCTGCAGATCGATGTCGTATTCAGGGATTGCCATATTGTGGGGGGCAGGCGAGCCCTTGATTACGCGCGCCGATAGATCGTACATGGAGCCGTGGCACGGACAATGAAAGCCCCCAAGCCACCACGGCGCGACGCTGCCCTTTTTCGGCCTGTAGTGCGGGATGCAGCACAAGTGATTGCAGATCTTTATGCCGACGAACCACTCGGGCTCCCGCGCCCGGTACTTGTTCTTGCAGTACGGCGGCTGCTGGGGCACGTTGCTGGCAGCATCCTTCAGAATCCCCTGTTTCTCCACTTCGTCCAACGTGGTCAGCATCTCCTTTGTCCGATTCACGATCACCACCGGCTTTTCCTGCCAAAGCGCTACCATCTGCATACCCGGCTCGATTGGCGAAAGATCGACCGTGGTTGTGGCCAGCGCTTGCGCCGCCGCAGTCGGGTACAGCGATTCGACCAGTGGAACCGCTATGGTTCCGGCTACCGCGGCTCCGGAAGCCGTGACCAGAGCGGTAAGAAATCTACGGCGAGTGACATCCGGTGACTGATCATCGGACCGTGAATCGTCTGACATGCTTGTGCTCCTTGGAAGATCTCGTCTTAAACCATGGCTCAACTATTGGACTCGCCCATGTCTTCAGGCGTGCGATCGTCGCGTTCCGGATCCAACCAGTCCCGGGCGTCAAAAATTTCACCGTTGTGGTTCAGCACTTCATCGGACATCAGCTTGACGTATGCGGTGGTAATGGCTTCAGGTGGCGGGTAGGTCTTCATCCGCATTCCCGGATGTGACAAGAGGCGTAAACCGGTTCTGCACGGCCCCGGATCCACGACGTTCACTCGTATCCGGGTCTTCGCATACTCTATGGCCCACATTTGAGCCATGTGCAGCAGGGCCGCTTTGCTGATGCCGTAGGCCCCCCAATACCCCTTGGCTACTCGCCCGGACGCCTCGGTTGTGAAGACGATCGAGGCATGGTCGGCCGCCTTCAACAGCGGCAGACATTGCTGAGTCACCACCAGCGGAGCCTTCAGATTGACCTGCATGACATGATCCCAAAGCAGGTCATCGTAGATCTCGAGCGGAGTCAACAACCCCAGGTCAGCCGCGTTGTGCACAATGCCGTCCAGCCGTTCGAACGCTCCGGCGATCGATGCCCCGATGTTCTTGAACCCGTCACTTCCCGGCTCTCCCAGGTCGGCGACCAGTATCGCCGGCTCGGGATAGCCATAGTCCGTGT
>CAZNBB010000080.1:0-17770 GCA_964571225.1 uncultured Gammaproteobacteria bacterium
AATTGACCTGATTCTGCATCGGACCGGCGTTGATGCCGGAATACGGGCCGTAGATGATGCGCGCGTCGCCGATCGGATATTTGCCGCTGAAGGAGTCTTCACCGACGACCGGCTGGCCCTCATCGTCGATCGTTGTCGATGCGATCTGATGGCACAGCGTGCAGCTCACGCCTTCGCGGGCCTGCTGGTCGACGACGGCGCGCGAGTAACGGTAGTCGCCATTGGCGTCCAGTCCGGTGTTGCTCGAATGGGCGGAGGTACGCCCCATGGGCGCATGGCATGTCAGGCAACGGTCTTCGATCAAACCCGCGAAGGCCGGGAATTCATGGGTGGCTTCCTCCTGCAGCACCGCCTGAAAATACGGATCGTCGAAGCTGTGGGCCATCATGCTGTGCTTCCACTCCGTGTAAGGACTTATGTCCTCCCCGGTGACGTCGCCCATGGGCAGGCGCATGGCGGCCTCGCCGCTGCGTGCGGCGTGGCACCGCGAGCAGTTGGAGGCGGCTGTAAACGCTCCGGCCGTACCCCACGCCGGGTCATAGGCAGTCACCTGCTCCATCAACGCCATCAGGTTCGCGGTCAGGTTGGCGCCCGCCGTTGCGGGGTCCACGTAGCTGAGATGTTCGGCCAGGGCGGCGTTCTGCAAGGCGGTCTCGAATGCAGCCAGGTCGTTCAAGGTTGTGAAGTCGAAGGCTGTGACATTGAGTTCCGCGCACAGGCGGTCCGCCAGTGCCGGGACCACCTGAATGCCGTTACCGAGGTCGGCATCGCGGTCCGCGGTCTGCAGGAAGCTGGCCATCGCAGTCACCCGTGGGTCGGTGTGACCCGATGGGTTGGCGATGAGATCCAGCGGAGTGACATGTATTCCGGGTGTGGCGCGACCGAGGCGTACAGGGCCGACTGAGAACTCGACTGCTTCACCGGCCAGGTACCTGAAGTCGCCTTCGGGGCCGGTAATGCCGGACGCCGTTGCAGTACGGTAGGTCGCCCCGCTCACGGGTGCATCTATCAGGTGACCGGTCAACGACGCGGCAGGTGAAGGCTGAGGCGGCGCGGCGTTTTCGGTCGGGGAGCCGCCACCGCCTCCACCGCACGCTGCCAGCAGCAGACCCGCTGCAATCAAAAGGAGGCTCGGATATGGGCGAGTGGTCATCACTGTCTGGGCGCGGCGCGCGTACGGTACGTCGTTGCGCGCTACGGTCGGTGCTGCGGAAGCCATAAGGGTACCCGCACGAGAGCGCGGATCAATTGAGAATTGTCAATTTTCGGCCGCAGCGTTGACGGGCGCGCGGGACTATCCGGTGGAAACCCCTGTTTCGGTCAGGAGTTGGTCGAGCTGCTGGGCGTTACAACGATAAGTGTTGCCTGTCACCTTGAGGAGCAGGCCACGCCGCTTGAAATCCGCCACGATACGGCTGGCGGTTTCGGTAGTCACACCCACCACGGCGGCCATGTCCTCGCGGGGCAGCAGTTCGATGTCTCCATTGCGATCGGCACCGAGTTCCCTCAGAAGCAGGAGCAGTCTGGCGACCCGGGACCAGGCAACGCCGGTATTGAGGTCCTTGATCCATTGATCGGCGCGGTCGACCTGCTGCTGCAGCTGCTGCCGCACCTTGTCGCAGAGCGAAGGAAAGCGGGCCTGGAGGTTCTTCAGGGTCGCCAGGGGGATCGCACACGCATCGACGTCCTCGACCGCAACGGCTGTGTGGTGGTACGCCACATTCGCGTCCAGCAGTTCCAACCCGATAGTGATCCCTTTGCCGTGCAGGCGGACGATGCGCTGGCTGCCGTCAGGTGTGCGGTAGAGCAATTTCAGCAGGCCGCGGCGTATGGAATAGACGGTTTGTCCGCGTACGCCCTCCTCGTAGAGCGAGGCACCGGCGCTGTACAGGTGGTTGTCTATGGGCTGGAGCAGTTCGGTGAACCCGCTTTCCGGTAGGCCGGAAAACAGCATCAGTTGACGAATTCCGCAATGGGCGCAGTCGGCACGCCCCTTCCACTCGTGATTGGTGCAGTAATTGGCCATTTTGTGCATAGAGGTCGGAGCGTTCCGGCACGCTGGTAGCAGTCCGGCCCAACATGGTTACGCATCAATAAGGTACGGGCAAAAAATTTGTCGCGCAAATTGCGCATTGTCATTCGTGCCCGGCTACCCCGCAAATATACTCAAGCCTCAAAGTAAAGTTTACGTGAATTTGCATCATTCGAGGGAGCGGCAATGACTTTCAGCAGGAAAAGCCGGAAAAAGACGCTGGCGGTGGCGGGTGGTGCGGTACTCGCCGCCACGGCGGCCTACGCAGCCATACAGATCACCGTCAATACACCGATTGCGGTGAGCGACGGTACTTTCGGGCACAAGCCCAAGATTCAACGGGCGGGCGACGGCCGCCTGGTGGTGGCTTACGGTGACGACACGCCGGGCGCCGGAAATGTCTACGATGTGAAGGGCGATGTCGAGCACCCGGCCCGGGACATCTACGTGAAGACTTGCAAGCCCGATGCCGCAGCCGGCATCAGCTGCAACAGCGTTTCAGACTGGTCTGCAGCAGTCAACGTGTCCCAGTCGGCGATGCAGTCGAGCATCTCCACCGCCTGGCAGGGCGGTGATCCGGCTACCAATAGCCAGCCCTATCCCGGCAGCATCGACAAGCCCAACATCAAGACCGGCGGTCCCCTGATGGTGCTGACCTGGGTCAGTCACTACTGTCCGGATGGCGACCTGGGCACGGCGGGCACCCAGGCCCCGGTTCAGCGTGCCATCCGTTATCTGGAACGCGACGGCAGGGTGATTCCCTTCGCCTGCACGTGGACCGCCTATTCGACCAGCAACGGTGTGAGTTGGAGCACCCCGATACAGCTGACCACCGGCGAGCGCGACGCCAAACAGGACTCCAGCAAGCCGTCCGTCAACACGGATACGAGCAGCGCCAGCTACAAGAAGGGCCAGGTCGTGATCTCCTGGCAGGAGGATCCGCAAGGCTTGCAGCTCGGCGAAGCGGATGGCCCCGGTGACGGTGCGTCCGGCGCCAAGGTCAATGGCGGCACCGATGTCTGGTACACCTATGCCACGGTCGACCTGTCGGTACCCGGCACCCCCGCCGACGATTTCGTTCTCGCACCGGCGGTTCGGCTCACCGACAACTGGCAGGGTCTGTACGGCATCAGCGGGCAACTGAACGCCATCTACGACGGCACCGGCACGAATGTCGATCCGAACCTACTCGAGAAGGGGCAGGCGGGGGCATCCCGGCCCAACATCGGCATGGTGGGCAGCACCGCCATCGTCGCCTATGAAGAGACCAAGGGATCGGAGGGCCTGGACGAGGGCAAGTTCGTCCGCTACCACGCATTCGCCTACTCCGCACCTCCAGCGGGATCGGCGGGCTGCATCATGAGCGACCCTCTGAAGAACGCCCGCCGCGTGCGATTCCTGACCCAGAGCCCGGCCGATGCCGGCCCGGGGGGTGTCCAGCTCGGCATCTTCTGGAAGGAAGGCGTGTATGACAAGGGCGGCCCGTCCGACATCGTGGTACGTCGCGGCATGGGTGGCCTGCAGCCGGCCAACATGGTTCCGGCGGTGGACGCCAACTGTGCCACCTCGGACTACCTGACGGCCATCGGACTGGTCAACGCACAGGCGGAAAACATCAGCAGCAACACCCCGACCGCGACCAGCGCCAACCTCACGGACGATACCGAGGCGAACTACACGGAAAACGCGTTGGCGCATCGCGGTGTTCTGCGTGGCGCGGACATGTGGATCGGCTACAGCTACACCGGCGATCTGGTCAAGCTGTGGGCCCAGCTGGACAATTACGATTTCTGGTTGCGCAAGTACACCCTGGGGACGGGCTGGGGAACGCCGGTCAACGTGACGAATATCGCGGATAAAGGTGTCAATGTCCGGGAGCCGCGCATCTTCGGCACGCCCAAGAGCAGCGGCACCACTTGCCCGAGCGGCGATCCGGCGGCGGCCGATACCACCGATCCGACCACCTGCCAGAACCCCGACGTGGTCTACCTGGCCTGGGGTACGCAGGAGAACGTATCGCCCTTCGACCTCACCGGCGGAAACGACCTGGGTATCTACATCACGGTCAGCCAGGATTCGGCCGCGACCTTTGCGACGCCGGTTCGCTACTCCACGGCAGCGGGTGCATTGTTTCAGGATGATGAGTTCGCCTACGAGTCGCAGGTGGTCACGCGCCCTGACGGCACCCGCTTCTACGGCGTGTGGAATCAGAGCGACTCGACCACGGGCGTAACCAAGGCGGTCTACGCCAGCGGTGATGTGGCAGTGGTGGCCGATCCGCCGCCCACATCACCGACACCCATGCCCACCAGCGGTGGCGGCGGCGGTGGCTGCTCGGTGAGTCGCCAGGCGGTCGTCGATCCCACGTTGCCCGGTGTCGCTCTGGTGGCCTTGGGTTATCTCGCCCTGCGCCGCCGGCAACGCAACCGGCTGCGCTGAGCGATAGCGTAGAGGATGCAGGGTGTGCCGGTTGGTATCGGCACACCCTGTCATTTACCGATTTCGGGCACCCATCACCTAATGGCCGGCAGGTTCAGTTCGCCCGTGCTTCCAGCACTCCGCAGGCCGGCTGGCGGAGCACCGTTTGATGGCGGCGGTCGGGTCGAGCGCTGGCGACTGCGGCGGCTGGACCTTCCCGGTGCTGCAGTCCCCGCCTGCCCCTCAGAGGTCCCTCGCCTCCAGATAGGCTTTCTCCGAAACCCGGTCCCAGGCCACCACCTGCTCGCGGAAAGTGCGGAAAGACTCGTAGACCTTCTTGGACATGGGGTCCTTGTCCGCGATTTCGGCCACCACCTGGTCGGAGATGGTATGCAGCTTCTTGAGCACGTCGTCGGGGAAACGGCGCACCTGCACCTTGTGCTCCTTGATGAGTGTCTGCAACGCTTCGTTGTTGCGCGCGTTGTACTCGGCCAGCATGTCCTGGTTGGCCACCCGACAGGCGTTGAGCACGATACTCTGCAGGTCTTCAGGCAATGCTGCCAGGGCCTTCTTGTTGATGAAGCACTCCAGGGTGGTACCGGGTTCGTGCCAGCCCGGGTAGTAGTAGTACTTGGCCGCCTTGTAGAAACCGAAGGCCAGGTCGTTGTAGGGGCCCACCCACTCGGTGGCGTCGATGGCGCCGGAGTCGAGGGACGTGAACAGCTCGCCGCCCGGCAGACTGACCGGCGTGCCGCCGGCACGGCGCAGCACCTCGCCACCCAGGCCAGGGATGCGCATCTTCAGGCCCTTGAGGTCCGCGACCGAATTGATGGGCTTGTTGAACCAGCCACCCATCTGCACGCCCGTATTTCCGGCTGCGGTGGGAACCAGTCCGAAGGGTTCGTAGACCTGCCGCCACAGATCCATGCCGCCCCCGTGGTAGAGCCAGGCGTTCATTTCGTCGGCGGTCAGACCGAAGGGGACGGCGGCGAAGAATTGCGCCGCTTCGGATTTTCCCTTCCAGTAATAGGACGCGCCGTGACCCATTTCGGCGGTGCCACGGGAAACGGCATCGAAGATCTCGAACGCGGGTACCAGCTCTTTGGCGCCGTAAACCTTCACATGAATACGCCCGCCGCTCATCTCGCCGATCAGCTTGGCGAGAAAGTTGGCGCCCGTACCGAGACCGGGAAAGTTCTTCGGCCAGGTGGTGACCATCTTCCAGCGGTACGTCTGCGCGGACGCGGCTACCGCAGGCGCGCCTGCAAGCACGGTCCCGCCGGCCAGTGCGCTGCCGCCAACCTTCCGGATGAATTCACGACGCTTCATAATCTGCACCCAGGATTCGGAATCGTTACCTGCGCATTGTAACGAGTTGGTGAAATCTGGCCAGACGAGCGGTCGAAGGTTGGGGGCGATGACGCCGTTTGCAATTATCTGCGTTTATGCCATTATGTTCAGCACCTGGCTTCAGAATAAGAGTTAATGGCTTATAAAATAATAAAAAAGCCTACAAGGAAGATTTCAAGGACGATCTTATCAAGCCCGCCGGCTGCGCCCTGCCATCCATGGGCTCCGGCGTCGGGGAGAGGTTGTCGTGTCCAAAATGCGTGATCGGGGACAGTTCACGCTGCCCATCGTAGCCGGTTTCCTGTTGACGCCGGTGGCTGGTGTCGGTGGCGGCGTGCTGTTCGGGTTGACCACCGCCAACAACGTGCTCGCGACCCTGCATGGCGCCCTGCTGCCGGCATACCTGGCGCTGATGGTCGCATGGACCGCCCTGTACTTTCGCAGTTACCTGCGCCCGCTGCTGCAGTGGATCGATCAGCATCCGCACCTTGGCACAGCGCCCGCCCGTCTGCACCGCCGCCTGGGACGGTTCACCCGCGACTATTGGAGCATGTTTCTGCTCTACGCCCTGGCGACTCCCGCCGTATTCTTTGCCGCCGTCAACCACAATTTCCTGATCCATGACCTGCCTCGCTTCGGCAACTTCCTGCTGTTGCAGCTGGCCGTGGCGGTACTGATCGGTCTGCCCGGCTACCTGATCGCCCTGGACCGCCTGGGGCGGCTGGTGGCCCACCTGGGCCTGGATGCTGTACAGATCAGCCTGAAGTCCAAGACCCTGCTGCTGGGCGGCTTCGTTCCGCTGCTGTCCTACTCGGTGCTGATCAACTACTACTGGCGCGACAGCGGCCACCTTTCCATCGGCCTGCTCGCTCTTTGGGGCACTCTTGCGCTGATCACCACCGTGGTCACCGTGCTGTCCATACGGGGCATGAGCCAGGCATTGGGTCCGGTGCAGGACGTGCTGGGCCGCAGCGGCGCTTCCACCCACGGCGATCTTGCCCAATTGCGCCCGCAGTCCACCGACGAGATCGGCGTGCTGACCCAGACCCTGAGCCGCCTGTTCCGGCGCCTCGGCGATCAGGAGTCGCAGATGCGTGCGGTGGTGGACACGGCTGCCGAAGGGATCGTGGTGGTGGACGAGAACGGCCAGATCGATACCTTCAACGCCGCCGCCGAGCAGTTGTTCGGCTACCTTGCCCACGAAATCCGCGGGCGCTCGCTGTCACGTTTGTTGCCGCGGCTGGTCGCCGAAGGGGAAGCCCCCCCGGTGAACGCCGGCGAGCAGGAGATTTCCGGCCTGCACCGCAACGGCCGTCCCATACCGGTGTCGGTGCGGATCAGCGAAATGCACATCAGCGGGCGACCCATGTACACCTGTCTGGTGGCGGACATCACCAAACGCAAGTCCGCCGAAGCCCAGCTGGTGGACGCCGAGGCCCGCTACCGCGATCTGGTGGAGACCGCCCACGACCTGGTTTGGAGCGTGGACCGGGAGGGTCGCTGGCTGTACCTGAACGGCGCCTGCCGCGGGATCTACGGCTACGAACCGGAAGCCATGGTGGGACGGCACATTCACGAATTCTGCGCGCCTCAACAGGCCGACGGCGACCGGGCCGCGTTCGCCGACGTACTTTCAGGCAGCGAATTGGTGCTGTACGAAACGGTACACCTGGACAGGCACGGCAGCCGCCACCATCTGAGCTTCAACGCCAAGGCGCACCGCGACGAGCAGGGTAACGTCATCCATGTCAGCGGGACCGCCCGGGACATCACCGAGCAGAAGGCCTTCCAGCAGCAGCTGTCCTACCAGGCCGAGCACGACTCGCTCACCGGGCTGTTCAACCGCCATTACTTCCAGCAGGAACTGAGCCGCACGGTGGCGCGCGTGGCACGCAGCGACGCCGCCTGCGCCCTGTGCTACATCGACCTGGACCAGTTCAAATATATCAACGACACCCTTGGCCACGCCGCCGGGGATCAGCTGCTGGTGGAGATCAGCGAACTGCTGGCCGCCCATGTGCGCGAAGGCGATCTGCTGGCACGCTTCGGCGGCGACGAATTCACCCTGCTGCTCTACAACATCGAGCCGCCCAACGTGCTGCGCGCGGCCGAGCACTTCCGGGTGCTGTTCGACAACTACAAGTTCTTCTACGACGCCAAGACCTTCAACATCACCTGTTCCATCGGCGCTGCCCTGATCGACCGCAACGCCTCCTCCGACGATGAAGTGCTTTCCCATGCGGATCTGGCCTGCAACATGGCGAAAGCCCAGGGCCGCAACCGCATCAATCTGTACAACCCGGCGGACCGCGACAAGGCCGGCATGGCCGAAGACATGGGCTGGGCCGCGCGGGTGCGGGAAATGCTGGAACGGGACCGCTTCCAACTGGTGTATCAGCCCATCGTGTCAGTTAGCGACGGACGCGTGCAGGACTATGAAGTGCTGGTGCGCATGGTCTGCGACGACGGGGAGGTCATTCTGCCGGGCGGCTTCATGCCGGCCGCCGAGCGTTTCGGCCTGATCCACAGCGTGGACCGCTGGATCGTCGGCCGCGCCATTACCCAGCTGTCGAACCTGCGCCGCCAGGGCCATGCGGTGTGCTTCTCGGTCAACCTGTCGGGCAAGGCCTTCGAGGACGACACCCTGCTGCCGCTCATCCACGACCGGCTGGCCGAGACCGGCCTGGATCCATCCTGGCTGACCTTCGAGATCACCGAATCGGCGGCCATCGCCAACCTGGGCGCCGCCACCCGTTTCATCCTGGCGCTGAAGGACATCGGCTGCCAGTTCGCCCTGGACGACTTCGGTTCGGGCTTTTCCTCGTTCACCTACCTCAAGCACCTGCCGGTGGACAAGCTCAAGATCGACGGCTCGTTCGTGCAGGGGCTGGCCAACACCCCGGTGGACCAGGCCATGGTGCAGTCCATGAACCAGGTGGCCCATGCCCTGGGCAAGCGTACGGTCGCAGAGTACGTGGAGAACGCGGACACCCTGAAATTGCTGCAGAGCTACGGCGTGGACTACGCCCAGGGCAACTACATCGGCAAACCCCGCGAGGCGCTGATGAACATCGCCCTGCCGGGGCTGGCGGCCAACAGTTCGGCCAAACAATAAAGAGGTCGGTGACGAAGCCTGTGTGACGGTCTGAAGCGTAACGACCCGACTCTATCGGATCGCGATGCGCAGCCTAAGCATTCGTCATGGGTTTGAGGTTCGCATACGCCAAGACAAGCCACTTGGCGCCGGCATTTTCGAAGTTCACCTGCACCCGGGCATGAGCGCCCTGACCCTCGTAGTTCAACACCACCCCGTCGCCGAACTTGGCGTGGTGCACCCGCGCGCCCAGGGAGAATTCGGCGGGCGTATCCAGGGCACTGGCTGACGGCGCCGTGGTCGGTGTGGTGGTCACCCGGGGACGGATCTCCTGGATATGCTCGGGGGGGATTTCCCGCAGGAAACGCGACGGCAGGCAGTAGGATTCCTGGCCGTGCAGACGGCGACGTTCCGCCCAGGTGATGACCAGATTGCGGCGCGCACGGGTCATCCCCACATAACAGAGCCGGCGCTCCTCCTCCAGGCGGTTCGGGTCCTCCACCGAGCGCTGGTGGGGAAACAACCCTTCCTCCACGCCGCACAGGAACACCAGCGGAAACTCCAGACCCTTTGCCGAATGCAGGGTCATCAGTTGCACGCAGTCGTCCCACGCATCGCCCTGTGCTTCGCCGGCTTCCAGCGCCGCATGGGAGAGGAACGCCGACAGGGGATCCAGGTCCTGGTCCTCCTCGTCCAGCTCGAACTGGCGGGCGGCGTTGACCAGTTCCTGCAGGTTCTCCACCCGTGCTTCGCCGCGCTCGCCCTTTTCCTTGCTGTAGTGTTCCACCAGGCCGCTGGCCGCCACCACCGTTTCGGTCTGCTCGCCCAGGGACAGCCCGTCGGCACCTTCGGCCATCTCCTCGATACCGTTCAGAAACCCGGCCAGGGCATTGACGGCACGGGCAGCCAGCAGACGGTTCTCCACCACCGCCCGCGCCGCCTGCCAAAGGGACACGGCGTGTTGGCGCGCGTAGTCGCGCACCGCAGCCATGCTGCGCTCGCCCACACCCCGGGGCGGCTGGTTCACCACCCGTTCGAAGGACGGATCGTCGGCCCGGTTGGCCACCAGGCGCAGGTAGGCCAGGGCGTCCTTGATCTCGGCGCGCTCGAAGAAGCGCAGCCCGCCGTACACCCGGTAGGGCATGCCTGACTGAATGAGCTGTTCTTCGAACACCCGGGACTGAGCGTTGGAGCGGTACAGGATGGCGCAGTCGCTGCGCGCGCCTCCGTGGTCGATCCAGTCCTGGAGCCTGCCCATGACATAGCGGGCTTCGTCGTACTCGTTGTAGGCGGTATACAGGGCGATGGGCTCACCCTGCTCGCCGGCAGTCCAAAGGCTCTTGCCCATGCGCCCCTGATTGCAGGCGATCAACGCGTTGGCGGCCGCCAGGATAGTGCCCGTAGAGCGGTAGTTCTGCTCCAGGCGCAGCACCCGGGTGCCGGGAAAATCCTTCTCGAAGCGCTGGATGTTCTCGATGCGCGCGCCGCGCCAGCCGTAGATCGACTGATCGTCGTCGCCCACCACGAACAGGTTGGGCCGCTCGCCGGCCAGCAGGCGCAGCCAGGCGTACTGGATGGTGTTGGTGTCCTGGAACTCGTCTACCAGGATGGCGCGAAAGCGCGCCCGGTAGTGTGCCAGCAGGTCCGGGTTGTGCAGCCACAGCTCGTGGGCCCGCAGCAGCAGCTCGGCGAAATCCACCACCCCGGCGCGCTGGCAGAATTCCTCATAGGCCTTGTACACGGCCAGTTGCTGGCGCACGTAGGGGTCGCCGCCCGGCTCGATATGGTCGGGGCGCAAGCCCTCGTCCTTGCGGGCGTTGATGTAGCTCTGGCACTGGCGCGGCGGCCAGCGCGACTCGTCCAGGTCCATGGACTTGAGGATGCGCCGGATGGCCCGGTGCTGGTCCTCCGAGTCGAGGATCTGAAATCCTTGGGGAAGGTTGGCGGTCTGCCAGTGGCTACGCAGCAGGCGGTGGGCCAGGCCGTGGAAAGTGCCCACCCACATGCCGGCGGTGGGCATGCCGATGAGCTCGCTGATGCGCCCGCGCATTTCCGCGGCTGCCTTGTTGGTGAAGGTGACCGCCAGAATGGCGTATGGCGACAGGTCCTCCACCTGCAGCTGCCAGGCAATGCGATGGACCAGCACCCGGGTCTTGCCGCTGCCGGCGCCGGCCAGCACCAGCACCGGACCGGCAGGGGCGGAAACCGCCTCCCGCTGCGCATCGTTGAGGGGATCGAGGATGTAGGAAACGTCCATCGGGCCTATGTTATCAGACGGCGCCCGACTCAAACCGGGTAATGGCAGAGTCCCGCCGGGCGTCAACAAATCTTACGGCCGGATGAACCGGCCCGGGCAGCTATTGCCTCGACCGAGGCCGACAACGTGCCGGCGGGCAGGTGCCGTTGTTGAAAGTGCCCACCAAACCCCGGCCGAAATTGTTGAATAGTCAGCCAACGGGACCGGCAAGCCCGTCCGCAACCCATAGGCAGCGACAATACGGGGCCTTAACCGGGGCTGTCCGGAAATTTTACAGGACGTTTTGCCACCGGATAGGCTAACTTATTCACTCATCTGGATATTTTACGCCTTGGCACGGAAATGGCTGCGTATTACGCAATAGATTAGGAGTCGCCCCGAAAGCAGGCCGGGCGCATCGCAGGAGGTTGGCCATGATCCGTCATTCCAGCACCCACACCCGCGCGAACAGGCTGGCAGCCATCGCCTCCGCCCGCGCACGTTCACTTGGCCCTGCAACCGGATTCCCGCGGGCCGGTTCCCTGCGCGCACGATCCGCCGGCACCGGGTGGTGGTTGCTGCTCCTCTTGCTGGCGGGACTGATCGGCTGGTCAGGCAGCGCCAAGGCAGGAGCGATACTGGACCCGGAGGTCCTGTTCCTCGGGGATTCGAGCTGCGCGGCCCCTCCGGGGTGTCCGGTCTATGGCTCGGAGGTCAACGGCGTCGGCGCGAGCTCACTGACCATCACCGAGAATGGAAGCGGCCAACCGACCCTGGCCAATCCGCTCCTGTTGATCGTCGGTATCCCCAACACCACCGGCGCCCTGTCGTTGCCCGGCATCACCCTGTCGGCGGGCATTGGTGTGGCCGGCGGCCCCGACGTCTACCCCACAACGACGACGAAGTGGGACAGCAACGGCTACGCAGGCGCCTACACGGCCGGGTTCAAGGGCAGCGTCTACGACTTCGTCGGCCTGCAGGACTCCGGGAGCGCATCGGAAAGCTTCACCAACTGGAGCGCCGCGGAACTCGCCGTCAATGGCATCACCGCCAATCGTTTCGGCATCGGCGTGTATTCGCTGACCGGTACGGGCATGACTGGCGACGGCTCGGTCACGGTGGATTTTGCCAGTGCGTTGCCGGTCGGCACATTCGCTGTTGCGTACGGTTGCGAAACGGGTGGAACGGATTCCAACGGCGCCTGCAGCCCGGGGGGTAACGTCTTCGGCACCCCCTTCACCCAGTCTGCCATGGTCACCACCGGGGGTCGGGTGCCGCCGCAGAGTATTCCGGATCCCGGTTCGCTGGTGCTGCTCGCAACGTCCCTGGGGCTCCTGAAAGGCACCGCCCCATGGCGCGCGCGCCGTAAAGGCAAGTCGTCGCACTGAACGGGCCGGGCGCCGTCAACATCGATGCGGCGCCGCGACCGGTAATGCTAGACTAGAACCAATCTCAAAATAGCGGATCGGCTGTCAAGGCAAGGCGCGGAACGCGCGAGGAGCGCAGTTTACATAAGTAAATGTGCACCGCAGCGTGTTTCGCAACGCAGCATTGGCGGGTGAGACGCATTTTGAGATCGGTTCTAACCTGAAGGGTCGGTCCCCCGCGCCTCGCAAAGTTTCCTGCAGTGTGCGACGGACCATTCGACGCCGCCGCCGGCGATGGGCATATCACCTCCCAGCAGTGCCATTCATGACCGCAGTCATTCCCCCGCAGCTCATCGAATCGTTCCGGGCACGGCTCGCCGCTCACCCCGTCTATGAGGCAGTGGCCACCGTCAGGGACCTGCGCTTGTTCATGGCGCACCATGTCTACTCGGTGTGGGACTTCATGTCGCTGATCAAGTCCCTACAGAACACGGTCGCCCCCGCCCGGGTGCCCTGGGTACCTGCCGGCGACGGCGACGTACGACGGTTCATCAACGAGCTGGTGCTGGAGGAGGAATCCGATCAGGGTCCGCCCGATGGCGGGAAGCAGGGCGCGTTCTCCAGCCATTTCGAGCTTTACCTGGGCGCCATGGCGGAGATCGGCGCCGACACCGCCCCGGTCATGACCTTCATCCGCGATGTGCGGGAGCGCGGCATCCGGCAGGCGCTGGAAGGCCATCAGGTACCTCCCCCGGCCAGGGCCTTCACCGGCACCACGTTCGACTTCATCGAAACCGGCAAGCCCCATGTGGTGGCCGCGGCCCTGGCCCTCGGCCGGGAACATGTCATCCCCTGCATGTTCAGGGCGTTCCTGCAGAATATGGGCGTCACCGTTCGTCAGGCGCCGGTGTTCCACTACTATCTGAATCGTCATATTCACCTCGACGAGGACTTTCATGCCCCCTTGTCCCTGCGCCTGCTCAACGGGCTGTGCGGGGACGATCCAACCAGACAGGCTGAGGCCGTGGCGGCCGCCGAACAGGCGGTAGCCGCCCGACTGGCATTCTGGGACGGCGTGCTGGAAGCGATCCGCACCTGAGCACACGAGGCGGTGCACCCATGAAGACTTCATCCCCGGAAGGCATTCTCAACTGGCGGCAGTTGTCAGGGCGACTGGCGACCGGCGGACAACCGTCCGAGGACGAGCTGGTGGCGGTGGCCGACAGCGGCTATGAAATGGTCGTGAACCTGGGTCTGACCGGCGCGCCCTATGCCCTGGACGACGAGCAGGGCCTGGTGCAGGCACTGGGCCTCGAGTACGTCCACATCCCGGTGGCATGGGAACGACCCGAGCCGGAGGCATTGGAACGCTTCTTCGCCCTGATGGGGACCATTGAAAGCCGCCGGGTGTTCGTACACTGCGCAGCCAACAAACGGGTATCGGTCTTCGTGGCGTTGTATCGAATCCTGGAACAGGGGTGGGCTGCGGAAGACGCATTGACCGCAGTCACTGACGTGTGGGAACCCAATGAAGTGTGGCAGCGCTTCATGGCCGAACGGCTGAGCGAACGGGGCTCACGGCAATCCGACACCGGCTGAACGCTCACTGGCCTGGCTTCCTGCCGCCGCCGGTCCCGCGGGCAGGGCGCGAACCCGCCTCGGTGCCGTGTCGACAGCGGGGATAATCCGAGCAGATCTTTCCGCATCGACAGACGCTGAGCCGGTCCCGGCGGGGCACGGCCTTTGCCTTATTGGGTGAACCCTTGTTCGCCAATCCATTTTTCCCCAACAGCGTAGCGGGCCTGCAGGGCCGAAACCCCCACAACCGAGGCGCCCTGTGCACCCTATTGTAGACCCGGGGCGGCGGCTGGCGGTCCCCTCGCCGGGGCCGGGCGGGCGTGCACGGCCGCCCCGCCGGACGACTGAGCCCCACAGCGGGCTATAGTGTTATCTATAGGGGTCGTTCGGGCCGTTTTCCCAGAGCTGCGTCAGCAGGCCCGATCCCCCTCAGCCGGCAATCACATCGCTGCACCGGAGGTGCGCTTCGCCACCTCAGAGCCGTGGAACATGGATACCGGTAATGGAGCACGGCCATGGGACATCCGCAAGGAAGGCCTGCATGGCAGACAATCGGGTGGCTGGTGGCTGTGTTCGCCGGATGGCTGACTTGTGCAGGTCCCGCTCCCGCTCAAGCGCGCACGCCGCCGGACTCGTCTCTGGCGGCTGCCCACCACCGCAATGAAACCCTGCTGGGCGTGGCAGCACCGCTGGAGGACCTTGTGCGCTTTGCGGAGCAAAGGGACACAAATGGAGTCGACCAAAGCATCGCGGACATCCAGGGCCAAGTTGGCCAAGTCATACCGGAATTGAAGCCCGACGCCCGCCGCGGGTTCGAGGCCCGCCTCGACGAGTTGGGCCGGGCTCGACGCCGGGCGGACCTGGCGGCGGCGGGCATGGCAGCAGTGGAAGCTTACCGGACAGTGATCCTGTCTCTGGATGCGTCGGCACTGACCATACCCGTGCAGGTGGACGAACTGAGCTATGCGAGCCTTAAGGCGGAGTTGCTCACCGACGGCAAGCCATACCACTGGGCAGAGTTGGTCAAGGTCGCAGCACAAGCCGACCGGGACTGGGGACGCCTGCGCGGCACAGTCCAGAACGACGGGCTGCGACGGCTCATGCACGTTGCCCTCACGTCCCTGAACCAGGCCGCGCAGACGAAGAACGCATCCATGGCGCACTGCGCCGCCCACTTCACCGACGCGGCGGTCGCGGTGCTGCAGCAGCAGTATCTGCTATTGAGGCAGTGATGCCTCACCCTGCGCCGGCTCAGAGCTTCACCCAGCCCCGGCGCAGCAAGTGGTGCAGCACCAAACCCGCGACAAAGGCGGCCCCCACGTTCCAGAGGGCGAACCCGGTCGTCACTGCCGCCACGAAGCGGGGCCCGGTTTCCGGCTGCACCTTAAGGGCCCCCAGGGCAAGCTGGGCCCCGGCCAGGAACAGAATTACACCCAGCACCGCCTCAGGAAAGGCCGACAGCAGGACCATCACCGAATCGCTGAAGAACAGGGCGAGCACCAGCAGGGCCACACCGAGAATGATCAGCGCGCCACCGGTGCGGGCACCGAAGCGCACATGTCCGGCCATGCCACCGGCGCCGTGGCACATGGGAACGCCGCCCACCACCGGAGCCAGCAGGTTCATCAGACCCGTGGTCAGCGCCACCTGGCGCTCGGTGACCGGGCGGTCCGGAAACAGCCGGTTGTTTTCCTCGGTGACGGCGATCAACGCATTCCCCAGCGTGAGTGGCAGCTGGGGTAGCGCCAGCAGCAGGGCGCCGCCGGCGAACGCCTCGGGCGTGATGGCGCCGAGGTGATACACGGGCAGGCGGAAATGGGGATGCATGGCGGCAAGGCGGCCGGCGAGATCGGGATGCTGGAACAGGGCGGCCACGGCACCGAGCAGCAGCAGCACGAACATCGCCGGCAGGCGCTGATTGCCGAGCAGCAGCAGGGCCACCACCAGACTCACCAGCCCCAGCCACCAGGCGGTACTCATCATGGCGATGCCCTGGCCCATGAATTTCAGCCCCAGTCCCAGCACGATGCCCGCCACCACCGGCTTGGGAGTCAGCCTGGAAATGCGGTCGGCAAGTCCGCTGGCGGCCAGCGCCAGCCAGACAACGCCGGTAACCAGACCGGCCGAGTACACCGCAGCGGGGGTGACCACGAAATTCTGGGTCGCCTGGGTGGTGGCCGCGGCGCCGATGGCCTTCATGGGCTGGACCGGGAAAGGCGTACGGTAGAACAGCCCCGAGCACACCTTTGCGATCCCGAAGGCCAGCAGGATACCCGCCGGATCCATGCCCAGCAGGTTGACGTAGGCCACCACGAAGGGAATGAGAGTGCCGAGATCGCCGAAAGCGCCGGCCCATTCGGTGCGCCCGAAACGGTTCACACTCACGGAGCGCAGGCCTCCGTCCCGCGACGGCGGGCATGGCACGACGATGTGGCTGGGCGGCACGGCACGGTGCAGCGGCACCCCCTGTCAACGGCGACCGAACACGTTCGCCCCAGGGAACCCGGTAGGCTCTGCGACGAATGGTGTGTGCAAACTAGTATGGAGCACGGACCGGCACCACACCACACCGGTTGGTCAGGAGCGGCCCGATGGTTTAGGATTTCACGCTTTTTCGGAATCGATCCCGGGAGCCCGACCATGTACGAAGCGCTTGAGAACAACGCCCCCCTGTCGCTGATGGATTTCGTGGCCGCCGCACGGGCCCGGATACGGGAGCTCACCCCAGAGCAGCTGCGGCAGTTGCAGCAGACACGCCCGGAGCTGCTGGTGCTGGATGTGCGTGAGTCCAGCGAACATGAACAGGGGCATATCGCCGATGCCCTGCTGGTGCCCCGCGGCATCCTCGAAGCCGCCGCCGACCCCGCCTATCCCAAGCATGTGGACGCCCTGTGCGAGGCCCGGGAACGGCCGGTGGCGTTGTACTGCGCCACCGGCGGGCGCTCGGCGATGGCGGCCCTGACGCTGCAGCTCATGGGCTTCAAGGAAGTGTACAGCCTGGCCGGCGGCATCGCCCAGTGGGAACAGGACGGCTGCCCGCTGGTGCGCGAAGCGCGCTACGTATAGTAGAGACGCCGCACGGCAGCGCTGAGGGGAACGGACGGGGCCTGTGGCCCCGTCACCGCATTTTGGGAACGGCTTGTCACACCGCTGACAAGAAACGGCGCTAAGGTGGATGCGAACCGATGACGGGTTCGCCATCTCCCGGTAGCCGTCCGCCCTGAGCCATGAGCAAGCTCGACCGCGATCCCGTTTGGCCCCCAGCCCATCCATCCGGCAGCCCGACCGGCGTTCAGGGTCGCCATCCGCCAGCGGCGAACCGCCGATTGCACGCAGAGCCGTTGGAGGAGCCGCTGTTTGAGTTCCCCCGCGAGCCGGTGCGCAGAGTCATGGAGGAGATCGACCGGGCCATGCAGCACTGGCGACACCTGCATGCCCGTTGCTGGCCGGAAGACTAGCCAGGCCCTAGTGGTCCATGCGGGAAATAGTGTGCCTCTCAGCCGGTCCACAAGCCTCATCGGCAAGGCGCACAAGCGCCGGACTGGCCGCGTTGCCAATTCAAGCGAGTGCAACGCGGCCGAGGGGCTTGTGGGCCGGCCCGAAGGGAGCCCCGCTAATGGGCCAATGCCGCGTTGCGCTGCTTGGAAAGGGCCTGCCATTCCCTGCCCAGCGCGCCTTGCCTTGGCCCATTGGCG
>CAZNBB010000081.1:0-17606 GCA_964571225.1 uncultured Gammaproteobacteria bacterium
TATATGCAATGGTTTTTCTTCACCAGTAAATATCAATTGTACTGTTTCACAATCAATTACTTTCAATATATCATATAATGATTCAGCATTCAACTTCATTTTAAACGTACTACTAATATTAGTTACAACATTGACTTCAACTCTTGCTTCATTGTTATCAACCACATCAGTATACACAGTCAATTTACCATCTTCCACCAACAACCAAATCGACTTATAACCAATATTAGAAATAACAAGCATTTGTTTAACAATTCTAAGCAATTCTTTTCTGTCTATATCAACATAATGGTATCCATCCGGAATAGTCAATACTTTCTGATAATCAGGCATTTTACCAACAACCGGACGGATTGAATATGAAAAATTTCCTACTTCAAATACAAGTATATTTTTATATTCTTTTAACTCAAGATGTGTTTGTCTACGGTTTATTTTTTTGAGGAGTGTAAAAACTTTTGGTGAAAACAATCTGAAAAACTTAGATATTTCTTTTTCGCACTTAATTTTGCCAAATGATACCCTTGTTCCATCTAACGCAACACAATTAAGAGTATCTTTTTCACCATCAAGCAATATTGTATCATACGAATATGTAACATCAGACATAGCTGTATCAGCAGTAAACGATACGTTATCAATCAAATTAGCAAATGCATCTGTTTCTAATTTAGTCGATTGAATAACTTTATTTTCCGGACAAATCTCAACATACTCATCCGGATTACCAAGAGCTAACTTAAATGTTGATTTGCCGCATTTTATTACTAAATTTTTAGCTGTTTGCTTTAAAGAAATCTTATCATTAAAGCTTCCAACAATAGAATACAATTTAGATGCATTTACTAAGCAAATTCCTTCTTTTTTTACGTCAACATCTGATATAGTTGTTTTTAATTCAACAACCAAATCAGTTGCTTTCATTTCAATAGAATTACCCTTAGCTGTTATCTTCATCATACTAAGAGTTTCTTTTACAGATCTCTTCGGAGCAACTGATGCTACATATGCTAAATTTTCCGACAACTTCTTGCTGTCAATAACACATTCCATCATCTCACCTCATTAAAGTTATTTAAAATATAAACATTAATCTTATAGTTTGGATTAAATTTTTCTCCAATTTTATGATATTGCTTAAGATCCGGTTGCTCAGTTACGACTTTAATTTCATTTTTTGCTCTTGCAAAACTTCCGTCTAACAAATGATACAACACCTTATCCATGTCACATTCCTTTAATCAATGTTGCTAAATTTAAAATAACTTTAAGAGCTATTTTGCCTTCATATGTTTTCTTCATCGGACTATTTTTATATCTTCTGTATTCTGTTCTTAAAACATCTAACACATCCTCTCTCATAACAGTCTTCTTAACAGGCTTTATTTTAGCAGGAAGTTTATTAGTCGTATTCCATAATATGACTTTATGTTTTGATTGCGGCAATTCTGCATACCCTACTTCTTCAATTACTCCCCTATCTCGCAACTCACTTAATCTGGCATGATATGAAGAATCAGCACCAGTTATTGATTTTCGTAAAGCTAATGTTATCTGTTTTGCTGTACAAGGTCCATTTTCGTAAATATACTTATATACTTCAAATCTCAATTTAGACAATAAACCATCATCTCTAATTTTTTTATACGTCTCAATACTTGTCTCTCTCATTTCATCAGCTCCAAATAACTTTTTCCCATTTCTTTCAATAATTTTACTTGTATTTCTATCTTTGAATCACAAGGACATAATGCTATCAATTTATCCATAACTAAAATAAATTCTTTTATTATATAACTCGATTCATTTTTAAGAGAACTATAATTTTCTTCCAAGTATTGCATTGCAACTGTTTTTAAACTTAATTCTTTCAATTGCTTACTAAAACTTGTGTCCGGAAAACATTGCAGTAAAAATTCTAAAGTAACATCTGCTCCCGGCTCTACAAATATGTGGATTCCCTGTTCATCTTTTTTAGTAAAATTAGGCTTATCTTTACTAATAAAAACGTTTTCAGACATTTTATAAAGCTCTTCTAAGAATTTTTTAAAATCATCCATAATAAAAACCATTCCCCAATAGCAGGGAAGCCATTCCGGATGCGTACTGAGGAATGGTTATATTCAACCCCGGTTGGATTTGAACCAACACTCTACAGAATCAAAATCTGTTGCTTTGCCAGTTAAGCTACGGAGTTATCTTATACTTTAACTCATCAACTTCTTTGCCCAATTCATTTACTTCAAGTGCTGTTTCGAAAATCATGTCATAACCCCACTGCGTATATTGCTTACAAAAATCATCAGCTCTCTTAGCTTCCATCAAACAATATGTTCCTATCCCCATACAAATTACTGCGATAACGATTAACATAACAATATAATCCTTTCTCCCACCCATCTCTCTTAATTACCAACTTTCAGGACAAAAAGTAATTACAACTGGTTCGTCAAAATTATAATTTCCAAGTATTTTTACCCCAATTTCTTCCCCCTCACTTACAATTTCTGCAAAATATCCTTTTATATAAGGTCGAGCTTTCTCATGAATCTCTGCAAGTTGATGAGCATCTACAATTTCATTTATTTCTGAAACATTAGAAATAACATCAAAAACTTTTTTCATACTTGCGTTACCACTCATTGGGTTAATCATGGTTTGTATATCATCTACAATGTTAAAAATTTGTTTACATATAAAACAATATTGACGACCATTTACTATTGCAACTTTATTAAACTCTTTAAGCCCACATCCATGACAAAGATATTTCTCATTTTCCATACTCATTTTCTCTCTCCATCTTTATAAAGAATATTTTATGATAACCTTTTGCATAAAAATCGTTTAAATCAACACAAAGCGCATCAGCTTCAAGTCTTCCGGGCCATATTCCGGTCCATCTGGAAAACAAAGGATCATGATTGTCGCAATCACAACAAAGTTTTTGACCACCACATACACTACATCTTTCCACATCACATCCATCTATATGTGGTTGCCCCGGTTCAGCATCACAATCAGGACAATCCCTTAATTCAATTGGTTCTTTTCCTTTAAATTTTTCTTTACGATGTTGCACAACTTTTTTTGCAATCTCATCTGCATGATATTCATCCATTAATTTATTCCATAAAGCAATCTTTTTATTCATTATACCCTCTCAGCAAAATTAAATTCATATTCATAAAGACGCTTATTTTTCATCATTTCATGCACCCAAAAAAGACTGCCCATATATCCACAACAAAACCATGCCAATATGATATTTAATATAGACATTTTATCTCCTATTTCTCTTTCTCGATAACTGAGTAATCTTTATTCACCTCCACTCTTATTATACCATCAGAAATGGGAAAATGACAATAAAAATTATTTTTTTTTATTATTGCGTGATTGCTGGCGTGTATTGATCACGGACTTCTTGCGCTTGCATCTCAGATTCCTGATCAACAAATACGTCAGATGCTTCCGGTAAACGGCTAATAATATGTTGCAATAATCCTTTTTTTGCTCTGGCAACTGCTCTTGCACTTAATTCTTTTCTTGGATATCCCGATCCACCCTTAACTTTAACCATACTAAGATTACTAGCCCCCTTAAGTTCCGGAAAATCATATTCTTTTATAAACCTAATTATAGAATAGACAAGATTTTGCATACTTTCTCTTAATATGGCATTAAAATTAGCAGATTGATGGATCTCAGCAAGCAATCTCATAATATCTTGGAGATTTTTTGACACTAATACATAGTCTCTGCTATTTCTATTCTTAAAATTAGCTTGTAGCAATACTTTACTATCAGCAACCTGATCATAAATAGCATCAAGACTACGTAGCCATTTCTCAGCCATTGATTGACGCTCATCCGCAATTTCTTTCAACGGACTATTCACATCAGTTTTAAGAGATGCATAATATTGCTGTACATTCGGAACAAATAGCTTTATCTCAACAGCATATTTCTCCAACACATACTCTTCAAGCATCTTAGTAATATCTGCCCATGTCGAATCTTTACCATGCTCAAGCATTAACCTAAGTAATACAGGAGCTAAATTATATCGATCAAAAGTATTCGTGCGCTTTGGTTTAAGATTAATCATATCAACTCATCTCCGTTAAACAGTATTGAAACAAAACATATGTTACCAATACAAAAATTAATAAAGCAATATAAAATATTGATGTCGAATCAAATTTATTCATATCAAACCCATTCTATTACAGGCAATTCCATACCCTGAATTTTTGGAATAACAGCATTTTCTATCATCTGCCGCCTTTGTTCCGGACTTCCTTTTTTATATTGCCGCCAACTAATATCAACTCTAACTATTCTCGGATCAGTATTTTTTACACCTTTCCAATGCATTTGTAATGGTCTGCATCTTCTGAATACAATACCCCAATTATCTAATTGAAATTCAAGATTTTTAAGAACATTTTCAACCGGATTATCACTAGTAGGTGGAACTAATGATATCATAACATCCATTGCTTTTCTAAAAAACAACTGCTTAGATATATTCATATTATCTTCTTTCGTCCCAAATAATATACAGTTTCGGAATATACTCATTATCTTTATAAGTAGGGTCATTTATCTCATTGTTAAGCCAACAAACAAATAACACAGCTAACAATATCAAAATAGCACACAACACATAACTATACCATGGATATTTCATTATAATATATCGCGGAAACCACCGACCTGGTCGGTGGAGGAGCGATTTCCTCCAAAAAAGCTATTGACATTGTCAGGTTTATGTGTTAATATATGAATATGATATTAACACGCACAGCAAAAATCAAGTTAAATATTTTAGCAGCCGACATCATGCCATCTATTATTGCATACACAGATGCCTACAACCATGTGTGTCAAGTAGGTTGGGATGATGATGACAGCAACGGTGTTTCTTTACATCATAAAACATATAAATACTGCCGAAAGTCGCTCCCGTCGCAACTAACGATCTCCGCAAGAATGAAAGCAACCGAAAGCCTCAAGTCTGCGAGTGCGATATCGAAGAAGGGCAAGAAAGTATCATGTCCGTTCTCCAAGCAATCATCCATTCGCTACGATCAGAACTCCTATTCTGTCTGGTTCGAAAGAGATGAGGTTTCCATATCCACTATTGACGGAAGAAAGAAAGCAACATTTAAGTCGCATAAACATCTTAACAAATATATCGATTGGCGACGTAAATCCGCAGATCTCTTTGTGAGAAATAACAAGGTTTTCCTTGCCATTGTTTTCGAGAAAGAGATCTCTGATCAAATTAGAACCGATAAGGTAATTGGTATTGATCGCGGAATCAAAAAGATTGCCGTTGTTTCCGACAACAGATTTTTTGGAGGAGGACATGTTAAGAAGATTGTTAATAAATACCGTTCTTTGAGAAAGAAGCTTCAATCCGCTGGTACTCAGTCCGCCAAAAGGCACCTTCGCAAAATACGATCGAAGGAGAACCGTTTCAGGCGAGATGTGAATCACTGCGTTTCCAAACGGATTGTTTCGAATCTTCCTCTTGGAACCACAATTGCAATTGAAGACCTCAAGAACATCAGAGAAAACAGTAAGAAATTTAGAAAAGAACAGCGATATTGGATAAACGGCTGGTCCTTCTATCAGCTTGAGAGTTTTCTGGTGTACAAAGCCCAGAAC
Organism: uncultured Gammaproteobacteria bacterium; assembly: GCA_964571225.1. Classification (GTDB taxonomy): domain Bacteria; phylum Pseudomonadota; class Gammaproteobacteria; order DATFLG01; family DATFLG01; genus DATFML01. The sequence continues at coordinate 5,680 of CAZNBB010000081.1, forward strand.
AACGGTTGCTATGTAGAGCATGTCGATGCGAGATACACATCGCAACGTTGCTCCAAATGCGGCCACAAAGAACGTGGCAACCGAGTTAAGCAAAGCATCTTCAAGTGTAAGAAATGTGGATTCCAGTTGAACGCTGATCTTAACGCCTCCAGAAATATTCGTCAAAATTACATGGACACCAAGTGTCATCCATGTAGGGCTGCTGTCAGCCAGCCTATTGTAGAAGCCGAGGTTGCAAAGCGCCGAAAGGCGAACTGCGCAACCGCTTGAGGTTATTTACAAGCCACCGACATCGTCGGTGGTTGTTGGTTAATAAAACTCCACTTCCCATTTCGGATAGAATGGATCTGGCAATATTTGCACCGCCCTAATATTACCTACTAGAAACGCTTTAATAGTTCCGTCTATATCATCATATCCAAACAAATACTTTTTCCTACCACGCACATTAGTATTCTTAATGCGGTAACTGTAAGGTTCTAATACGTAATTCTTTATAACTCTTTCTTCCGGATCGCCAGTATTACTAGCTTTCTGATATTGCATCATGATTTTAAGACCATTCCTACCAGCTAATGCAATAGCTTGCGGTGGTGTCAACTTTTCACCCTTGCTGTAATACAAATCCTTGTCTTCTTCAAAGACCAATTCAAGCCACTCATCACCAACAGGTAGTTTGGGTGGTTTTGCTGATACTTCCCTTTCCGGAATTTCTCTTTCTGGCTCAATCGGTATATCAACTCTACTCACAGGCTCCTTAACAGGTCGCAATTGCGCTACCTTTTTGTTTTTAACCCCTTTCTTAACAGCAAGATACAGTTCATACAAGTCTGTTACCAGAGAATGTAATTTATCATTAAAATCTGCTACTTCCTGATCTAACTCACGCATTTGTGCTAACAATGACTCTGCTGACACAATCTGTTGTCCATACCTAACTAACTGTAATTTAATAGGTTTAAGCGTCTCAACACCAACCTGTTTTGCTGTCTCTTCATACAAAACACTCCATTGCTCAAATACTTGTCGAAATTTCTTCCTCAATTGAGTACGCTCTTCCCCTAATTGATTCACTCTCTTTAAAATATTGTCAACCTTACCGGATTTAAGGTAATTGTGCCACAGAACCTCCATAAACTCACAATTTGCACTAGGGGATAGAAAGTATGCCCTAGGCAATTCTTCTAACGTATAGATGATCTCAGACGCTCTCACGGTCATTATACGTGCTGTCTTTATTCTAGATGCTATTTGACCACATAATTCATAGAAGTCACCTGCTTGTTCAATATTTGCATTAATTTCCTCATGATTCTGCAAAGAAATGATCTTAGTCGTATCATTATCAATCAATTTAAAGACTCTGAGCCAATCTTCGAATTCCGGAATGTATTCACCAAGCACTTTCAGCATTTCAGATACGTCATCCAGCTTATTATGCCAATCCTCTGATCTTGGTTTCTCAGATATTTCCGGAATGCTCTTCAATTTAAGGTGACTCGGTACTTCCGGACTTAATTTTAAGGTAGACGGCTGCACAACATCAGTTCCAAGATCTTTTTCCTGTAATTTAGACAAATCCAGCTGTATTCCGAATAGCCCAGCATTATCTTTGATTGGCTTAACCACATATTTGTTGTAAAAGTTGTTCAATCTCTTATATTTCTCTATCGATGACTCGTATTTATCGTCTTTAATATCGAGTAATTTCGTCAAAGCATCTACTACCCCAAGTTTTTCAAACGCACTATCTGATCTATTTAACCTACGGGCATCGTTGCGCAATTTTTTTATATCAGCTTCCAGATATTGCTCATCATCACGCAATATATCAGCAAGAGATGATTTCAAATTGAAAAGGTTTTCAATGAATCTTTTCTTAGTCGTCATTTGCGCCCGTCTTAAAAATTCCGGAACTCTTTTGCCATATCTTTTCTCAAATTCCGATATATCGAAATCCAGTACTTGTCCGGGAATCCTTGCTTGAGGATTATCTTTCAACTTATTCCCATACTCATCAATCCAATCACCATCAAAATCTTTTTTAACATCTTCTTCTATTATTTCATAATCTTCTACTTCATATCGATAACTTCTGTGGTCTACATCCGTTTCACCATAATCCGATTCTTCAAGCTCACCATTATAAAACATTTGTTTTGCTTTTTCTTCAGCTTTATATTCATCTTCTGCAACTACTTCAACCTTATATGTCCTACTTTCAGTCAATGACCAACTAACTGCTACACTACCTTTATATTTATCCATTATTACCTCAAGTCAAATAAAGTACCTGCAATATTTTCTTCTTTAGGTTTTACAGTATCATCAATTTCTTCAATATAATAATCACCAACGTCAACAACACATTTTTCTGAATTAAGTAAAATACTTAACAAAGCAGCTAAATTTTCCGGTCCTTCTTCGTCAAGTTCTCCATGAACCTTACGTCCTCTATGATCTATTGTTGACCATGCTAAACCTTCTATAACAGTTTTATCTTCAGAATAAGGTGTCTTATATTCTTTTTCAGTGCCATATTCAGCAATAAACTCCATTCTTTCTTTAATAGGATATCGATCATCACATTCTTTTTCATTAACATCAATATGTGGAAACACAATCTTCACAGTACCACCAATAAGCGTAGTATCTATATCAGCAATATCAGAATCTTGATAATCCATATCGCCATAATCCATTTCATGCTCACCATTTTTAGCTTCTTCTAATAACTTATCTCTAGCATCATAGTCATCGGCAGCTAAAACCTCAATGTCATTTATTGTAGCGTGTTCTATATAAGTTGTATGCTCTGTTATTTCTACTAAATATTTAGGCATTATAAGCCCTCCATATGCTCACGAAGATATTTCCTATCAGTTTGTTTGATAAAATTATTCCATATCTTATCTTTATACGGATTGCCATACAATAATCCAAATCCAGCACCTTGCAATGGCTCTACGTCTTCAGTTACATCTTCTCTTGTATCGAGATTCCTTTTAAATAATTTATACGGTTCTAACTTCTCAAGTTTAGGTTTCTTCCAATCATCAGCATTGCCGCTGTTATATGCTTGTCCGGTCCGATATTCATGTTCAGCTTTTATTTCTTCCGGATGTCTTTGCGACTGCCTAACATTCTCATACATCATTTCCGTATGAATAGCTCCATTTTTCTCACTGTCCGGAAACCTTGCGTCTTGGCCAAATCCCTCACCTTGCTGTTCATGTCTATTACCTACATTATCACCCCACGTATGCCCCGGCATTAGCTGACCGCAATTTTCGCATACATGAGCTATCTGCTTAGGATCTTGACGCACCCATCCACAATAACTGCATACATTTTCTTCACTTCTAAATGGCAAATCTATTTTACTATCTTTAACATGCTGAATCGGCTCAACAGTTCTCTTTTCCACATTATCCGTATTGTAAAGAGGTGGAAACTCTTTAGGATTCTTAATGTTGCTCAAATCCAAATCACGTATCGGATAATTCGGCACATTATATTTTATCTGCCTGTCTCGGATGGGCATTTCGCACTCCTATTTTTCAAAATTAAACACTTCAATAACTGCTCCGGTACATATCTTTACAAATACACCTCCATCAACTTTTGATAAAGAATCTTTCTCACTCTTTTTGCGAATCGTTAAAGAACTTTCCTTAAGACTGTCTATATTTTTAGATATTCCATCTGCATACTTTTCTCTAAATGCTTCACGTTCTTTTTCCGGAACTTCTATGGCAATAGCAGCAGGACAATCAAGCGTACAAATCGGATAAGGATTTTTGGATTTATAGCAATGTTGACTTACTAACTTTTTATTTCTAACAACATACAACTCATTAGAAGCTTTTTTTATTTGCGCTTTAATAAGTCTACCTTCTTCCGGAATTTGTATTGGAGTTGGTTCAAGTCCGGGAGCAGGCTTACTATCTACACTACCTATTTTTTTTGCCATTTTTTTCACTCCGTCTACTTTTCATTAACAAGTTTTCCTTCAAGAATTAATTATTTCATATTGTTGCCCTTCAGTAGCATTTATTTTATTAAGAAGTTTTTTCAATCTTTTATCCTGATCACTTGTTGTTCCCGGACTATTTATAAGTAACTCAACTTCATCTTTTAAATGAACAATTTTGCTTTTATCTTTCCTAAGCAATCTATAATAATCCGTTTCAAGTCGTGTAATCAATCCATCTACTTTGAGTTTCTGTAAATCAAGTATATTAGCCATATCACTCCCAAGATTCCCAATGTTTTCTTTTGTAGCCCTTACTACAAATATAAATTAAAACAATTACAATACAAAATATAATCTCAACAATCATACTTCAATATCCCATCTCGGTTCATATGTTTGTTCATTTACTTGCACATACATAACACCACATTCCGGATTATCTGTATGCATTACAAACTGTTTAATGTTACCAGTATTAGGATCAAAAGCCCACAACCTATCGCCATCAATTTTATACACTTCTAATCCGGAATAATCCTTTACTTCCTGAGCTACCTGATTCTTTTTCGGCTGCTTCATATAAGTCATATTAATTGTTTTTCTCTCACTACCTGCTTTTCTCAACATTGCTACATTATCCATGTTCATCTCCAATTCTCATAACCAAAATATAATTCTAAAGATATACTACCAGTTTCTTTAACAACACATTTTTCTTTAACACAATATCCACTATCTTTACTACGTAAACATACTGCCTTAGCATCATCATAATTTGCAGCAAAATGTTCACAAGTAAGAGATTCAACATCAAGTTTTTCTGAAATCATCATCAATATCCTTATACACAAACTCCATAACAGATGCGCAACTATTACAAACTAAATAAACGCTTTCCTTACCAATCTCTATTTTCTTTTCGTTATGACATTTGCTGCACATACCATAATTGTTTGCTATGTCATTTATTTTATTGATTATAGAAACGCTTATTTGAGTACTCATTTAGATTCCATCATTTCTTTTTGTTTTTTCGCCATATCTTTCAGTTCCGGATTACCAATCACTACATCATTCTCATCTTTCTTTGCTGGCATCTTTTCAATATGCGGCCTTATTCTTCTGCCTTCACTAAACAACTTATTATTTCTCTCTTCCAGTAATTTGTTAGCCTTTTCCGGATCGAGGTTTTCATCCCGATAACCATGCTCTCCTTCTTCCGGTTCTCCATACCTATCATACTTTGTTTTTAACGCATCCCACGTAAAAGTCGTAACAGCAGTACAGCCACAAGATAGTTTTACGCCAATTTCATTAACTTCAATATTGATAAACTTTTCGCATTTAAAACATTTACCATTATCATCACCGCTATACTTCATTACTTCGTTAACCATATTCAATTCTTTTTTCGTAATGTTCTTCATTTATTCATTCTCCTAAAATGTACTTCTTTTTTGTTAATGTATGCTTCATCGAATACTTCTCTCAACATCTCTTTCGTTATTATTCTAAAATTCTCCTTTCTTTTATGAAGTTCTTCTAACGTTACATGACTGCCATCATCCAACAAATACCCATCACCTTCCTGCTTATAACCAAACACCGTATCGCCCGCATACAAGTAATCGTATATCAACACAAGCATTGGATTATTGTATTTCTGACGATCACTAGTCATTATATCCCCACTAATTTACTTTGTGCTTTCGCTGCTTTCGACAATGCTTCTTTACCGACTTTCTTTGTTCTCTCTCGCTTTATTGTACTGCCATTCTTCTGTTCCATCTGGTTTAACTGTTTTCTCAACAATGTCTTTTCTAACTGATCGTTTGTTTTATGTATTTGTCTATCTACAGCTTCAAACTGCTTATTGCTAATGTTAAGCTTTTCCTCAACAATTTCTTTTTCTCTAATGGAAGAAATTGTCTTTCTGCCTTCTTTAACCAATCTTGCTTCTCTTTCTTCATACATAGCTTTTGCCGTATCTATTTCCGCCTGCGATCTAAATCCTTCTCGCATAAGAGCATCTTGCTCAGCTATTTCTTTATCTATTTTATGCTCTTTCGAAGGAAATCCGGAACCTTTTAAATGAAATCTCGGAGCCACGATAACACGAAACGTATTAACTGAACCACAATTATTACACTTAATAGTAGGATTGTCTCTAATACTATGCAGTTCATCTTGCTGACTCCCACAATCTTCACACTCATAAAGATATCTTGTTAACGCCTTATGACCCTTATAATTTATTTTACAACCCATATCTCATCTCCTAATAATTATTCACTTCCATACAATTGTTCTTGCTATCTTATCTGCAAGCTCATCACCAAATTCATTTTCCGAAAACAAATATTTGCCGCCATTCTCTTCAACCATTTTCCCAACTTGACTCAAAGACTTCAATTGCCCTTCATCAAATTCGTTACCATCTTTACCAACTACTACAAAGATCACCTTATCCGGACGCTTATTGCTGTCATCAACTGCTTCTGCAATAGAATATACTCCGGACATTTTAGGTGTTATGGTATAAAGCACATACTCGCAATTTTTTCTTTCTCTTATTTCTCTTTGCTGTGCTTCTTCATTCCAATCGTCTACTACCGGATCGAAATAATCTATAGAAACAGCATCAAGAGATTTCTTCAAAACATCTCTCCACTTACTTTCGTTACACGTTCCACCAAGAAATACTTTCATATTGCCCTCAATTTGTGTTTTTTTTTAAGATCAGCAATTCTTCTAACAACACCTTCTTTTTTATCATAATCAACATAGTCAACCACAAATAATCTGCCATCCGGTAAATCAATGCGGTCATCATTCATGGGAACATCACCAAGAATTCGAGATAAATCTGCCAGCCCCAAAACTTTAACATCATCGATTTCAATATCATCAAGATGAGGAACTTTAGTGACTTCTAAATCGTCAAACATTCCCTTCTCTTCTTCCTGATATCCAAATTCTTTTTCTACATTGTATCCAAGAGATTTCAGGTAATCTGTTACTTCCTTCAATACTTCCGGATCTTTTAAGAACTTACCAATATACCGGTATTCTCTCGGCAACATTGTAGGTTTATTGCTGGTAAGGTTCTCATAAAATCTATTCCATGACTCTCTAATAGCCTGTTCTTTGCTTTCTTCTACTGCGAAATCTTCCAAACTATCAAGCTCATATTCAATTCGTGCTTTAGCAGTAGCCTTCAATATTTGCATATCAGTAGCAGACATTTTCTTTTCTTCTTCTGTTGCAACCGGACTTTCTCCATATATCTGCGCAAGTACTTCATCAGTAATATATGGCTTCACATATTTAATCTGAGGATCAAGGTCTTCTTCCGGAGTATTTGCAAGATATTGCTTAAGCAATTGTATTCCGGAATCTTTATCACCAGCTTGGCTAATAAATCCATCAACAATGATTTTGACAAGATTCTCATCACCTTCATTTAAAGCAACTCTCGTAGATAGTTTAAACATTTTAATACCTTTCTTGGCAATTTTATATCCTGCTGGTTGATCTAACACACCTATTTCCTTCAACTCTCTATCCCATTCTGATGTATCCATATTGGATAACTCCGTTAGTAATTCCGGAGTAATTTGAGGATAATAAGTTTGAACATGATCCATCATAGGACCACTATTATGCATTACATTTAATGCTAAATTAATATTAGCAAATTTCTCAGACAAATCAGAATTTAAAGTTGTTTCTAACTTATTTTTCATTTCTACTACTCTCTCAACAGCTAAATAACGAGGATCTTCGGGATCGTCTTCCCAATAAGGTCTTATTAAATATTCAGCAATCTCCCATGTTGCAGCACCTATATCCACATTTGATCTAAATAAATCTTTAACTTTTATTCTCACAAATCTAGTATTAGCATCTTTTTTCAATTCTCTATAAACAGCTTTACGCCATTCCGGACTTTTCAATACTTCAAGTTCCTCATCTATTGCAGGAACTTTATTTAGAACATTCTGTGACACTAGCTCTTTACGATCTTTTTCTAATTCTTTAATTAAAGTATTTTTTACAGGAATCAAATAACCATCAAACACTTCTGATTTAAACATAAGTCTACTTATTGCATCTGCCATTAACATATCATAGTTTATATTAACATTACCACGTAGATCTCTAGTAACAGTCATCTTGTCTATATCAGGAGCATATAATTGAAAATTCTCTAACGCAGATAAAAAAGAATTTTTTGATCCTTCTTTACCATCAATCAGAACATTAACTCGATAATAATCTTCAAACGTTTTTCTACTATTTAAATCTTCATGATCTTCTATCCATACATCATAAATTTCTATAAGCTCTCCAATTACTTTATTAGCAATTCTATTCCCTTCCTTTTCAATCCTTGCAAGAGTATTCTCCTGTCGCTTAGGATATCCACTCCATCCTTTTGACCGGATCATATCATAAAAATAATTGATGCGATATAGTTCTCTTAAATCATTTGCTGTCATTGTTTATTCCTTTTTTATCAACAATGGCTTTATATATCTTGCCAATATCGTATTTGCTTAGTTGAGCTACTTCTTTCTTTGCCCTTATTGTCTCACGGACTTTCTCAAACAAATCCGAACTCTTCATGTCCATATTCTTACCAACTATTTTCCTTGCTGTCCAATAAACATCTTCGTTCTTTTTGCTTTCTCGATATTGTTTCAAACCTTTAGACAGTTTATCTATAACAATATCAATATAATGATCCGCTTCTTCTCTCGGCACAGTACTTCGCAAATGCGTACTAAGTCCACTCAAAGCTTTAGTCACATATGTTTTAACTCCATGCTTGCCGATACCAACCGGAAATCTATTAAGCGTATCTCGAATAATCTCAAGACAATGCTGTTTATCTTCATCATCTTTATAGCTCTTACACTTAATTGCAATCTTATAAAGATCTTCCACATTCTGCGGATAAGTCATATAGTTAGCATTTCTGGTGGATAGCTTTACATAATCCATATTAAACTCCTCTCGTACTTAATACAATTAACTTCCTAGCTATTCTTGCTTTCGGAACTTTGTTCACATCAATTGCCCACACTTCATCATTCCAATCCTTTTTATGCCCCATGTATGGAATACTATTACTTAATTTCTTTTTCTGAGCACCATACAACAATTGCGGAGTTTTGTCATAAACTATCTTCCACGCATCTGATACATCCTGATTCCAAAACTCTGCTACTTTATCGGAAGGAGATATCCATATTTCATCATACCCATCATCTTTAGCTAATTTTATCATATCATTGTAAAGAGCTTTATACCAATCCGTAAAGTAGTTGTGTACAGCATTAGCATGTTCTGACTTAACATGTGTGTCCTGCAATTTATTTTTCTTCTTAAGATTTTCATATTCAGAAGGACTCTTAAGATGCGCCATAATATCACTCTGAATCTCATGCATATAAATAGCTTTCTTTTTATCTTCAGTACCATCCGGTTTTTTTTGCTTAAATTGCATAGGAGTAGCACCACTCCAACCTATGATATTCTTTTTAGCTTTGCTAGTACCTCTTCCGGTATCTTGCTGCATATGATACGCTACCTTACCCATATCATCATAAGCTTTACCCTTAAGGTTTTCCGGAAGGTTTTTCTCATCATACGACATATACATTGTAAACCCATCCGGATTAGTCAAAGAACTATAAATAAATCCGGGCTTTCTAGTTATTTTCGTTTGGTGAGTAAATGGTTTAAACTTACCGGTTGTTTTCTCAAGTTTAATAGATTGACCTTCCAATCCATTCATCAAAAGTTTAAGTTCACTCTCCGTCCATTCCGATTGTTTGTTAATAGCATTAACAGTAGCTTCACTAAGTTCTTTTCCGGTTATATCTCCAACTATTTTCTTCAACTGTTCTGCCGTAACATAGCCTTCTTTACCCTGACGCTTTTGTGTTTCAATGAAACTACTGGCATCTTTTAATTTAGTCCTTAAATCTATAGCTCTTTCTTTTAATTCATTATACTCAACATCATCATCTACTATATCCCCAAGATACTGTTCTACTTCGTTATAATTGCCTTTACTAATAAACTGCTTTATTGCAGCATCATCAATATCCTTAGCCGCTTTCTTCCCTTTCTCTTCTTTTTTAACATCTTTCAAATGCCTTACATATCTAAACAAATTATCTTCTGCTTCAGCAGCTTCTACAGCTACTTGCTCCATAAAATCTTGTGCTGCTTTTATTTCTTCTTCACCAATTGACGACTGCGAACCCAACAAATTATTAAATTCATTCTTAGCATTAGTTAAGCTCTCCATCATCTTCTCTTGCTTTGCTTTATTCTTCTCACTTCCTTCGGTAAGCTTTCTACGCTCTTTATCCAATATTTCGTTAATACGCTCTTCCGGAACTTTACCCTGCAATTTATTCCTAATCAATTCCAACTTTGCATCAACGTCTTCAACAACTTCTTCCGGTTGAAACTGTTTACCACGTACTAAATATTCCAACGCTTCAATATCTTTCTTAAACGTACTAATATCTTTAACACCACCTGTTCCTTCACTAACAATAGTGGTATAGCTTTCCGGAGTTTCCAGCGTCTCTACAACCGGTTCACCACGATCATATGGTGAAGTCACTCTTTTCATTCTTCCCTCTAAGTCTTTTATGACCTTCTGAAATCCTTCATTAAACTCATCTTTGTTCTCAATAAGACCTTTAATAATGCCAGCATATTTCATAGGATCTTTATTAACTATTTCCTCAAACGCATTACCAATAATGTCAGCTATACGTGTGAGTGCGCTAACATAATGCTCACCAAGCTCATCAATTCTCCCAAGCATAGGACCATATATCTTCGCATATTCAATCGGATCTTTCTTAATAACCTTATAAGCTACAGATGGAAGTAAATGCTCAACTGTCAATAAAAAGTTAGCTTGCTGATCATCTGGCAATCCTTCTATTAAATTCCCATACATATCCGGATTACTATCATACATATCTATCAACATATCGCCTAAAGCAGTCTCTTCTATCGTATTGCCGCCTCCTTCTTCATTAACCATTATCTTACCTGCCATGATACCGGCACCAAAGTACCACATCTTTGCTTGTGGACTCATATCTTTAAGATAATCAGCATCTATGTCATAATTCCCTATTATCTCATCTTGTAAGAATATCTTTCTAACTTTACTACCAGTATCTTTTTCGATAATAGCAGCTGGCAATCTCTTAGCATCATCAGCATTCATATGCTTATATGCTTGATAAAATTCTTCAACAGGATTATCCGAACTCAATACAAAATCTGCTGCCTGTTCCGGAGTAGTATTGTATTTTTCTATCAGCTCTTTTTTCGGAGCTACAATATCAAGCGCATTAGGTTCTTCAGCCATTTCAAACTCCTTATCTACCATTTTTCCATTGTTTTCTTATTTCTTCAAAATCTATTCCGTATATCATTATCACAACTACAAACATCATTACAAACCACCCTACTATTATCCCTATGCTTGCTATCATGTATTTGCCTGTGATTGTATCCGGAAAACCTACGAGCAATTTTAGTAATCCTTGCTTCTTGGCTAACCGGGGATAGGTATAATGGGTTATAAAATCTGTCTACGACAATATCACCCATTTTGTGCCTTACTTTCACTAAGTCACCACTCTTATATTCTTTCACTCCTTCCACAACTTCTCCCACCCAACCTTCTTTATCATGTTCTACCTTTGCACCAACCGTATTTATTGCATCTTTCCATTTCTTTTCTTCATCAAGTAATTGAAGAGATACGGAAATATCTTCCGGAAATCCCTCTATTCCATACGGATTGATTGCCTTTCTACCAAACCTCTCTTCAAATGCGGATATGTCGTACTCTACTTTTCCTCTATATGTCTTCATTTTTTTAATTTCTTCTTCTGATAAATCT
>CAZNBB010000082.1:0-6880 GCA_964571225.1 uncultured Gammaproteobacteria bacterium
TAGCGGAGTCTTGGGGGCTCGCCCACGGGTGGCGGGGAAGGCCTTCTCTGTGACTTCGGTGGCGGGGGGCGGCGAGTGGCCCTTCCCCTGGGCGGCACGCAGCGGCGGAGCGTTGCGAGTGGTAGCATGACAGGGCAACGCTGGATCCGTCCCAACCTGTCACCGCCCGGAGGCCTCATGGCAGCCACCCACCCCGAAATCACCCCGGAATTCGCGGCCTGGATTGGCGAGCAGCCACTGTTTTTCGTGGCCAGCGCCCCCCTGTCGCCCGAGGGGCATATCAACCTCTCACCCCGGGGCCTGGATACCTTTCGAGTGCTCGGACCCCGCCAGGCGGCCTACCTCGACCTGACTGGCAGCGGCAACGAAACCGCCGCCCATTTACAGGAAAACGGCCGAATTACGGTGATGTTCTGCGCATTTACCGGCAAACCCCGCATCCTGAGGCTGTACGGCCGGGGCCGTGTGATCATGCCGTACGACGGGGAGTGGCCGGCCCACCGCCAGCGCTTCCCCGCCCAACTGCCGGGCGTCAGACAGATCGTGGTGGTGGACGTGGAACGTATCCAGACATCCTGCGGCTTCGGCGTGCCGCGGATGGACTATCGGGGCCAACGGGAAACGCTGGGCGAGTGGGCCGCCCGCAAGGGTCCCGAGGGCCTGGAGGCGTACCGCCGCAGCAAGAACGCCTACAGCCTGGACGGCCTCCCGGCACCGGATTTCGGCACCGATCCCTAAACATAGGGGGGAAGGGATTGCAAGACCTCCGACGGCCCCTTTTCTCAGTTTATGCACAGTCGGCGTCAAGGGTTCGACGACCCTGCACCGCGGCGATACATGGTTGCATCAGCATCTACTAATAAATTGTAAGGTATTGATCTAACAACCCATTAATACGGCGGTCAGCATTTCGCCAATTTAACAAAACTGTAATGATGGCGCGGCTTAGAGCATTTTGACCCCAAAACTTCCACAGAGTTATCCACAGGTTTTGTGGATAAACGTCATCCTCTTGGCGGGATAAAGGGTTAGGGTCATTTAGTGACAAGATAGCTTAGCCATAACCGCTAACTGGGCATCCTCATCCGCACCACCATGAGACCTTCCGAGAGCACCGATTCGCCGGTCGCCGAACCCATCCTGCGGGTCGCCGTGCCGGCGCCCCTGCAGGGGGCGTTCGACTACCTGCCGCCGGCCGATTACGACCTCGCTGCCCTGCAGCCGGGTGTACGGGTGCGCATCCCTTTCGGGCGCAGTCGCCGGGTGGGGATTCTGTTGGAGGTTGCGACCCGCAGCGAGGTCGCGCCGGAACGGCTCAAGCGCGCGCTGCAGGTGCTGGACCCAGAGCCGTCCCTGCCGGCGGACATTCTCGCCCTGGCGGGTTGGGCGAGCCGCTACTACCACCACCCGGTGGGCGAGGCCCTGGCGACCGCCCTGCCGGTGCTGCTGCGCCAGGGCCGGCCCACGGGGTCCCCCAGCCCGCGACATTGGCGCCTGACCGATCAGGGCAGGTCGGTGGACACGACGGCCCTGAGGTCCCGGGCACCACGCCAGGTCGAATTGCTGGAGCAACTGCGGGCCCGCGCGGCGGGCCTGCCGAGCTCCGCCCTCAACACAGACCGCAACGCGTCGTCAGCGGCGGTACTGCGCGCCATGCTCGCCAAGGGCTGGGTGGAACGCGTTCCAGGCCCTTCCCTGAGTCCGCCTGAAAGCGCCGTCCCGGAGGCGGCGCCGGCACTGAGCGAAGCCCAGAGCGACGCCGTGGCGGCGATAGTGCACAGCCTGGGGGGCTTTGCCGCCTTCCTGCTGGAGGGTGTCACCGGCAGCGGCAAGACGGAAGTGTATCTGCAGGTCATCGCCGAGGCCCTCGCCCGTGGCGGCCAGGCCCTGGTGCTGGTGCCCGAGATCGGCTTGACCCCGCAGCTGGTCACGCGCTTCACGCGCCGCTTTGCATTGCCGCTGGCGGTGCTGCACTCGGGGCTCAGCGACGGCGAGCGCCTGCAGGCCTGGGAAGCGGCCCGCAGCGGCGCCGCGCGTATCGTGATCGGAACCCGTTCGGCCGTGTTCACGCCCCTGCGCAATCCGGGCGTGTTCATCGTCGACGAGGAGCACGATCCGTCCCTGAAACAGCAGGAAGGGTTGCGCTACTCGGCCCGCGACCTGCTGGTGCTGCGGGCGCAACGGGCGGCCGTACCGGTGGTGCTGGGCTCGGCAACGCCGGCACTGGAGAGCCTGTACAACGCCCGCCAGGATCGCTACCGGTTGCTGCTCCTGCCCCAGCGCGCCGGGCAGGCCAAGACACCGCGTATCGAGCTGCTGGATGTGCGCCACCAGCCCATGGACGACCACCTGTCGGCGCCCCTGCTGGCCCGTATCGGCCGCCACCTGGGGGCGGACGGCCAGGTGCTGCTGTTTCTCAACCGGCGAGGGTTCGCCCCTACGCTGCTGTGCCACGAATGCGGCTGGGTGGCCGAGTGCAGGCGCTGCGACGCCCACATGACCTTCCATCAGGGCAGTCGCCAGCTGCGCTGCCACCACTGCGGCAGTCAGCGGCCGGTGGACCGCCAGTGCCCCCATTGCGGGAGCACGGACCTGCGGGCCCTGGGGTCCGGCACCGAGCGCATCGAACAGGCCCTGCGCAGGCATTTCCCGGACCAGGCCCTGGTGCGCATCGACCGGGATACCACCCGCCGAAAAGGCGAGCTGCAGCAGCTGCTGACCCGGGCCCGCGCCGGCGAGGGGCGCATCCTGCTGGGCACCCAGATGATCGCCAAGGGCCACCACTTCCCGGACGTCACCCTGGTGGCCATCCTGGACGCCGATCAGGGGCTGTTCGGGGCGGACTTCCGGGCCAGCGAGCGCATGGCCCAGCTCATCGTGCAGGTGGCCGGACGCGCCGGTCGGGCGAACCGCCCGGGGGAGGTGGTGGTCCAAACCCACCATCCGGACCATCCCTTGCTCAGGCTGCTGGTGGCGGACGGCTATCCGGCCTTTGCCGCGGCAGCCCTGGCCGAACGCGAGGCGGCGGGACTACCGCCCTACGCCTGCCTGGCGCTGCTGCGCGCAGAGTCCCCCGACCGGGATGCGCCCAACGATTTCCTCGACCATGCCCGGGAACTGGCCGAGGGACTGGCCGTCCCGGGTGTGGAGCTTTGGGGACCGGTACCCGCCCCCATGGAGCGGCGCGCCGGTCGTTTCCGCGCCCAGCTGATGGTGCAGGCCGCCGAGCGGGGCGCCCTGCACCGGCTGCTGGATGGCTGGCTTGCGGCACTGCAATCGGACAAACGCGGCCGCCGCGTGCGCTGGTCCCTGGACGTGGACCCCGTGGATACCCTCTAGGCAAGCGCGGCAAAAGGCCGCCGAGGCGCCGCTCCCGGCGCTGCGAAGACCCTCGGAAGGGCATTTGCCGCCCGTAAACCGCCCTTGCCCGCCACTTTGCGTCTGGTGATCATCCGCCTGGCCGACCCGTGCCGCGCTTCCCCGTCGGCGCGCCGGGTGCGTTCGCGGTTGCAAGATATATGGGAGCAGGGATAATACCCGCTCCAACCACCGTTGCCGTACCGGCCGACGGTATCCCGATTTTCGGCTGAACGGATCCATGAAGAATCACCTCGCCCAATTGCTCCACGCCGCCCTCGCCGAGTTGCAGGACCGCGGCGAGCTGCCCACGCCCCTCGATGTAGCGGTAACGGTGGAGCGCACCCGGGACCGCGCCCACGGCGACTTTGCCAGCAACCTGGCGATGACCCTGGCCAAGCCGGCACGGCGCAAGCCGCGGGAGCTGGCCGAAGCACTGGTGGGCGCCCTGCCGGCCAGCGACCAGGTGCGCAGGACCGAGGTGGCCGGACCCGGGTTTATCAATTTCCATTTGACGCCGGCGGCCTATCACGCCGTCGTCGGAGAAATCCTGAGCCGCGGCCGCGACTACGGGCGCAGCGACGCGGGCGGTGACCGTCCGGTGCAGGTGGAATTCGTGTCCGCCAACCCCACCGGACCGCTGCATGTCGGCCACGGCCGGGGCGCGGCCTACGGGGCCACCGTGGCCGACCTGCTGGCGGCGGTGGGCTACCGCGTTCATCGCGAGTACTACGTCAACGACGCCGGGCGGCAGATGGATATCCTGGCCGCCAGCGTGTACCTGCGCTACCTGGAGCTGTGCGGCGAGACGATCGCGTTCCCCAGCAACGGCTACAAGGGCGACTATGTTTTCGACATCGCCGCCACCGTGCATCGCAACCACGGCGACGAACTGCGCCACTCCGCCGCCGAGGTCTTCGAGGGCGTACCCGCCGACGCCCCCGACGGCGACAAGGAAGCCCATATCGATGGGCTCATCCAGCGCGCGCGGGAATTGCTGGGAGCCGCAAGCTACCGCAAGGTGTTCGACTTCGGCCTGGACACCATCCTGTCCGACATCCGTCAGGACCTGCGCGAATTCGGGGTGGAGTACGACGACTGGTTCTCCGAGCGCTCCCTGACCGAGAGCGGCGCGGTGCAACGGGCCATCGACCGGCTGCGCGACGCGGGCCACCTGTACGAACAGGACGGGGCCGTATGGTTCCGGTCCACCGGGTTCGGCGACGAGAAGGACCGGGTAGTGGTGCGGGAAAACGGCCAGACCACCTACTTCGCCTCCGACATCGCCTACCACATGAACAAGCTGGAGCGCGGCTACGAGCGGGTCATCGACGTGTGGGGCGCCGACCACCACGGCTACGTGCCCCGGGTGAAGGCCGCGCTGGCGGCCCTGGGGGACGATCCGGACAAGCTCGATGTGCTGCTCGTCCAATT
This sequence comes from uncultured Gammaproteobacteria bacterium, assembly GCA_964571225.1. Lineage (GTDB taxonomy): Bacteria > Pseudomonadota > Gammaproteobacteria > DATFLG01 > DATFLG01 > DATFML01. Next base: position 4,792 of record CAZNBB010000082.1, read on the forward strand.
CGCTATCCTGTACCGGGGCGGCGAGAAAGTGCAGATGTCGACCCGCTCGGGGGAGTTCGTCACCCTGCGGGAGCTGCGCCGGGAAGTGGGCAACGATGCGGCCCGCTTCTTCTATGTCATGCGCAAATGCGAGCAGCACCTGGACTTCGACCTGGACCTGGCCAAGTCACAGTCCAGCGACAACCCGGTGTACTACATCCAGTACGCCCACGCCCGCATCAGGAGCGTCATGCGTCAGCTGCAGGAAAAGAACCTCACCTGGGACCGAGACGAGGGGGCGGGGCACCTGCACCTGCTCCATGAGGCCCACGAGGATGCACTGATGGTCAGCCTGTCGCGCTACCCGGAAGTGGTGGAAACGGCGGCCCTGCAGCATGAGCCCCACCAGCTCGCCCATTACCTGCGGGAGCTGGCCAACGACCTGCACACCTATTACAACGCCCATCAGTTTCTGGTCGAGGACAGCACCCTGCGCAATGCCCGGCTGAATCTGATCGAAGCCACCCGCCAGGTGCTCGCCAATGGCCTGGACCTGCTGGGCGTGTCCGCGCCGGAGGCCATGTAGCCTTATGGCGCGTGATTACAAGCATCGCGCCAATCGCCGGCGGTCCAGACAGGGCGCACCCGGTTGGCTGTGGCTGGTAACGGGCCTGCTGGCAGGCCTGTTCGTCGCCTTTCTGGTATACCTGAAAAGTCAGCCCTCCACCGCTTCGCACCGGAGCGCGCGAACCACGTTGACGGCGCCGCTGCCCCACCCGATCGACCAGGATGCGCGGTCGGTGCACAAGACCACACCGGTCAAGATACCGCCGCCGCCGAAACCCAAGTTCGACTTCTACACCATCCTTCCGGAGCAGGAAGTGGTCGTACCGGACCAGGACATCACCGGCAGCACCCGCAAGGGTGTCCGGCAGGTGGAGCAACCCGGCAAATATCTGCTGCAGGTGGGCTCCTTCCAGAGCCACAAGCAGGCGGACGAGCTCAAGGCCAAGCTGGCCCTGCTGGGCCTGGAAGCCAGCATCCAGACCGTGACCATCAACAACAACGAAACCTGGAACCGGGTCCGGATCGGACCCTACACCAACCTCGGCACCCTCAACGACGCCCGCGCGCGCCTGAACGCCCACCACATCAAGGCGATCCTGCTCAAGCTCAAGGGCTGAGGGACAGCGTACGACAGGCTCGACGGCCTACAGCAAAAACAAATTAAAAGCGCCACAGAATCCACGGAAAGCACGGAAAAGAATTCTTCTTCTGCAAAAACAGTGGTACCGGCGCCACTTCGATGGTTCCCGCGAGTTGGGCTGATGCATGCAAAGCCGCCCTACGTCGGCAGGAATCACTTTGACTAGTCCCGTCCGTGGGTTCCGTAGCTCTTTGGGTCGTCCGCCGGACGCCGTAACGCCCTTGGGTTACGTCGCCCTGCTTGGAATTGCCAGAAGGCACCGGCATCCGAGGACGCAACCACTAATCCCCCTCTGTGCTTTCGGTGTCTTCCGTGCTTTCGGTGTCTTCCGTGGCGCTTGTGCCTTTTCCCTTCCGTGGATTCCGTGGGTTCCGTGGCTCTTCCCCTTTCGCCGATGCGCGTGCCGGTCATTTGGAGTCTGGCTCGAAGAGCCTGCGCTTTTCACGGAACAACGCGGAGATGTCCTCATCACCGTAGCCCGCATCGCACAACCTGCGGTAATGCACCAGGGTCATCTCCACCATGGGCAAAGAAACACCGTACTCCCGGGCCATGGCCTGGCAGATGGTGAGGTCCTTGCGGTGCAGGGCCACCTTGAAGCCGGGCTCGAAACGACCGCCGGTCATGGTGGTCCCCCGGTGGGACAGAAACCAATTGCCGGCGGCGCCGGCACCGGTGGTCTCGATCACCCGCTCCATGGGCAGTCCAAGGGCCTCGGCGAAGGCCAGTGCCTCGCTGACCGCCTGGTTGATGCCGGCTACCATCACCTGGTTGACCGCCTTGGTGGCCTGGCCCGCGCCCACCGGACCCATGTGGGCGACACGCCCTGCGAGAGCGTCGAGGGCGGGCCGCACCCGCTCCAACACCTCGCGGCCACCGCGCATCTGCGAGAGGGCGACACAG
>CAZNBB010000082.1:6890-17517 GCA_964571225.1 uncultured Gammaproteobacteria bacterium
CGCACCCGCTCCAACACCTCGGCATCGCCGCCCACCATCATGGCCAGAGTGCCCCGCCGGGCGCCTTCCACACCTCCGGATACCGGGGCGTCCAGAAAATCCGCGCCGACATCGGCGAGCCGCCGCGCCGCGTCACGGGCCGCCGCCTGACTGACCGTGGACGTATCCACCACGACCTTGCCCGTGGAAAGACCGGGCAACAAGGCGTCGATCACCGCTGCAAGATCCTCATCCGCCGACACGCAGGTGAACACCACATCGCAATGCCGGGCCAGATCCGCAGGATCGGCGGCCGCCGCCACGCCGGTTTCGCCAACCAGCGCATCCGCCTTCGCGCGGGTACGGTTCCATACACCGGCCAGCAGGCCGGCCTTGTGCAGGTTGCGCGCCATGGGCAAGCCCATGGCGCCCAGGCCGATGAATCCGATGTTCATGGGTGATCCTCCCGAATGATTAACCGTGAGCGTTGAACGGAGGCGCTTCGATCGGCGCTGCGTCAAACAGCAAATGCGCCACGGAAAACACGGAAAGCACGGAAAATGCGTTGAATACAGGTTGTTGGACGATGCATGGGGCACCCATCCACCGTCGCAGTCCATCGTGCAACATGCGACATCCAATCATCGTACTTGGGCGCGGGCATGCCGTGACAACTGTCCCCTTGAGCGGGGAGGAGACGGCGCCGCCCCAAATTGTCGACGAGCCCCCCACACGACCCGCCTCGCGCTATGATACCGCGGCCGTCGCCGCCGCCCCCTCAGTCCTCCAGATACGTATACCCGGTCAGCCCCGCCTCCAGTTCGTCCAGGTAGGCGGCACGCTGTTGGTCGTTCAGGTCCGTACGGCCGGCCTTGTCCCGGTAGGCGGCGCGCAGGGCGTCGGGTTCGAAATGCACATAGCGCAGCAGTTCATCGACGGTATCGCCGCGCTCCGGCTCCAGCAGGCGGTAGCCGCCGTCGTCGGCGAGTTCCACGTTCAGGGCATTGGTGTCGCCGAACAGGTTGTGCATGTCGCCCAGGATCTCCTGATAGGCGCCCACCAGGAACACCCCCAGCAGGTACGTCTCGTCCCGCCGGTAGGGATGCACCGGCAGGGTGCTTTCCACGCCGTTGGCGTCCACGTAGCGGTCGATGTGGCCGTCGGAATCGCAGGTCAGGTCCTGCAATACCGCCCGCCGGGTCGGTGGCTCGTCGAGCCGGTGCAGCGGGACGATGGGAAAGATCTGATCGATTGCCCACACATCGGGCAGGGACTGGAACACCGAGAAATTGCAGAAGTACTTGTCGGCGAGCTTTTCGTTGAGCTCGTCCAACACGTCGCGCTGCTCGCGCTTGGCGGCCTGCAGCAGCGGCTGCACCCGGTGACAGATGGCGAAATACAACGACTCCACACGCGCGCGCTGATCCAGTGACAGCACCCCGTGCAGGTACATGGACTGCGCCTCGGACAGGGAATGGGTGGCGTCGTGGTAGGACTCCAGAGGCGCGCGTTCGGTGAGGTTGGCGAGCACCTGCCACAGGTCCTGGATGATCAGCGGCTCGTCCTCTCCCGCCGGCTCCAGGCTGCCGGTGCCCGGTGCCTGATCGATGTCGATCACATTGGTGATCAGCACCGCATGATGGGCCGTCATGGCGCGCCCGGATTCGGTGACGATATCCGGATGGGGCAGTTCCTGCTCGGCGCAGATCTCGCGCATGGCCCGCACCACGTTGTTGGCGTACTCCTGGACACTGTAGTTGATGGAGCAGAAGCTGCGCGAACGTGAACCCTCGTAGTCCACCCCCAGGCCGCCGCCCACATCCATGATGGCAATGGGGGCTCCCATGGCGCGCAGCTCGGCGTAGTAGCGGGCCACCTCCCGCATGCCCCGCTGGATATCCCGGATGTTGGCGATCTGCGAGCCCAGGTGGCAGTGCAGCAGTTGCAGGCTGCCCAGCATGTCCGCGTCACGCAGTCGGTCCACCACCGCCAGCACCTGGGCCGCCTGCAGACCGAACTTGGATTTCTCGCCGCCGGTGTTCTGCCACTTGCCGGCACCGATGGACGCCAGACGCATGCGCACGCCGATCAACGGCGCGATGCCCATGGCCCGGGACTCGCGGATCACCAGCTCCAGCTCGGAAAGCTTTTCCACCACGATATGGACCCGATGGCCCAGGCGGCGACCGATCAGGGCCAGGCGGATGTACTCGCGGTCCTTGTAACCGTTGCAGACGATGATGCCGTTCTCGGGGCACAGGGCCAGCACCGCCATCAGCTCGGGCTTGCTGCCCGCTTCCAGTCCGACCCGTCCTCCCCCGCGTGACAGGATCTCGGCCACCACGCTGCGCTGCTGGTTGACCTTGATGGGGTAGACGGCCGTGTAGCGGCCTTCGTAACCTTCGGCGCCCATGGCCTGCTCGAAGGCGCCGCACAAGGTGTCGACCCGGTCGCGCAGGATGCCGTTGAAGCGCACCAGCACCGGCCAGGACAGTCCGCTGGCGCGGATCTCCCGGGCCAGGTCGAACAGGTCGATGGCCGCAGCGTCCCGTTCCGGGCGCACCAGCAGGTGCCCCCGCTCGTTGATGTCGAAATAGCCGTTGGCCCAGAAGGCAAGATTGTAGGTCGACCGGGCCTGATCAATTGTCCACATGATGGCTCACAAACATAGCGCAACAGGTGCGCACGATATAACCCCGCCGCCGGCGAATCCACCCTGATTTTTCCTCTCCCCCGAGCATGCGGTATCCTTGGCAGCCTCGATTGTCTGGCCACACCCAGGCCTCGTTCCCGTTCCCACCCTGCCAACGTTGACGACGACCGACATGACCCTGGACAAAAGCTGGTTCACCGAAGTATGCGACGAAGGCGGCTCTGCCTTCTCACTGAAGATCAAGGGAAAACTCCACGAGGAGCAGACCCCCTACCAGCGCATCGAAATCTACGACACCGAGCGCTTCGGCAAGCTCATGGTGATCGACGGGTTCGTGATGCTCACCGACCGGGACAACTTCATCTACCACGAGATGATGAGTCATCCGGCCCTGTTCACCCACTCCAACCCGCGCAGCGTGGTGGTCATCGGCGGCGGCGACTGCGGAACGGTGCGCGAGGTGCTCAAGCATCCCGAGGTGCGGGACGTCTGGCAGGTGGAGATCGACGAACGGGTCACCCGCTTGTCGGAGCGCTATTTTCCGGAACTGTGCGAGGCCAACGACGACCCGCGCGCCCACTTCTATTTCGGCGACGGCATCAAATGGATGGCGGACGCGGAACCGGAAAGCCTGGACGTGGTGATCATCGACAGCACCGATCCCATCGGGCCGGCGAAGGGGCTGTTCACCGAGGAGTTCTATCGCAACACCCGCCGCGCCCTGCGCAGCGAGGGCATCCTGGTGCAGCAGAGCGAGTCACCCATGTACCACATGAAGCTGATCAAGGAGATCCATCAGGCCATGCGGGGCGCCGGATTCCTGGACGTGCTGACCATGCACTTTCCCCAGCCCGTCTACCCGTCCGGCTGGTGGACCGCCACCCTGGCCTGCAAGGATCTGCCGGTGACCGGCTTCCGGGAGGCGGACGCCGAGCAGAAGACCTTCCCGACCCACTACTACAACGCGGCCATCCATCGTTCCGCCAGCGCGGCCCCGCAGTTCTTCTACGAACAGCTCATGAAATAGGCCGCTGGCGGCCTCACCGGCACCAGCGCCGGACCGCGGCCCTGTCGTTGGCCTCGACGGCCGCCCTTTGTCCATCACTCAACACCTGCCGCTGCCCTACGCTGTCGTAGTGGTACAGATACCGGGCATGGATGTCGGTCTGAAACGTCTCCCGGGCCTGCTGGCAGTTGCGCTTGCGGCGCGCCTCGGCCTTCCGGGCCTTGGCCTGCCTGGCCTTGTTGCGCGCGTCTTCCTGATCGTAGGCATTCAGCAGGCGACGGCGCAGCTCCAGGCGGCGGGCGGAGGGGCCGGCGACGGTGTCGGGGTGCACCTGCAGCTGACGGGCTCCGGCGTGGGGCTGGTCGGAGAAGTGCACCTGGCCCGCGCCGTCCACCCACCGGTAGATCGCCGCCCCGTGGGCAACACCGAGCCCCAGCGCCAGCATCCACAGCCATCGACCTGCCGCCATCCCCCGTCTCCCGAATAGGTGGAGCGTAAGCCGCCGCTCAACGCTCCGCCGGTGGTGCCCGCAGGCGGTCCAGACGCAGGCGCTGGCGTTCGTCGAACAGCCGGCGGCTGGAGGCCCACACGGCCGCCAACGTCCCCAGACCTGTCCCCACGGCGATCAGGAACATGATCAGAATCTGATATTTCACGGCCTCCACCGGCGGCGATCCGGCGAGGATCTGACCGGTCATCATGCCCGGCAGGCTCACCAGGCCGGCGGCGGACATGGCATTGATGATGGGGATCAGTCCGCCCCGCACCGCGTCGCGGCGCAGCGCCCCACTGGCCTGCTCCCAGCTGTGGCCCAGCATCAGCCGGGCCTCGATCTGCCCGCGTTGCTGCCAGGCCGCCTCGGTGAGGCGGTCCATAGCGATGGAAATGCCGTTCATGGTGTTGCCCAGCAACATGCCCAGCAGCGGAATGGCGTACTGAGGCGCATACCAGGGCTGATTGCCGATGATCACGACCAGAGCGAAGATCGTAACGGCAAACGACGACAGAAACATGGACACCGTGCCCATCCCGAAGCCCCACCAGCCGGCGAAACGCCGATGCTGGCGGGCGGTCACCTCCCGCCCTGCCACCAGCAGCATCACCATGGACAGCAGGGCCATCCACAGCAGGTGCACGTGGGCGAACAGGGCTTTGAGGATCAGGCCGATGAGCAGCAACTGCACGGTGGTGCGCAGGGCCGCCACCAGAATGCGACTACCCAGGCTGCGCTGGACACGGGCGCTCAGCGCCGCCAGCACCAGCACCAGCAGCGCCGCCACAGCCAGGTCCACGGCGGTCAACCGGATCATTGCCGGATTCCCGGGCGATCGGCGTCCAGCCGGCCCTTTTCCATGCGCAGCATCCGCTGCCCGACACGCGCCGCCTGGGCGGCATCGTGGCTTACCCATAGCAGGGCCGCGCTGCGCGCGCAGCGATAATCGATCAACAGCGTCTCCACCCGCTCGATGTTGGCCGGATCCAGGTTGGCGGTGGGCTCGTCAAGCAGCAGCACCCGCGGAACCAGCGCCAGTACCCGCAGCAGTGCAAGGCGCTGACGTTCGCCGCTGGACAGGCGGGCCACCGACCAGCCGAGGACATCGGGCTCGAAACCCAGGAACTGCAGACCGGCGACGTCCCCGGCGGCGAAATGCTCGCCCACCCGTTCGCTCCACCAGTGGCTTTCGGCCGGCAGCAGCGCCACCTGCCGACGCCATTCAGGCGCAGGCACCTGATGGCTGGATACGCCGTCCAGAAAAGCTTCGCCGCCGTGGGGATCCAGATCGGCAATGGCGCGCAGCAGCCGGGTCTTGCCGGCGCCCGACGGCCCCATCAGGCACAGGCACTCGCCGGCGGCGACTTCCAGACTGACGGGGCCCAGTCCGTCCAGGCGAAGCTCAGTTGCGCGCAACAAGACCAGGGGACAACCCTCGCAATCGCAGCCCGCCGGCGGCGCCCCGGCACCACAACCTCAGGCGGCGTGTTGACAGGTCCTGCGCCCGCCTGCCAACACGCCAACCGATCAGAAGCTCTTGGAGACGCTCACCACCAGCTTGTCGGTGCAGGTGTTGTAGATGCACTGGTCCTTGCTGAGGTTGGTGTTGGTGTACTGCAGACTGAAACCGAAGCCGCTGGCGCTGGTGGACACGCCGACACTGTAGTCGTTGTAGTCCGGAATACCGGCCTTGGTATTGTTCGAGATGTACTGGCGCCCGGCATGCAGGTCCAGGCTCAACCCCATCGGCAGCGGGTAATCGACACCCATCTCGATATAGTTGGCCTTGCCGGTACCGCCGAAGAAGTCGAACGAGTAGTGGTCCTTAAGGCTGATCCAGCGGTAGTGTCCGCCGACATAGAATTCCGTGTAGTCGTACTGCAGGTTGCCGCTGGCGCCCGGGTAGTTGTAGCCGATGACTCCCATATCCAGCCCGGCGTCGTCGCTCAGCTTGTACTTGTAGCCGCCGTAAACGTCGAATTCCATGGAGCCGTCGCCCGGCGTATGGAAGTCCACGTTCGAGCCCCACATGCCCGCATAGATGCCCATCATGCTGTATTCCAGCCCGCCCTGGATGGCGGCCGTGTTATCGGTCTGGGAAATACCGCGGAACATGTAGTTGCTGGCGAAGGTCACGTTGCCCGACAGCCCCTGGGCGTGGGCGGGAACGGACGCGAGCAGCAGGGCTCCGGCCAGGGAGGCCCCGGCGGTGGTTCGAATCGACATAATGACTCCTCCGTCTTATTGGCTGGGCTCGTTGGCCCTTGTTGGTTCGTATTGTTCCCGCTTCCCGGCGGGATCCGGAGACGGCGGCGGACGGGCGCCGATGCTGCCCGCCGGCACAGCCATCCGCACGGCTGGGGTCGATTGTACCCGCGAGCGGGCGTCAGGGCGATATCCGCCGTCTGGCGCTGACCGGCGGTTGGTTGCTCGAAAACCACCGCGCCGGGTTTCCGGCGGATGGGCGGGGTATCGGCAACTGGAAAAGGTTGCCCGAAAAAAAAGCGGGCGCCCATAGGCGCCCGCTTCCGTTACCGAGCGTTTCGGGCTACAGATTGTAGCCGCGCTCGTCGTGCAGGGCGAGATCCAGGCCCTCGGTTTCAGACTCTTCGCTGACACGCAGGCCTATCACCGCATCCAGTATCTTGAGGATGATCAGGGTCGCAACCGCAGTGTAGATCAAGGTCCCCAATACACCGATGACCTGTATACCAAACTGGGCGCTAATGGAGCCATGGGCTTGTGAGCTTAACCCGGACCCCCCCAGAGTCGCAGCAGAGAAGATACCGGTCAGCAACGCACCGACGATACCACCAACTGCGTGTACGCCGAAGGCGTCCAGCGAATCGTCGTAGCCAAGGGCCTTCTTCATCTTGGTTGCAGCCAGGAAACAGATCACGCCAGCAACCACACCGATAACAATGGAACCCATCGGGCCAACAAAACCGGAAGCCGGGGTAATGGCAACCAGACCAGCAACCGCACCAGAAGCAATGCCTAGTGTGGTCGGCTTACCGTGCGCCATCCACTCGGCAAACATCCACCCCAGTGCAGCCGCCGCAGTCGCAATCTGGGTAACAGCCATGGCCATGCCGGCGGTTTGATCAGCCGCGAGTTCAGAACCGGCGTTGAAACCGAACCAGCCAACCCACAGTAACGATGCACCAATCATGGTGTAACCCAGGTTGTGGGGCATCATGGGGGTGGTCGGATAGCCCTTGCGCTTGCCCAACACCAGGGCCGCCATCAGACCCGCCACACCGGCGTTGATGTGTACCACCGTACCACCGGCAAAGTCCTGGACTCCCTTATCCTGCAGCCAGCCGCCGCCCCAGACCCAGTGGGCGATGGGCGAGTACACCACCAGCAGCCAGATCCCCATGAACCACAGCATGGCGGAGAACTTCATGCGCTCGGCGAAGGCACCGATGATCAGCGCCGGGGTGATGATGGCGAAGGTCATCTGGAAGGTCATGAACACGGTTTCCGGAATGGAGCCGGACAGGCTGCCACGTATGCCGCTCAGGAAGGCCTTACCTAGTCCACCCCAAATATGATTGGCCGCAGCGTTACTAGCGGTACCGAACGCGATGCTGTAACCAAACAGGGCCCAGAGGATTGTGACAAGACAGGTGATGGCAAAACATTGCATCAAGGTAGCCAGCACGTTCTTGCTGCGAACCATACCGCCGTAAAAAAGCGCCAGACCCGGGATGGTCATCAACAAGACGAGTGCCGTGGAGGTCAGCATCCAGGCCGTGTCGCCGGAATTGAGCGTGGGTTTATCGGCCGCGAACGCCATCGCCGGCAACAGCAGGCTGGACAGGGCGCCGAGGCCCGCGAAAACACGGTTCGGTTTGATTATCTTGGACATGGATATTGCTCTCCCCAGAGGATTAAAGGGCATCCTGACCGGTCTCGCCGGTGCGGATGCGGATTGCCTGATCGAGATTGAAAACGAAGATCTTGCCGTCGCCGATCTTGCCGGTATTCGCGGCTTTCGAGATGGCCTCGATAACGCGTTCCGCCATGTCCTGGCTGACGGCCACCTCGAGCTTCACCTTGGGGAGAAAGTCAACGACATACTCCGCACCGCGGTACAACTCGGTATGGCCCTTCTGGCGACCGAAACCCTTCACTTCCGTAACAGTGATACCTTGTACGCCGATGTCGGACAGCGCCTCTCTGACGTCGTCCAACTTGAACGGCTTGATAATCGCAGTAACCATTTTCATAACAGCTTCTCTCCTGAATCAGCCCGCCCGCAGCCGGGCACCCATTCGGACCGTTAAACGCCCTTGAACAACCGTCACCGGTACGTCCCCCTGAACCACCCGTGCGGCAGGCACGACCCCGACTCCCATCGCAACCATGCCGCCATCCGGGTTACTTATTGCCTAGCCCGGCACCACCGCCATGTCCACGTCTGCCCCCCTTGCAGCGGCATCGCCGGGGCCTTCAAAGGGCCGTGGGCCCGGCTTCCCCGGTGCGGATGCGGACAACCCCGTCCAACGCAAACACAAACACCTTTCCATCGCCGATATCGCCGGTGCGGGCAGCCCCTGCGATGGCCTCGATCACCGCGTCGACAAGCTCGTTGCCCACGGCGATCTCGAGCCTGAACTTGGGCAGAAAATCCACCGCATACTCCGAACCCCGGTAGAGCTCCGTGTGTCCGCGCTGGCGCCCGCAGCCGCGGACTTCGGTCACCGTGACTCCAAGTACGCCGAGTTCCGAGAGTCGTTCCCTGACTCGGTCCAGCTTGAAGGGCTTCACCACCGCGGCCACCAACTTCATGCCTGTTGCCTTCCTATCCACCTTCGCGCTGGAGACGGGAGTGTTCCGCCTTCGTTCCCCCGCTTGCGGAGCATTTCCTGTGCCAAAACGTTTTTGGCTTTAATTACATACAGATAACACAACACAGTCACTGCTTTGCTCCGTCCGGGTGCACCAGGACGGTCGCCTCGTTACGGTGCATCGCACCATTACGGTGCGCACCCCGAGGTGGTGGCGACTGGACGGTCCGCGAGCCATCCATTAGGGTTGTGCCATGATCGATCCCAAGACACTCGATGACCTTGCGCAACGTCTGGCGGGCAGCGTGCCGGCCGGGGTGCGCGAACTGCAGCAGGACCTGGAGAAGAACCTGCGTGCAACCCTGCAGTCGGGCCTGGCCCGGCTCGATCTCGTGACCCGGGAGGAATTCGACGCCCAGCGCGAGGTCCTGGCACGCACCCGCAGCAAGCTGCAGGCCCTGGAACGGCAGGTGGCCGAACTGGAAAGCCGGGTGATGCCGGAGCGGGCCACCACGGCGAGCCCGGAAATCGATAACGACATGGACGGCGGCTGACCCGCGACCGCCGGCAGTGGCGGCCCCCAGGGAAGGGGTGCCGATATACAGGGAAAGGAAGCCATGAGTCTCGCGATCGTGCACAGCCGCGCCCAGGTGGGCGTGCAGGCACCTCCGGTAGCGGTGGAGGTGCACCTGTCCAACGGGCTGCCCAGCCTTTCCATCGTCGGGCTGCCCGAAACCGCCGTAAAGGAAAGCAAAGAGCGTGTGCGCGGCGCCCTGCTGACCAGCCGGTTCGAATTTCCCGCCCGCCGCATCACCATCAATCTCGCCCCCGCCGACCTGCCCAAGGATGGCGGGCGGTTCGACCTGCCTATCGCCCTCGGCATCCTGGCAGCCTCGGGGCAGATCCCGGCGGCCGGTCTGGCGCAGTATGAGTTCCTGGGAGAATTGGCCCTGTCGGGCGAGTTGCGGCCGGTGCGGGGGGCCCTGCCGGCAGCCATGCAGGCCCAGCGCAGCGGGCGGCGACTGGTGGTGCCGGCGGACAATGCGTCCGAAGCGGCGTTGATCGCCGACGCCACCGTTTATGGGGCCGGCCATCTGCTCCAGGTCAGCGCCCATCTCGGCGACCAGCAGGCCCTCGCTCCGGCACCGCAACCGGACTGGTCCGTCGCCACCCCCCTCCCGGACCTGGCGGACGTGCGCGGTCAGCAGCGCGCGAGACGGGCGTTGGAAGTGGCCGCCAGCGGTAATCACAGCCTGCTAATGGTGGGTCCACCCGGGACCGGCAAGACCCTCCTGGCCAGCCGCCTGCCCGGCATACTCCCCACCCTGGACCATGAGCAGGCTCTGGAAGCCGCCGCCGTGCGCTCGGTGAGCGGCCAGGGGCTGACCGCCGCCGATTGGTGCCGGCGTCCGTTCCGCGCCCCCCACCACACCGCCTCCGCGGTGGCGCTGGTGGGCGGGGGTTCCCATCCGCGCCCCGGGGAAATTTCCCTGGCCCACCACGGCGTACTGTTCCTGGATGAGCTGCCCGAATTCGACCGACGGGTACTCGAGGTGCTGCGCGAACCGATGGAAAGCGGACGCATCGTCATCTCCCGCGCCGCCCGCCAGGCTGAGTTCCCCGCCCGCTTTCAGCTGGTGGCGGCCATGAACCCATGCCCCTGCGGCTACCACGGCGATGCCGACGGCCGCTGCCGCTGC
>CAZNBB010000083.1:0-16956 GCA_964571225.1 uncultured Gammaproteobacteria bacterium
TTTGGAACCATACCTTTTATTGGAACTGCCTGAGCCCCAACGGCGGCGGCGCCCCCAGCGGCGACCTGGGCGCGGCCATCGACAAGGCCTTCGGCTCTTTCGAGAAATTCAAGGAAGAATTCACCAAGACGTCGGTGGGCACCTTCGGCTCCGGCTGGGGCTGGCTGGTGAAAAAGGCCGACGGCTCGCTGGCCATTACCAGCACCGGCAACGCCGGCAACCCGATGACCGACGGCGACACCCCGCTGATGACCTGCGATGTATGGGAACACGCCTACTACATCGACTACCGCAACGCCCGGCCCAAATACATGGAGGCGTTCTGGAACCTGGTCAACTGGGACTTCGTCGCCGGCAATCTGGGCGGCTGATCAGGCACCCGCTCCCTCCGATGCCCTGCCCGGCGGCCGCCGGGCAGGGCATTTCTTTCTCCCCCGCGATTTGCCAGCACCGCTGCAACGGGATAATATCCGCTTTTTACGGCGGTCTCTCGTGGGGCTGCCTTTTGTTTTTGGGAACCCACGTTTGGCAATGAGCGAAGTACTGATGTCCACGTACGCCAGACTCCCGGTCAGCTTCGAGCGGGGCGAGGGCGCATGGTTATGGGATGCTGACGGTCGGCAATACCTGGATGCCCTGAGCGGCATCGCGGTATGCGGGCTCGGGCACGCGCATCCGGCGGTCACCCGCGCGCTGTGCGAGCAGGCGGCCCGTATCGTGCACACCTCCAACCTCTACGGTATTCCCCTGCAGGAGGAACTGGCCCGCCAGCTGATGCGCATCAGCGGTATGGAGCGCGCGTTCTTCTGCAACTCCGGCGCCGAGGCCAATGAAGCGGCCATCAAGCTCGCCCGTCTGTACGGCCACCGCCGGGAGATCGCCAACCCGACCGTTGCGGTCATGGAAGGCAGCTTTCACGGACGCACCCTCGCCACCTTGAGCGCCACCGGCAACCGCAAGGTCCAGGCCGGTTTCGAGCCTCTGGTGAAGGGCTTCGTGCGGGTGCCCTATGACGACCTGGAGGCCCTCGCCAATGTGGCACGCAACAGCAAGGACGTGGTGGCCGTACTGGTTGAACCCATCCAGGGCGAAGGCGGCGTACGCATCCCCGACGCCGGCTATCTGGCGGGTATCCGCGCCCTGTGCGACGAGTACGAATGGCTGATGATGGTGGACGAGATCCAGACCGGCATGGGCCGCAGCGGCCGCTGGTTCTCCTATCAGCACGCCGACCTGCTTCCCGACGTGATGACCCTCGCCAAGGGCCTGGGCAACGGCGTGCCCATCGGCGCCTGCCTGGCGCGGGGTGCGGCCGCGGAAGTGTTCCAGCCCGGCAGCCACGGCTCCACCTTCGGCGGCAATCCGTTGGCGGCCAGCGCGGGGCTGGCGGTGGTCCGCACCCTGGAAGAGCAACAGTTGCCGGCCCGCGCGGCGGCGCTCGGCGAACGCCTGATCGACGGCTTCAACAAGGCGCTTGAAGGCGAGCAGGGCGTGGTGGAAATACGGGGCCAGGGCCTGCTGATCGGCATCGAGCTGGACCGGCCCTGCAAGGAACTGGTGACCCGGGCCCTGGATCGCGGCCTGCTCATCAACGTGACCGCTGACAAGGTCGTGCGGCTGCTGCCGCCGCTGATCTTCGACGATGCACAGGCCGAGCGCGTGGTGCACGAGGTCAGCGACCTGATCCGCGCCTTCCTGTCCACGGACTGACTCCCATGGCCGTGCGTCACTTCCTCACGCTGCTGGACCTGTCGCCCGATGAGCTGCAGGCTCTGGTGCACCGCGCCATCGACCTGAAGGCCATGCTGCGCAAGGGCGAGCTCTACGAACCCATGAAGGGCAAGGTGCTCGCCATGGTGTTCGAGAAGTCCTCCACCCGCACCCGGGTGTCCTTCGAGGCCGGCATGGCGCAGCTGGGCGGACATGCCCTGTTCCTGTCGCCACGGGACACGCAACTGGGGCGCGGCGAGCCCATCGAAGACACCGCCCGGGTGTTGTCGCGGATGGCCGACGCGGTCACCATCCGCACCTACGAGCACGACAAGCTGGAACGCTTCGCCAATCACTCCCAGGCGCCGGTCATCAACGCGCTGACCGACCTGTATCACCCCTGCCAGTTGCTGGCCGACGTGCAGACCTTCGTGGAGCACCGGGGTGACATACGGGGTGCAACCGTGGCCTGGATCGGCGACGGCAACAACATGTGCCATTCCTATATCAACGCCGCGCGTCAGTTCGGCTTCACCCTGAACGTGGCAAGCCCGGAGGGCTACCAGCCCGATCCGGACATCGTCGCCAGCGCCCCCGGGCACGTGAAGCTGCTGCGCGAACCCGCCGCCGCCGCCGACGGCGCCCAGCTCGTGGTGACCGACGTATGGGCCAGCATGGGGCAGGAAGAGGAGCAGGCCAAACGGGCTGCGGCCTTCGCACCCTACCAGGTCACCGATGCCATCCTGGAGGCCGCCGATCGGGACGCCCTGTTCATGCACTGCCTGCCTGCCCATCGCGGGGAGGAAGTGGCCGCTTCGGTGATCGACGGCCCGCGCAGCGTGGTGTGGGACGAGGCGGAGAACCGCCTGCATGCTCAGAAGGCTCTGTTAGAACTCCTGCTCTGTCCGCCGGTCATATAGCTGCGTAGACCCGCGGCCACCCGCCAAGGCCCACCCCGGCCCGTCCGGCAGTGGCACCGCACCGACCAACCGATGTTCTGAAGGAGATCGCCGTGCGCAAGCTGTGGCTGGCATTCGTGCTGGTGCTGGCAGGCTCCCCTGTGTGGGCGGCACAGCCTATCCAGGTGGCTGTGGCGGCCAATTTTCTCTCCACGGCCCGTATCCTGGCCGCCGACTTCACGAAACGTACCGGGACGCCGGTGAAGATCAGTGTGGGATCCACCGGCAAGCTGTACGCCCAGATCGAAAACGGCGCACCCTACGACGCATTCCTGGCCGCCGACGCACGCCGCCCGGACCTGCTGGAGGACGACGGTCTGACCGGCTCCGAGGGCCCGTTCACCTACGCGGTCGGACGACTGGTGCTGTGGAGTCCCGATCCCAAGTGGATCGAAGGCATGCCCAAGGCCCTGGGCCATCCCGCTTTCCACCGGCTGGCCATCGCCAATCCGGAAACGGCACCCTACGGCGCCGCCGCCCTTGCCGCCCTCGAGCGGCTCGGCTATTGGGATAGCCTGCAGCCCAGGATCGTGCGCGGTGAGAACATCGGTCAGACCTTCCAGTTCGTAGCCAGCGGCAATGCCCAGGTCGGATTCGTCGCCCTCTCCCAGGTGCTGGCGCTGAAGGGTGTATCCCACAAGTACTGGCTCGTTCCAGGAGACCTGTACGAACCCATCAACCAGCAGGCCGTGGATCTGAACAACGGCAACAACCCCGTGGGCGGCAAAGCCTTCGTGCGCTTCCTGCGCAGTCCCGCCGCCCGCCGTGTGATCCGCAACGCCGGGTACGACCTGCCCTGATCCGGTACAATCGGCCGGCATCGAGGTTGTCACGGAAAGCCCGATGCACCAGCCGGATCTGGCACCCCTGTGGATCACCCTGCGCCTGGCCGCCACCACCACGGCGGTGCTGCTGTGCCTGGGCACGCCCCTGGCGTGGTGGCTCGCCCGCACCCGTGCCCGTGGGCGGGTGGTGGTGGAAGCGCTGGTGGCGCTGCCGCTGGTGCTGCCCCCCACGGTGCTCGGGTTCTACCTGCTCATCGCATTGGGACCCCACGGCCCCATCGGCGGACTCACCCGCGCCCTGGGCGGCCCGACCCTGGCGTTCACCTTCACCGGGCTGGTGATCGGTTCCACCCTGTATTCCCTGCCCTTCGCCGTCCAGCCCCTGCAGCGGGCCTTCGAGGCCATCGGCCAGCGCCCCCTGGAAGCGGCCGCAACGCTGGGGGCAGGCCCCATGGACCGGTTCTTCACGGTGGCGGTGCCCCTGGCCCGCAACGGCTTTCTCAGCGCCATGACGCTGGCCTTCGCCCATACAGTGGGTGAATTCGGCGTGGTGCTGATGATCGGCGGCAACATCCCCGGTCGCACCCAGGTCCTGTCGGTGGCCATCTACGACAACGTGGAGGCGCTGGACTACGCCGCCGCCCATCTGTGGTCGGCGGCTCTGCTGGTGTTCTCATTCCTGGTCCTGACGGGGGTGTACTCCATCAACCGCCGTCTGCGCACACCCGGCCCATGAACGGACTGCAGGCGGAATTGGAACTGGAGCAGGACGGCTTCCGGCTGGACATGAACCTGGATGTACCGGGCCACGGCGTGACCGCGCTGTTCGGACGCTCCGGCTCCGGCAAAACCACCCTGCTGCGCTGCCTGGCAGGGCTGGAGCCCCGCGCCCGTGGACGCATCATGGTGAACGGTGTCTGCTGGCAGGATTCTCCGCAGAAGCTGTTCATGCCGTCCCACCGTCGGGCCCTGGGTTACGTGTTTCAGGACGCCCTGCTGTTTCCCCACCTGAGCGTTGAGGGCAACCTGACCTACGCCCTGCGGCGCGCGTCCCGGGACCGGCGCCGACTGGACAGCGCCGAAGTCGTGCAGTGGCTGGGCATCGCCCATCTGCTGCACCGCAGTCCCGAGCGCCTCTCCGGCGGCGAGCGCCAGCGGGTGGCCATCGCCCGGGCCCTGCTCACCGGCCCCGGCGTGCTGCTCATGGACGAACCCCTGGCGGCCCTGGACCAGATCGGCAAAGCCCAGATCCTGCCCTACCTGGAACGGCTGCACGAAAAATTGGCCATTCCGGTGCTGTACGTCAGTCACGCCATCGACGAAGTGGCACGGCTGGCGGATACGCTGATTCTGGTGGAAGACGGGCGCTGCGGGGCCGCGGGCCCGCTGGCCGACATGCTGTCCCGACTGGACCTGCCTCTCGGTCACGGCGCTGCGGCAGGCGCCGTGGTGGACACCGTGGTGACGTCCGTGGACGAACGTTTCAGCCTCACCTACCTGGACTCGCCGGCCGGGCCGATCGCCCTGCCAGGCCATGCCCTGGCCGTCGGCCAGGGCACCCGCGTGCGCATCGCCGCCCGGGACGTGAGCCTGATGCTGGCACCGCCCGGCGCCACCAGCGTGCTCAATCAGTTTGCCGCCACCATCGTGGACATGGCCGACGACGGTCCTGCACAGGTGATGGTGAAGCTGGACGCCGGCGGTGCCCTGTTGCTGGCCAGGATAACCCGCAAGTCCCAGCATCAGCTGGGCCTTGCCAAGGGGATGGCCGTGCATGCGCTGGTGAAGAGCGTGGCGCTGGTAGGCTAGCACCATGCCATCCATGGCCGGGCACCGCAGAATCGATCAGGGGGAAAGGTGGTTTTCCCGCGCCTCCCGCTCCATACGCTCCAGGCTGGTGTGCCGCACGTCCTTGCCCTTGACCAGGTAGATGACGTACTCGCAGATGTTGCGGGAGCGGTCGCCGATGCGCTCCAGGGCGCGGGCCGACCACATGACATCCAGCGCCCTGGGAATGGCGCGCGGATCTTCCATCATATAGGTGATGAGCTGACGCATGATGGCCTCGTACTCCGAGTCCACCTTGTTGTCTTCCTGCCAGACCTGCACGGCCATTTCCGGATCCATGCGCGCGAAGGTGTCCAGGGCATCGTGCAGCATCTGCCGGACCCGGTTGCCCAGGTGCTCGATCTGCCCGTAGAGGTTGTGGGTATCCTCCGCCCCCGACAGGCGCATGGCCATGCGCCCGATGCGCTCGGCCTCGTCGCCGATGCGTTCCAGGTCGGTAATGGTCTTGATGACGGCAACCACCAGTCGCAGGTCGCTGGCGGTGGGCTGGCGCCGGGCCAGCACCCGGTTGCACTCGTCGTCCAGGGCCACTTCCATGGCGTTGACCTTGTAGTCGTTGCTTACCACGATCTCCGCCATGCGCTGGTCGCGATCCACCAGGGCCGTCAGCGCATCGGCGATCTGCTGTTCCACCAGCCCGCCCATGGCCAATACCCGGCTGCGGATATCCTCCAGCTCGGCGTTGAACTGCTGTGAGATATGGTGACCCAGATTGATCTTGTCCATCGTCTTCTCCACACAAGGCCGCCTGAGGCGGCCTCCCGCGCAGGGGGTACCCCGTGCGACTCCGGGTAACCTTCCACGCAATCGGCTCGTTGGCGGGACTGCAGGCCCCGCTACGCAACCATTGCCCGGAGGGTCCCGGCGATCCGCCGGATCCACGCCTGCGCCTGAATAGTCACATCATCGCCAACCGTCTGGCGTTGATCAAGGCCGACGCCCGCCGCCAAGTGCCGTCAAGGCGGCAAAATGACCTGCAGTATGCCACGAGCGGCACTTGGGCGCGCCATAAGGTACCTGTTCAACGGGGCAAAGCGTATTACATTTTTATGACACCGGTGGCTCGACACCACAGCCGGTACGCTTTTCAGGCATAATGACCGGCGTTTCCGCACAGTGACCAGCCGGATGGACGACATCGATCTCTCCCAACCTGACCTGTACATCAACCGCGAGCTCAGCCTGCTCGCCTTCAACAAGCGCGTACTTGAACAGGCCAAGGACGAGGGCACACCCCTGCTGGAACGGCTGCGTTTTCTCTGTATCTCCAGCACCAACCTGGACGAGTTCTTCGAAATCCGGGTGGCCGGCCTGAAGGAACGGCTGCTGTCCGGCTCTGTGCATGCCGGGGCCGACAACCTCACGCCCCAGGAGAATCTCAAGCACATCAGCCGTGTGGCCCACGAACTGGTGGCCGAACAATACCGGGTGCTCAACGACGTGCTGATCCCGGCCCTGGCCGCCGAGAAGATCCGTTTCGTGCGCCGCACCCATTGGACGCCCAAGCAGGCCGAATGGGTCAAGCGCCACTTCCACCAGGAATTGCAGCCGGTGCTGAGCCCCCTGGGGCTCGACCCCGCCCATCCGTTTCCGCGCCTGCTCAACAAGAGCCTGAACTTCATCGTCTCCCTGGAAGGCAAGGACGCCTTCGGGCGCAACAGCGGCGTGGCCATCGTGCAGGCGCCGCGCTCGCTGCCGCGGCTGATCAAGATGCCCCGCGAGCGCAGCGGCGGACCCAACGACTTCGTGTTTTTGTCCTCCATGATCCATGCCCATGTCGGCGATCTGTTCCCGGGCATGAAGGTCACCGGCTGCTACCAGTTCCGGGTCACCCGCAACTCCGACCTGTTCGTGGACGAGGAGGAAATCGACGACCTGCTGCGGGCGGTGGAGGGCGAGTTGCTGTCGCGGCGCTACGGGGACGCCGTGCGCCTGGAGACCGCGGACAACTGCACGCCGGAGATGGGCCGCTATCTGCTGCGGCGTTTCAACCTGGAGGATGAGGACCTGTACCAGGTCAACGGCCCGGTGAACCTGAACCGCCTGCAGGCCATCTACGACATGGTGGACCGGCCCGACCTGAAGTATCCCGCCTTCACGCCCCGCCGGCCCACCGCCCTGCCGGTGGAGGCCAACATATTCGACACCCTGCAGCGCGGCGACGTGCTTATGTACCACCCGTTCGAATCCTTCGTGCCGGTGATCGACTTCCTGCGCCAGGCCGCCACCGACCCGCGGGTGCTGGCCATCAAGCAGACGCTGTACCGCACCGGTCCGGAGTCGGCGGTGGTGGAGGCACTGGTGGAAGCGGCCCGCAACGGCAAGGAGGTCACGGTGGTGATCGAGCTGCGGGCGCGCTTCGACGAAGCGGCCAACATCGCTTTGGCCAACCGCCTGCAGGAGGCCGGCGCCCACGTGGTGTACGGGGTGGTGGGCTACAAGACCCACGCCAAGATGATCCTGGTCACGCGCCGCGAGAGCCGCCGGCTGCGTCACTACGCCCATCTGGGCACCGGCAACTACCATCCCCGCACGGCGCGGCTGTACACCGACTACGGCCTGCTCACGGGCGACCGCGTGATCGGCGAGGATGTCTACAAGGTCTTCCTGCAGCTCACCAGCCTGGGGCGGGTGGAACGGCTGCGCAAGCTGCTGCAGGCGCCCTTCACCCTGCACAAGACCCTCATCAAGAAGATCGAGCGCGAAGCGGGCCACGCCGCCGAGGGCAAGCCGGCACGGATCATCGCCAAGATGAATGCACTCATCGAGCCGCAGGTGATCCAGGCCCTTTACCGCGCCTCCCAGGCCGGCGTGAAGATCGACCTGATCATTCGCGGCATATGCTGCCTGCGCCCGGGCCTGCCGGGCGTGTCCGAGAACATCCAGGTGCGCTCCGTGGTGGGGCGCTTTCTGGAGCATACCCGGGTGTTCTTCTTCCAGAACGACAGCGAAAGCGAGCTGTTCTGTTCCAGCGCCGACTGGATGGACAGGAACTTCTTCCGGCGTGTGGAAGTGGCTTTTCCCATCGAGGATCGCCGCCTGCGCCAGCGCATCATGAAGGAATCCCTTGAGCTGTACCTGTCCGACAACACCCAGGCCTGGGTGCTGCAGAGCGACGGCGAGTACAAGCACCTCAAACCGGTGGGCCACCAGAAACCACGCTCCGCCCAGGGCGCCCTGCTGGAGAAGCTCAGCGACCCGCCGTAAGGGCGGGGCCCGTCTCCCCTTGACCCCGTACCCAGGTACGGGCTCTACACTGGCCTCCTGTCAGGAGGCCGGCCATGTCCTTCACCATCGGCAAGCTCGCCCGCGCCGCGGGCGTGAACATCGAGACCATCCGCTACTACGAACGCCAGGGCCTGCTGGAAGCGCCCCCACGCAGCGCCGCCGGTTACCGCCGGTACACGCCCGCTGCCGTGCGCCGGGTACGCTTCATCCGCCAGGCCAAGGCACTGGGGTTTTCCCTGGGGGAAATCGCGGAACTGCTTGCCCTGCGGGCCGATCCCACCGGCACCTGCGCCGATGTGCGGGTCCGGGTCGCCGACAAGGTGGATGCCATCGACCGCAAGATGGCGGAACTGGCGCGCATGCGGGCGGTGCTGACCGACCTGGCCGAAAGCTGCGGAAGTACCCGGACGCCGGTGGACGAGTGCCCCATCGTGCGGGCGCTGGACCCCCGGGAGCCGTCCTGATGGCCACCGTCGAGCTCATCTACGATCCCGACTGCCCCAACGTCCGCGCCGCGCGGCGGGCGCTGATGGAAGCGTTCGGCATGGCGGGCCTCGCGGCCCACTGGAGAGAATGGCGCCGCAACGATGCGCAGGCGCCGGACTACGTGCGGCGCTTCGGTTCGCCCACCGTACTGGTGGATGGCCGCGATGTGGAACCGGCAACCGGCCCGGAAGGCCACGGCTGCTGCCGGCTGTATCCCGCCGGTGGCCACGGACTGCGGCGCGCGCCCGCACCGGCGCGGATAGCCACCTGCCTGCGCGCAACAAACTACAAGTAGAGCGGGCTGACGAAGGAACCCCAACGGTCCTCAGCGCACGGCGCGATAGCGGTCCAACGCCCTGTCGGGCTTCGTGGCGCTCAGCCCAACGTACGATCTGCGCATGGGCACCCGGAAAAAGGCCTACGCGGCAGCGTAGCGAATGCGCGCGCGCCAAAGCGGCGGGGCGGTCACTGGAATCGCAGTTTGAAGCGGCTCGCCTTGAGATAGCCGGCTTCCAGTTCCAGGTCCGCACGGGTCAAGGGATGCTCATCCAGCCAGCCGTCCGGGAAGTGCAGGTGCAAACCGGACTTGGTCACCGTCAGCGTCACCGGCGGCAGCCGCAGCTGGGAGCGGCCGCGGTGCAGCAACACCGCCAGGCGCAGCAGCACACACAGCCGCAGCGCGCTCTGGCGTATCCATTCGGGCACGGCCTCGAACTCGGACAGCCGCAGCTTGCGCCTATGGCCCCGCACCAACGCCGCCAGCAGCGCCTGGTCCCGGCGGGAAAACCCCGGCAGGTCCGAATTCGCCAGCAGATAGGCGCCGTGCTTGTGGTACTGGCTGTGGGCGATCACCAGCCCGATCTCGTGCAGGCGGGCAGCCCAGGCCAGCATCTGAGCCGGGCCCTCGTCCTGCAATGCCCAGACGTCCGCCACCTGCGCCAGCAACCGGCGCGCGGTGTGCTCCACCTGACGCCCATGGCGGGTGTCCACGTGAAAGCGTGCCGCCACCGCGTCCACCGCCCGCTCACGCACGTCCTCGTGGCGGATGCGGCCCAGCAGGTCGTACAGCAACCCTTCGCGCAACGCCCCGTCCGCCACCAGCATACGTTCGATACCCAGTGCTTCGAAGACGGCGATGAGAATGGCCACGCCGCCCGGAAACACCGGGCGGCGATCGTCGGCCAACCCTTTGAGCTTCAGCGACGCCACATCGCCGCTGTCCAACATGGCCGCCCGCAGCATCTGCAGGGACTCGGGGGTGATGCCGCTCTCGCTCCAGCCCGCCGCCACCACCACGTCCCGCACCGCCCGCACCGTGCCCGAGGCGCCGGTAACCGCATTCCAGCCCAGGTTGCGGAAGCCCTCCTCCACCGGCTGCAGTTCCAGAGCGGCGGCCAGCTCGGCACCTCGCATGCCGTCCTTCTTGATGCGTCCGTCGGGGAAATACAGGCGGCTCATCCCCACGCAACCCATGTACAGGCTCTCCAGGTGCAGGGGCTCGAAACCCTCGCCCACGATGAGCTCGGTGCTGCCGCCGCCGATGTCCACCACCAGACGACGGCCGCCGTTGCCGGCAAGGCTGTTGGCCACCCCCAGGTAGATGATGCGGGCCTCTTCCACGCCGGAGATGATTTCGATGGGATGACCCAGCGCCGCCTGGGCCCGGGCGATGAAACCCGCGCCGTTACGCGCTTTGCGCAGGGTGTTGGTACCCACGGCTCGCACCGCGCCCGGCGCAAGGCTGCGCACGCGCTGGCCGAACCGCTCCAGGCAGGCCAGGGCCCGGCTCTGTGCCTCTTCGGTCAGGCGCTGCTTGGCATCCAGGCCGCCGGCCAGCCGCACCGGCTCGCGCAGCCGATCGACGATCTTCAGCTCCCCGTTGTCCCTCTGGGCGACAATCATGTGGAAACTGTTGGAGCCGAGGTCGACGGCGGCAATGGTATCGGGAGGCTTGTTGTCCGGCACGGGGCTCCACTGACGACAGGCGGGCAACTATCTGAATTGCCGCAACGAACTACGATTCCACCGGCAGCATCCGGCGGTGGCTGCGCCGTACTATAGCAGCGCCCCCGGGAGCCAACCACTGGACCTGCTGGCATTGTTATTGCTTGCCGTCCCTTCCGCGACAATTTTCCGTCGAAACCGCAAAGGAGGAACGGGGGCATGACCATGGAACACCGATGGAGCGCCCGCAAACCGATCGCCATGGACGTGGAGCTGTTTTACGCGCCGATCGGCTCGGTGCCGGGCAAGACCCGCGACGTGAGTATGGAAGGCATGTTCGTGAACACGGGGGGCGTGTTCCTTCCCACCCATGCGAAGGTGGAGGTGAGCTTTCGCACTGCCCATCGGCGCGGCAACCGTCAGCACCGGGTGGCGGGCTATGTGGTTCACGGCAACGGCGACGGCGTCGGACTCATGCTGCGCCATGTGGACTACCACGACTTCCACGCCCTGCGCGACATGCTCAGAGCGGCGGCCTAGGGCCGCCGCGGGCCAGAATCCTGTCGATTGCGGGAACCGCCGCGTCCCGAACGGCCGGGCAAGGCTGTCGGCGACGGCGCACATGCCGCAGGTTCCTTTCGGTCCGCTGCAAAGCCCGATCAGTTCCGCCGTTGGATCGGCCCTAGCCCGCACCCTGGGCCGCTTCGGGTTCCCGGCGAATCACCCGCTCGGCCGGAAACTCGCAACGGAAGGTGCTGCCTTTGCCGGGCACACTCTCGATCTCCAGACGGGCGTCGTGGCGCAGCAGCACATGTTTGACGATGGCAAGGCCCAGCCCGGTCCCCCCGCTCTGGCGGGAACGACCCACGTCCACCCGGTAGAACCGTTCGGTGAGACGGGGCACGTGATGGGGTGCGATGCCGATGCCGGTGTCGGCCACTTCGAAGCAGGCGCCCTGGTCGTCGGCCAACCAGCGCATGTGGATGGCTCCGCCGGCCGGCGTGTAACGCACTGCGTTGTACACCAGGTTGGAAAAGGCGCTGCGCAGTTGACTCTCGTCACCCCGCAGCCATAGATCCTCGTCTGCCTCCAGGGTGATCTGGTGGTCCTGGTCGCCGCTCAGTCGCATCGCTTCTTCGCGCAAATGTTCCAGCATCGGCGGCACCCGCACCGGGTCGCGGGATTCGCTCTGCACGTCCGTCTCCAACCGTGACAGCAGCAGCAGGTCCTCCACGATGCGCTGCATGCGTTCGGTCTGCTCGCGCATGGCTTGTATGGAACGCCCCCAGCGCTGCACACCGTCGGGGTCGTCCTCCAGGGTTTCCAGGTAGCCCATCACCACCGTCAGAGGCGTGCGCAGTTCGTGGGATACGTTGGCCACGAAATCGCGACGCATCTGTTCGAGCTTCTGCAGCCGGCTGACGTCGCGGATGATGACCAGCCGCTGATTCTTTCCGTAGGGCACCACGCGCACCGACAGGCTGTGGCGCTCGTCGGCCGGCGACGGAAACTGCACGGACTGGGAATAGTCCTGGCGGCGCAGGTAGTCGGCGAACACCGGATGACGGACCAGGTTGGCCAGCCGCTGGCCCACGTCGCGCGGATAGTGCAGCCCCAGCAGCACCTCGGCCGCCGAATTCCACCATTCGATGGAACCGCGGCTGTCCAGCACCACGGTGCCGTCCGGCATGGCCTCGGTGGCTTCCTGGAAGCGGCTGAGCATATTGCCCAGCTTGCGTTTGCGCTTGCGGTTGCGCTGCTGAAGACGGTAGATCTGCTGGAAGATGTTGTCCCAGATGCCGTAGCCTTCCGGGGGATGGAAGCGCTTGCCCTCGGTCAGCCAGCGTTCCAGGCGGTACAGGTTGACCAGATGCCAGAGGCCATAGGCCAGCACGCCCAGCAACACGACCAACGCGGGTCTGCCGATCAGCGAGCCGACCAGCAGCAAAACAAAGGCAAGGCCGATGGCTCGCCAGAATTCGCCGAGCCACGGATTCAACCAGCACTACTCCCGTGCGGAGAAACGGTAGCCGGCGCCGCGTACGGTCTGAATGAGGCGATCGTGACCGGTCTGCGACAGCGCCTTGCGCAGGCGCCTGATGTGCACATCCACAGTGCGCTCTTCAACGTAGACATTACGTCCCCAAACCCTGTCCAGCAGCTGACTGCGACTGTACACCCGTTCCGGGTGCGTCATGAAGAAGTTCAGCAGCCGATATTCGGTGGGCCCCACCTCCAGGCCGACGCCATTGGCGCTGACCCGGTGTCCGGCCGGATCGAGGGTCAGTCCGTCCACCTCGATGGTGGCGTCGCTCGGCTCCGGGGCCGCCCGTCGCAGCACGGCCCGGATACGGGCCACCAGTTCCCGCGGCGAAAAAGGCTTTGTGATGTAGTCGTCGGCCCCCACTTCCAGGCCGCGCACCTTGTCCTCTTCCTCACCACGGGCGGTGAGCATGATGATCGGGATCTGGTCGGTGAGCTCGTCGCGCTTGAGCCGGCGGGCCAGATCGATGCCGCTGGTGCCCGGCAGCATCCAGTCCAGGAGGATGAGGTCCGGGGCCCGGTCGGCAATACGGGCCTGAGCCCCGGCGGCGTCTTCGGCCTCCTGCCAGCCGAAGCCGGCCCGTTCCAGGGCAAATCCCACCATCTCTCGGATTGCCGGCTCGTCTTCGACAATCAGGATATTCGCTTCACTCATCGCGCCGCCTTTTCCGCCCGCTACGGGACGGAACCCTGGTTATTATATTCAGCCAGTGCATTCGGCGGCCGATTAGACCCCAGCCGTGTTACAGCCGTATTACACAGGCCGTACCGGGGCGTCCGACGGCCGTGCCAGCACCAGGGAAAAATAGCCGTTGGGCGGCTCGAAGTGGCGGTCCACCACCAGGCCGGCGGCGCCCAGCAGGCTTTCCAGGCTGGCGGGCGTGAACTTGCGGCTGATCTCGGTCAGGATGGCTTCACCGTTGGCGAACTCCAGGTCCGCGTCCAGGGCACCCAGGCGCACCTGCTGCGCACGCCGGGCCACCAGGTACATCTCGATCTGCTCCAGGGCTCGATTGTAGCGCGCCTGGTGGCGGAAGCCGCCCAGGTCGAAGTCCGCTTCCAGCTCGCGGTTGAGCACCCGCAGCAGATTCAGATTGAACTCGGCGGTGATGCCGGCGGCGTCGTTGTAGGCGGCATGCAGGATATGGGGATCCTTGACCCGGTCGGCCCCCAGCAGCAGGGTGTCACCGGGCTCCATGGACTCGCGCACCTCGCACAGAAATTCGTGGGCCTGGCCTGGCTCGAAGTTGCCGATGGTGCCGCCCAGGAACACCAGCAGACGCTTGCCCTCCGGGCGCGGCAACCGGGCCAGCCCCCCCAGGTAGTCCCCCACCAGCGCATTCACCTGCAGCCAGTCGTAGCTCTCCACCAGCGCCGAGCCGCTCTCGCGGAGCATGGATTCGCAGACATCGAAAGGCCAGTAGCACGCCTCCGCGGCGCAGGCCTCCAGGAGATGCAGCGTCTTGCGGGACGTACCGCTGCCGAACTCGATGATGTGCTCGGGATCCGCCGCCGCCATGATCTGCGCGGCATAGCGCTCGAGCAGGGCGTTCTCGGTACGGGTGGGATAGTACTCCGGGGTGTCGCAGATGGCGTCGAACAGCCTCGAACCGCGATCGTCGTAGAAGTACTTGGGCGGCAGGGAGCGGGGGCGCTCTATCAGCCCGTCACGGGCATCCTGGGCGAGATCGGCCACCGGCCGGGCGGGCGGCACCTGGCGCAGGGAAAAGCGTGCGTGGGCGGCGGGGTCGGTGTTCAGCATGGGCGATCTCCTTGCACGTGCATGCGGGCGCGGAACGGCGCGCGCCATCCACAAGCAACTGATCCATTGACGCAATACCGGCCGCTGCAGAACGTCGGGTCGACCGGTTGTTCGGGGTACACGGGGCAGGTCGTCCAGTTGGCCGGGCTATGAACATAGGCTACCATCCCAGGCACGGCTTTCAAGCTCGTGCGCCCCAACCTATTGCGAAGTCAAGGGGTTGCAAAAGAGCCGCCACTATCAACGGGCGTGGAGTGCCTTCTCATGTGCCGCATGGCCGCTTATCTCGGTCCGCCGATCCCCCTGCAGGCATTCCTGACGGATCCGCCCCACAGTCTGGTTGAGCAGGCCTGGGCGCCGCGGGAGCTGCGCTATGCCAAGCTCAACGCCGACGGCTACGGCTTCGGCTGGTACGCAGACGACGAAAGCCCCGCCGCCTACGTCAGCCCGCTGCCCATCTGGTCGGACCTTAACCTGCCCCATCTGGCCCGTGCGCTGGAAGCGGACCTGTGGCTGGCGGGGGTGCGCAGCGCTACGCCGGGCAACCCCGTGAACCACGTTAACACCCAGCCGTTCTGCGATGAGGAAATCCTGTTCCTGCACAACGGCTACGTACAGGACTTCGCGCTGGCCCTGCGCCCGACGGTGCAGCGCCAGCTGTCAGCTCCCATCGGGGCGGACGTGCGCGGCAACACCGACTCCGAGTATCTGTTCGCCCTGTTGCGCCAGCTGCTGGCGGAGGACCCCGATCTGTCCGTGGAATCGGCCCTCACCGAACTGTGCATGCGCCTGACGGAGTGGCTGGACAACCGCACGGCCCTGCTCAATTTCATCGTGACCGAGGGGTCACGGCTGTATGCCATCCGCCATGCCGTCAACCACGACTGTCCGTCGCTGTACTACACCACCGATGACGACGCCTTTCCCGGCGGCCAGCTGGTCGCTTCCGAACCGCTGACCGAAACCGGCCTGTGGCAGCCGGTGCCGGAAAATCACATCCTCATCCTGGATCCCGACGAGCCGCCGGAATTGCTCGACCTATGAACGCGGCCGGCATCCTGGACCAGTTGGCGATCACCCACGAGCTGCTGAGCGCTCTGGCCGGCTCGGTGGACGACAGCGACTGTCGGGCCCAGCACCATCCGGACCTGAGCCCGCTGGGGTGGCATCTGGGACATTGCGTCTACATCGAATGCTTCTGGCTGCATGAGCAGGTTCGAGGGGACGACTCCGTCACCGCTCCCCTGGCCCGGCTGTACACGCCGCCCCACACTCCCAAGCCCGAACGCGGCAGGCTGCTGCCACCGCAATCGCAGTTGCTGCAATGGGCCCACGAGTTGCATGCCTTCAACCGCAGCTACCTGGCCAACCTGCCCGCCGAGCTGGCCGACCATGAATTGTTCCATGACGACTACCTGCAGGGCTTTCTGCTGCAACACCACAGCCAGCACTACGAGACCATACTGATGGTCCTGACCCAGCGGGCACTGGCGGCCGCCCCGAACGATTTCCAGGTGCACACGCCACTGCAGCCCGCCCAGCCCGTGCGCGACACCCGGCAGGTGCCCGCCGGCCACTACCGCGTCGGCGGCCGGCGCCCGGAGGCCTTCGACAACGAGCTGCCCGTGCAGCGGGCGGAGCTGGGCCGCTTCGATATCGCCACCCATCCAGTCACCAATGCCGAATACCTGGCCTTCATGGAGGCGGGCGGCTATCAGGACGCCCGCTGGTGGAGCCCTGCCGGCTGGGCCTGGCGGGAGGCTGCGAGCGCCGCCCACCCGGACCACTGGCGGCGCAACGGGCGCGGCGAGTGGTTCGGCATCGCCGCCCGCGGCCCCTACGAGCTGACCGCTGGCGAACCGGTGCTGGGCATCAACCACCACGAGGCCAGTGCCTTTGCCGCCTGGGCGGACGGGCAACTGCCCCACGAGTACCAATGGGAAGCGGCCTGCAGGCTTGGAGTGCTGGAACAGACCGGCCGCGCATGGGAATGGTGCGCCAACACCTTTCATCCCTACGAAGGCTTCGAGTCCTTTCCCTATCGGGAATACTCCACCCCCTGGCTGGGCGGCGACCACTACACCCTCAAAGGCGGCAGCCTGCACACCCGCCCCGCCGTCAAACGCGCCAGCTTCCGCAACTTCTACGAGCCCGACAAACGCCACATCTTCGCCGGGCTGCGGTTGGTGTA
>CAZNBB010000084.1:0-16761 GCA_964571225.1 uncultured Gammaproteobacteria bacterium
CCCGGTTGGAAGTGGCGTAGGCGAGCCCCATGCCCTGGATGCCCCGCGGGTCGTAGGCGGGGAACTCCTGGCCCTTGACGGTCATGGACAGCTCCGGATGGCCGTACTTCTCGCACAGGCGCTTGGAGCCGAGGCCGAGGATCTTGCCGAAACCCTCGCCCTTCGCGGTGAGCTCGGCGCATTGGGCCAGGGCCCGGGCGGAACCGAACTTGAGCTCGATACCGCCAGTGTCCTTGTCGGTGATCACGCCGGTTTCGTAGAGCTCCATGGCGGCGGCCACGGTGGAACCGAAGGTGATGGGATCGAAGCCGTCCTCGTTGCACAGGTAATTGGCGTAGGTCAGGGCTTCCAGATCGTCCACGCCGGTGTCGGTGCCCAAGGCCCAGGCTGCTTCGTACTCCAGGCCGCCCGAGGCACCCCAGTATTGGGGCTTGTTCTCGATGGTGAAGTGGCCCTTGTCCATGGTGGAGATGCGCCCGCAGGCGATGGTGCAGCCGAAACAGGCGGCATTGGTGGTGAGGTTGGGCTGATGGTCGGTGGGACGCGGCTCGTGCATGGCTTCGCCGGAAATCTTGTTCGCCCCCTCGAACTGCACTTCCTGCATATTGTGGGTAGGCAGTGCGCCGATTTCGTTGATCACGTTCATCAGCACCTGGGTGCCGTACTGGGGCAGACCCTGGCCGGTAACGGCGTTGTCCGCCAGCACC
Organism: uncultured Gammaproteobacteria bacterium; assembly: GCA_964571225.1. GTDB lineage: Bacteria > Pseudomonadota > Gammaproteobacteria > DATFLG01 > DATFLG01 > DATFML01. The sequence goes on from CAZNBB010000084.1 coordinate 708, forward strand.
TTCTTCGCCTGCTCGGTCGCCTGCAGGAATCGCATGGGATCCTTGAGATTGCCCACGCCCTTGGTGCCGCGACAGGCCACCGCCTTCAGATGCTTGGAGGCCATCACCGTGCCGACGCCGGAACGCCCGGCCGCCCGGTGCAGGTCGTTGATGACACCGGCGTACAGGTTGCCCTGCTCGGCGGAGCGGCCGACGCAGGAAATACGCAGCAACGGGTCCTGGTATCTTCTGTGCAGCTCCTCGTCGGTATCCCATACCGACTTGCCCCACAGATCGTCGGCGGGCAGCAGCTCGGCCCGTTCGTTTTCGATGTGCAGATATACCGGTGTGGGCGAACGGCCTTCGAAGATGATCATGTCCCAGCCGGCCATCTTCAGCTCCGCGCCAATGAAACCGCCGGAATTGGAGCAGGCGACCGCGCCCGTCAGAGGGCTCTTGGTGACCACCGAGTAGCGCCCGCCGGTGGATGCCATGGTGCCGGTCAGCGGGCCGGTGACCATGATGAGTTTGTTCTCCGGCGACAGGGCATCGATCTTGGGGTCGATTTCCTCGTAGAGATACTTGGTCGCCAGCCCGCGCTGTCCCAGGTACTCCTGGGCCCATTGTTTGTTGAGTGCCTCTGTGCTGATCTCACCGGTGGTGAGATTCACCCGCATTACGTTTCCGGTCCAAGCCATGTTCGCGATCCTCCTGCGAAGAAATCAGTTTGCGCGTGTAAAAGTGGCGACGTCCTTGGGTCGGGGCGCGTTGTAGGTCGCCGGCCCTTGAGGGCTCTGCTGCGCCCAGGCGCGCATGCGCTCGAACCCGGCGTTGTCCATGTCGACGTAGGTGATCGCGCCGGTGGGACAGGCCTTGGCGCACCAGGGGTCGCCGCCGCACAGATCGCATTTCATGACCTTGCCGGTGTCGTGATTGTAATTGACCGTTCCGAACGGGCAGGCGATGGTGCACACTTTGCAGCCCACGCAGTCCGCTTCACTCACTTCCTTGGCGCCGGTAGCGGCATTCAGCGTAATGGCCTCCACGGGACAGGCATGCATGCACCAGGCCTCGTCGCACTGGGTGCACGTATACGGCGCGAAACGCCCTTCGTGGTGGAATGTGAAGACCTTGATGCGGGATTTGGAGGGGTTGAACACCCCTTCGTTTTCGTAGGAACAGGCCAGCTCGCATTGCTGGCAGCCGGTGCACTTGGCCGGCTCAAGCTGAAGCGCTCGTAGCATGGTGATCGTCTCCTGCCTTCGTGGTGGCGTCCCTGGAAGAATCTGCAGACAGCGTGCGGCAACTCGACCCGCGAATGCGGCCTTGGCGTGTCGCAAGGATTATCGTCCCTGCCTGTCTCCCGCGTCTAACCTTCGATTATAGGCAGCAAAATGGCCATTTCTATTGTTCCTTTTGTCGCGCTGTTGCACCGATGACGAATTTGACGAAAGACCGGAAAATAGCGGAAAAAATGGACCTCTCAGGGCAAACTGACAGAAGAAAACCGTTAAAACCAACAAGGGGTCGGTGACAAATGATTCTCATTTGTCACCGACCCCTTTTTGCCCGGGCTTGAGGTTCTACAAGGTTTGTCGGGAAGATGACTGGAGGTTGGGAATCGCCGACAACAGGCAACTTCACGGCTAGAGCGGCGGATAGGCGGGGCCATAAGGTTGGTACCCCATAACGCTCACTGGCGCTGCACCCTTGCCCACCAAAAAAAACGGCGGCCCGGAGGGCCGCCGTTTTCTGTCCGCCGTGGTTTGATTCAGTTGGCGCGCCGGCGACGCCGGTTTATACCAACCCCTGCCACCGCCGCTGCACCCATCAGCAGGAGAGTTGCCGGTTCCGGAATCTGCTGAGTCTCGCGCAGGATCTTGCGCTCCAGGGTCGCCTGGAAGTCAGCGAAGCTGGAAACCGTCACGGAGAAGGCGCCTGTGCCGCGCACGAAGTTGCAGTTCGCGCCACCGCCCACGCCGAGGCAATTCACCTGATCGACGCCCGCCGCAATGGCGGCGTCCGCGGCGGTGGTCTGGCTTATGCCGGTGTTACCGAATCCATCGGTAGAGACGTCAATGACCTGCCGACTGCCGGCGACGATATAGTTGACCAACGAATTGGTCGCGGTCTGGATAGCCGGCCCCAATGCGGTGGCACCGGAGCTGACCTGAGTCATGCCGTTGATGGCGGCGATCAAGCTGGCAATATTGGTGCTATCGATCTGGGCCATGGCAAAGTGCTCGATGACCGTCTGCCCAAAGCTCCACACACCGATGGCGACGCTGCCATCCTGAGGGAGGATGTTGGGATCGTTGAGCACAGCGGCATAAGCATTACGCTGAAGCGCAAAATCAGATGAACTGATGCTTCCGGAACGGTCGATGGCAAGAGCGAGTTCCGTGGTGACGGGCACTGCCTGAACCTGCATTGCCAACATAAGCAACCCGCACGCGGACACGAAGCGGATCAGTTGGCGACGAATGAGTGACGACATGACTTTTTACCTCCGTTCTTCGTTCATTGAGAGGCGGCGCCAACCGAAATAAAGCGTTCCACCTCGAACGCAGGCGGGTTTCTCCGACCCCTGCATGTGTCAGTAAAAGCATCATCCATGCCAAAATTTACATAATATTTACAAACAATCACTTAACCATACCGTCCCGGCTGGCTGCGGATTTACTGTAAAGTTTATTAACAGAAGAGGTAGGGCAAGACCCGCCTTCGAGCCACACCTCAGCGGAACCGCGCTCAGCATGGAAAACAGTTTTTTATCGATATTGCAGACAGTTATCCTATTACAGACCGGCCAGCAGTCGGTGTAAGAACCATTGACACCAGAACACTCACCACCCGCCCATTCACCATTGGGTAGCGTCTCCGCAGTCCGCCGCCGGGCGATCTGGCCCGCCGATGGCCACCTACCTCAAGTCGGCCGAGGCGATACCGTCAAGCACGCGGGAGAATGCCGTGATCGCGATGGCGGTCGCCGGGGCCCGAGGCACAGCAAGAAAGGGCGATCCAAGACGGAAGATCGGGTGCAAATGCTTCTCATTTGTCACCGACCCCCTTTTTTGGGGGGGGTGGTCAGGAGGCGGTGCAGAGGTCCTGGTCGTCGCAGCGGCCGCAGCCGGGCGCGACGCCGCGGAACTCGATGAGCGCAGGGACCTGCTCGGCGGGCACCGGACGGCTGTAGTAGAAACCCTGGGCGAAATCGCAGCCGCGGGTGCGCAGGCTCTCGGCCTGCGCGGCGGTTTCCACGCCTTCGGCCACCACGTCCAGATCCAGGGTGTGGGCGACCGCGATTATCGCCTCGACGATGGCGGTGTCGTTGGGGTCGGTGGTGACATCGCGGACGAAGGCGCGATCGATCTTCAAGGTGGCAATGGCGAGCCGTTTCAGATAGGCCAGCGAGGAGTGTCCCTTGCCGAAGTCGTCAATGGCCACCGGCACGCCCATCTCCCGCAGACGGCGGAGTTGGTGATTCATGACATCGTCGTCTTTCACCAGCACATGCTCGGTGATTTCCAGCCCTATGCACTGACCCTGCAGGGCGTTGGCCTGCAGCAGCGCTTTGATCTCGCCGCTGAGATCGCCTTCGCTGAATTGACGAGGAGAAAGATTGACCATCACCCGCAGTGGAGGCACGCCCGCATCGCGCCACGCCCGGCTCTGCTCACAGGCCGAACGCAGCACGTAGCGGCCAATGTCCAGACAAAGCCCCGTTTCCTCGGCCAGGGGAATGAACTCGCCGGGCCCCAACAGCCCGCGCTCGGGGTGGTACCAGCGCACCAGTGCCTCGAAGCCGGCGATGCGGCCGCTGGCCAACTCCACGATGGGTTGGTAGTGCAGACACAGCTCGCTGCGATCCAGCCCGCGACGCAGCGCCATCTCCATGGCCAGATGCTCATGGGCGCGCTCACCCAGATCCCGGGAGAAGAACTGGTCACCGCCGCGACCCACTTCCTTGGCCCGATACATGGCCGCATCGGCATGCTTCATGAGCGTATCCACGTCGTCACCGTCGCCGGGGTACAGACTGATACCCACGCTGCCTGCCACGAAGATCTCGTGACCGTCGATGTGGAACGATTCGGACAACGCCTGGTGCAGCTTGCGAGCCACGGCCGCGGCCTGGTCGGTGTCGACCAAATCTTCCAGCAACACCGTGAATTCGTCGCCGCCCAGCCGCGCCAGGGTGTCCTCGGTACGCATATGGGCGGCCAGCCGTTCGGCCACCTGCACCAGCAGTCGATCGCCGGTCCCGTGGCCCAGGCTGTCGTTGACGTTCTTGAATCGGTCCAGGTCCAGGAACAGCAGCGCCATCAGCCGTCCGGTGCGCCGGCTGCGGGCGATGGCCTGGGCCAGACGGTCCCGCAGCAATGCCCGGTTGGGCAGACCGGTGAGGGAGTCGTGATAGGCCATGTGCTCGAGCTGGCGCTCGATGGCCTTGGCCTCGGTGATGTCATGCACGGTGCCGGTCATGCGCAGCGGGTTGCCCTCTGCGTCGTAGTGCACCCGCGCTTCCTCGTGGACGATGCGCAGGGTTCCGTCGGGGAGCAGGATGCGATGGTCCACCGAGTACGGCTCGATGCGTTGCAGGGCGACTTTGACCGCGTTTTCCACGGCATCGCGGTCATCGGGGTGGACCCGGGAGAGAAACGCCCCGTAGCTGGCCGCGACCTCTCCGGGACGATATCCCAGGATGCGGTACACCTCATCGGACCAGGTGATGGCGCTGGTGGGCACATCCCACAACCAGCTGCCCATGCGCGCGATCTGCTGAGCTTCGGCCAGCTGCGCCTCACGCTCGCGCAGCACCTGGTTGGCGGCGGTCAGCTCGGCGGTGCGCTCGGCCACCTTGGCCTCCAGTTCCTGCTGGGCCCGTCGCAGGGCGCCGGTGGCGCGCTGCACTTCGCGCCACAGATGATCCGGGTAGCGCGCCCACAGCCAGGCAAGCATGGCACCCAACAGCACCAGCAATGTGCCGGCCAGGCGCCACCACCAACTGTCCGGCGCCAGGGCCTGCCAGCCATCCCGCGGCACCGCCGCCAGCTGCCAGCTGCCGTTGGGGAAATCCACGGACATCAGAGCCGGCTGCTGATGGAAGACGGCCCCATTACCGAAGAACACCTCGCCGGCGGCACCCAGCCCGTCCTTGCCCCGCAGGGCGAATCGCAGCGCCCCGTCGGACGGCTCGGCCAGACCGGCTTTGCGCAGCAGAGCGTGGGCATCGATGATGATGGTGGCCAACCCCCAGTAGGGCCCGCTGCCCGGGCGCCCGCCGACCGGGGTTAGATAGATGGGGGTACGGGCGACGAACGCCAGTCCGCCTTGAACGAGATGCAGGGGTCCCGCCACCACCGTGCCACGGGTGTCCAGGGCCCGTTGTACCGCCGCGCGCTGGCCGGGCAAGTCCAGCAGCCGCAGACCCAGCACCGCGCGATTGCCCTTCAACGGGTAGACATCGCTCACCACGGTGTTGCGGGCCAGTTGGATGCTGTCGATGCCGCTGTGGCCGGCGATCAGCCCCCGGGCGAGGGCGTTGAACTCGGCGTGGCTAACTTCGGGATGGGTGGCCACGTAACTGACCAGGCCCTGGGTCAGAAACAGGCGGGAGTTGAGCTCGCCTTCCAGGCGGGCGCGCACGGCGCTCAGGCGGTGCACCACATCGGCGCGTTCCTGGGCCTGGAAGCGGGCCTGCATGGTCCAGTCGAACAGTGCGACCAGTACTCCGATAACGACGGCGATCAGCAGTGGAGGGACATACTGGGGGACAGGCCTGCGCATAGGGTCTACAACCACTCCTCCGACTGCTCCCCAGGGAGGCCGGCAAAAAGATTATTCCACGCCACAACTAAGGTTTCCACTCCATGGGATGGCGGCGGACCACCATCGCCCCCAGGGTCGGTCGGGGGGGAACCACGCACTGCCGACGGCAAACGCGCAACGCCGCCCAACAGCTGCGGCGGTTCACCAACAGGGTTTCGGCCGCAGGGCGACTAAATTGAAAGATGTGGGGTGGTGAGTACGCCGGCGGCGCGGGCGCCCGAAGGGATTCCAGCGCCGACCGTGAGGCACACCAAGACGGCTACGCTTGAGGTGGCCCGGCAGCGAGCAGGAGAGCGCTCATGAAACCGAAGGCTTTGGGCCGGTTGTGGCCGGCGCTGTTACTGATGGTCCCCGCCCTTGGCATGGCGGGGGACCTGCAGCCGGTACCACTGCCGGCACCCCAACGACACGGCGGCATTCCGCTTATGGAAGCATTGAGCGCGCGCCATTCGAGCCGCGAGTTCAGTCCCCGACCGCTGCCGCCCCAGGTGCTGTCCAACCTGTTATGGGCGGCGTTCGGCATCAACAGACCCGGCTCGGGCGGGCGCACCGCCCCGTCGGCCCACAACTGGCAGGAGATCACCGTCTTCCTGGCCACGGCGGATGGCTTGTACCGGTACGATCCGCACAATAACCGAATGGAGCCCGTTCTGGACCGGGACATCCGGGCGCTGACCGGCACGCAGGATTTCGTGGCCGGCGCCCCGTTGGATTTGATTTATGTGGCCGATCTGGACGCCATGAAGGGAGCCGGTGACCAGGACAGGCTGTTGTACTCGTCGGCCGACACCGGCTTCATCGCCCAGAACGTGTACCTGTACTGCGCATCGGCGGGACTGAACGTGGTGGTGCGCGGCTCCATCGACAGACGGGCCCTGGCCAAGGCCATGGGCCTCGGCCAGGGACAGCGGGTGGTGCTTTCCCAGACGGTGGGTTTTCCGAAACCATAAATGCGAAGACGGGAACGCAGCGACAGCGGCGACAGCGCGATGGGGTTGCCGGCATCGTCAGCGGGCCGCTCCTTCGAGCGCCCGCCGTCCCTTGTCAACGGCGCCGGCACAAACCGCGCCGTGCCATGGCGCTGAGGGCAATCAAACCGCTGCCGAACAGCCAGACAGCGGCGGGGACCGGCACCGGCGACGCATCCACGGTGCTCGGCGCAACGCGGCTCTCCAACGGCGTAGCCCACGGGGAACCGTTGCCGCTGAGATCGCCGAAGCCGGTTTCATATCCTTTGGGAGCGGTATCGAGCGCCCAGGCGTTGGCGGTCCAACGGCTCTCGGCGCCGTCGATGTCGACGCGCAACCCCGTGGCGGGCGGCGTCAGGACCTCGCCCCCCGGGTCGCCGGGCAAGCGATGGGCGCCTCCCTGGGGTGGGACTATGAACCGGCCCCCTGCGACGTCCTCTCCGCGGGGCGTGCACAACGACAGCGGGGCGCAGTGCAATTGCGCACCTGCATAATCGATATCGTTATCGGTGGTTTCCCGAACGGACTTGGCTAGCATGCTCCCATGGGCCTGAACGGCCACCGCCAGCGCGGCCGCCGCCAACAGGGCGCGCAACGGTTTACGGTACGACATCGGGTGACTGCTCCTTGTGACGACTTCCTGTTGCGGTGGCCCTGACAACCCCGGGAACGGGGAGCGGACAGTCGGGCGGGCTGCTGCCAAAATCGATCTGACCGAAAAACAGGTCTCCGGTTCGCCCGGCAGCGGCGCGATCACTTCGCGGCCCCCGACCGAACCATGGGCGCAGCCGCCACCGTTGACAGCCTTTATATTAGTTTTTTAACAACTAATAAACCGTCTGTTTACGTGTTACGGATGTCGCTGAAACGGTTACTATTTTCCATCGAGGCTCTGTGGCGACCCCGTCCCATGGGGGCGGAAGCCCAGGACATGCGGGGCTCCGCAAGCGTGACTTCACCCGGGGCGGGCACCGGCGTACCGATGCCGGCATTGCATCGACCGCGGCCAAACGGCAAACATGACCCTGTCGCCTTGATGAGTGCGCACTTTGCCGCCGGACGGCATCGGCAGCCAGGCAGATGGGATTGAGGCAGGGAGTCCATGACGAAAGCATCGGGTGTAGTGGCCGGCGGCCATCCGGCCACTGTGGCGGCGGCCCAATCCGTCCTGCACGAAGGCGGCAATGCGTTCGATGCAGTGGTCGCCGCCCACCTCATGGCCTGCGTGGCCGAGCCGGTGCTGTCCTCCCTGGGCGGCGGGGGTTTCCTGCTGGCCTATCCGGCCACCGGCAAGCCGGTGCTGTACGACTTCTTCGGTCAGACACCGCGTCAGGTGAGGCCGGTGCACGACGTGGACTTTCACCCCATCCTGGCCGACTTCGGCACCGCGCAGCAGGAGTTTCATATCGGGCTGGGCGCGGCGGCGGTGCCGGGGTGCGTACGGGGTCTGTTCGACATCCACCGGGACCTGTGCACCCTTCCGATGACTCGGCTGGTGGAGCCGGCGGTGGAACTGGCCCGGCAGGGAACCGAGCTCAACGCCTTCCAGGCGTACATCTTCAGCATCGTGGCGCCCATCTATCTGTCGACCCCGGCGGCACGGGAAATCTTCACCGACCCCGGAAATCCGAACTGCATTGCCACAGCCGGCCAGCGCCTGCGCCAGCAAGCCCTGGGGGACTTTCTCGAAAACCTGGCACGGGAGGGCGTGGACCTCTTCTACCGGGGCGAGGCGGCCGATCGCCTGGTGCGACTGTGCGCCGAGCAGGGCGGCTATCTCACCCGCCAGGACCTGGAAGGCTACCGAACCCTGCGGCGTGAGCCGCTGCAAATCGACTATCGGGATACCCGGGTGCTCAGCAATCCGTTGCCGGCCTCGGGCGGAGTGCTCATCGCCTTTGCGCTGGATCTGCTGGAGCGGATTTCCTTCGTCGATTGGCCGTTCGGTTCCAGCGAGCATCTGAGGCTGCTGGCGGCCGCTATGGAGCTTGCCAACCATGCCCGTCAGGCCGTCAGTGCCGGGCGGCCCGTCCAGCCGGATCTGCAGGGATTGTTCGACCCCCGGCTGCTGGCCCGCTACCGGGCGCAGATGCGGGGACGGGCCCAGAGCGTGCGGGGCACCACCCATGTAAGCGTCATGGACGCCGCCGGCAACGTCGCCGCCATGACGGTGAGCAACGGCGAGGGCTGCGGCCACCTGGTGCCGGGCACCGGTGTGATGTTGAACAATCTGCTGGGCGAAGAGGACATCAATCCGGGGGGATTCCACCGCTGGAGGCCGAACCGGCGCCTCACATCCATGATGGCACCCAGTGTGGTGCTGTTCGCCGACGGGCGCCGGCTGGCGATCGGTTCAGGCGGATCCAACCGCATCCGCAGCGCCATTCTCCAGGTGCTGGTGAACCTCGTCGACTTCGGCCTGGACCTGGAGACGGCGGTACACGCTCCGCGCATACACCTGGAAGGCAGTCACCTCAGCGTCGAGGGTGGTTACGACCCGGAGCGCATCGCGCAGGTGCTGAAGGACTTTCCAGAGCATACCCTCTGGCAGGACCGCAACCTGTTCTTCGGCGGCACCCATGCTGTGATGGGCGACGGGGCCACCTTCTCCGGGGTCGGCGACCCGCGGCGGGGCGGCAACGCGACAGTGGTGGGCCCCGGCGGTTGACCGAAGCGGAATCGTCGGTGCAGCACAGGCGCGCTGCCGGCACCTCAGTTCGACTGCTCCACTCCCTGCCGGCCCTGTGGCAAAAAAACGCCCCGCCATACGGCGGGGCAAAAGGAGAGTCATACCAGCAGGTCGAACCGGGACTTATTGGTAGTAGTAGGACGCGTAGGGCCAGTAGATCAGGCGCGGACGGATCCTGGTGCTGTAGGGCAGGCCCTGGTAGTAGCGCCAGCCGTCGTTGTCGGCTTCGGTAATCTGCCCGTCGTGGTTCAGGTCGAGGGGCCCATACAACGTGTCACCCACCAGGGAGACCTTGGGCTTACCGGAAAAGCCCTGCCAGATGTTGCGCACATGCTTGTAGCCCGCATCGGTGAGCAGGTTGGCGGCCAGCACGCTGCGATGGCCGGTGCGGCACAAGGTGTAGATGGGCGTATTCCTGTTCGGGATTGCCTTGATCACGGCATCGACGAACACCTGGGGGTCCTGGTCGATCTTGTCGCCGCCGTTGGTGCAGGCGCCGTCCTCGGCCCGTTCGCTCTGGGGGCAGTCCTGATAGATGTACGGATAGGGAATATTGTGGGCGCCTTCCGGGTGACCGGCGACATACTCGGGAATACTGCGCACATCGACGATCACCGGATGCCGCTGGCCGTGCCGGCCGTGGTGACCACGGCGCGAATCCCAGTGGTCATTGTGAAGCACCGCGTTCACATACGCTGCGGCCGCGCTGATCTCCGATTCGTAGTTCTTCGGCAACTGCCATCGATTGGCCGGCAACGGCGTGTCCGCCGCCATCGCCGAACCCGCGGCAGCCATCCCGATACCGAACGTGAGAGCGCAAACAAGCGAGGCTGATCTTCTGCTTCTGATCATGGTGATCCATTCCTCCAACATTATGAATTATGAGCGGCTTCGGTTATTGCTTATGTGCCGGTCCGCAAGAGGCAGGCCTGCGGCGATCGCCGGTGGGTCCATCCGCTAGATGCCATCCTGGCCGAGTCCGGCCCGCGCGCCCGATCCACACCCCCTGGGAGCAGGCCGTTTTAGTGTAGGATCAACTTAATTTATGTCAAGTTATTGTAAATCTATGGGGGGCCGTGAGCGCGGGCGTTTGAAGGGCCGCGCGGGGATCGAGGACTGACAAGGCTTGCAGCCGGCGCAACGCGGCACGCCGGCCCGCGGCTCTTGCCTGTTTTGGAACGGGGTTCGCGTCTTGCCCGGTGCTCGGGCTTCGCGGCGCGCAACCCAACCTACGGTCGGCGCATCACTGCAGGAAGCCGGCCTTCACCGCCTCCTGGGACAGCAGCCGGATGGGGACCGGTGATACCTGCCAGATGTCCCGGCAGTATTCCCGGATGGTGCGGTCGGAAGAGAACTTGCCCGAGCGGGCGGCGTTGAGGATGGACATGCGGCTCCAGGCTTCCCGGTTGCTGTAGGCATCGCTGACCTGGCGCTGACAGTCCGCGTAGGCGGGATAATCGGCCAGCACCAGGTAAGGGTCGGCGTGCAGCAGGTTGTCCACCAGCGGGCGGAACAGGTCGGGGTCGCCGTGGGAGAAGAAGCCGCTGCGTATCAGATCGATCACCTGCCGCAGCTCGGGATCGCCACGGTAGCAATCCATGGGACGGTAGCCGCCTGCCTGCCGCGCCGCCACCTCTTCGGCGGTCAACCCGAACAGAAAGAAATTCTCCGCACCCACTTCCTCGCGTATTTCGATGTTGGCGCCGTCCAGGGTGCCGATGGTCAGTGCCCCGTTGAGGGAGAACTTCATGTTGCCGGTGCCGGAGGCCTCCTTGCCGGCGGTGGAAACCTGTTCGGAGAGATCGGCGGCCGGATACACCCGCTGGCCGTTGCTGACGTTGTAGTTGGGCAGAAAGGCCACCTTGAGACGGTCCCGGACCGTCGGGTCCCGGTTCACCACCCGCCCGACGGCGTTGATCAGCTTGATGATGAGCTTGGCCAGGTGATACCCGGGCGCCGCCTTGCCGCCGAAAACGAAAGTGCGCGGCACCATGTCAAGGCCGGGATCGTTCTTCAGTCGCAGGTACAGACCGATGACATGCAGAATGTTCAGGTGCTGGCGCTTGTACTCGTGGATGCGCTTGACCTGTACGTCGAACAGCGAATCCGGATCGATGGCCACCCCCGTGAGCTTTTGCACGTGCACCGCAAAGTGCTGCTTGTTGGCCCGCTTGACCTCCCGCCACTTGGTCCGGAACACAGGGTCTTCCGCCAGCGGCTCCAGGGCCCGCAGGCGGCCCAGATCCCTCACCCAGCCGTCACCGACGGCGGCGCTGATCAGTCCTGAAAGCTTGGGGTTGCTGAGCACCAGCCAGCGCCGCGGCGTGATGCCGTTGGTCTTGTTGCTGAACTTGTCGGGCCACAGCTCGTGGAAATCCTTCAGCACGTCCTCCTGCAGCAGCCGGGTATGCAGGGCGGCGACGCCGTTGATGGCGTGACTGCCCACGCAGGCCAGATGCGCCATGCGCACGTAGCGCTCACCCTGTTCGTCGATCAGCGACAGGCGGGCCACCCGCCCCTCGTCCCCCAGGAAACGCACCCGCACCTCGTCCAGAAAGCGGGCGTTGATCTCGTAGATGATCTCCAGGTGGCGGGGCAGCAGGCGGGCGAACAGATCCAGCTGCCAGCGCTCCAGGGCCTCGGGCATGAGGGTGTGGTTGGTGTAAGCCAGGGTGCGGCGAGTGACGTTCCAGGCGGCATCCCAGTCCATGCCGTGATCGTCCACCAGCAGCCGCATGAGCTCGGCCACCGCGACGGCGGGATGGGTATCGTTCATCTGTACCGCGAACTTTTCGTGGAAGCGCGCCAGCGGCAGCTTCTGCACCCGCATGATGCGCAGCATGTCCTGCAGGGAACAGGACACGAAGAAGTACTGCTGCTGCAGGCGCAGCTCCTTGCCCTGGATCTGCTCGTCGTTGGGATAGAGCACCTTGGTGAGGTTCTCGGCGGCCACCTTGCGGTCCACGGCGCCGTAGTAGTCGCCGCGGTTGAACACCTCGAAGTCGAAGGACTCGGACGCTTCGGCATGCCACAGGCGCAGGGTATTGGCGGTGTTGTTGCGATAGCCCAGGATAGGCGTGTCGTGGGGAATGCCCTGCACGGTCCACGCCGGAACCCAGCGGCTGCGCCGCCGGCCGTACTCGTCGGTGTAGCGCTCGGTGTGCCCGCCCAGCCCCACTTCCACCGCCCACTCCGGGCGCACGATCTCCCAGGGGTTGCCGAAGCGCAGCCACTTGTCGGTCTTCTCCACCTGCCAGCCGTCGCGGATCTCCTGGTCGAAGATGCCGAACTCGTAGCGGATGCCGTAACCCAGGGCGGGAATCTCCAGGGTCGCCAGGGAATCGAGAAAGCAGGCGGCAAGCCGTCCCAGGCCGCCGTTGCCCAGTCCCGGTTCCTCCTCCTGGGCGAGCAGGGTCTCGAAGTTCAGGCCCAGTTCCTGCACCGCCTCGCGCACGGCGTCGTAGATCCCCAGGTTGACCAGGTTGTTGCCCAGATGGGGTCCCATCAGAAATTCCGCGGACAGATAGGCCACCGTGCGCGAACCCCGCGCCGTGTAGGCGGCGGCGGTGCTGATCCAGCGGTGCAGCATGCGATCCCGCACCGCGTGGGCGAGCGCCATGTAGTAGTCGTTGGCGGTGGCGAGGCGGGGAAACTTGCCCTGGATGAAAAACAGATTGTCGAGAAAGGCGCGCTGCAGCGCCTCCTTGCTCAGGCTGGTGCGGTCGTGCTCGACGGGCGTCTCGGGCGTCGGCGACAGGCGGAAAACAGTCACGATCGGCGCTTCCTCAGGGGCGTGCCTCAGATTGATTCAGCCCCTGCAAGAACCGTGCGTGGCGATGGATGGCGGCGGGCAAGTCGGCGCGCCGTCGCGAACGGCTCCGGCCAAGCCGCTGAGATCGATCGAGAATCTGCATGGCCCGCAGCGTCGCCCGAGCGGGCACGCCTGGGCGGCGGACGCACCAAAGGGAGGCGGGAAATCAGCGCCGTGCACTAGGGGCGATCACACCAATGACCGGCGTACGGGAAAGGCCCAACTGTTTCGTTGACTGCCGCTGTCGGCGTGCAGTCGCTCAGCTTGTGCGGCCTGCCCGGACGAACCGGGCAGGAAACGCGGCGTTACGATCTCACCGTCGGCGCAGCAATGCCCAAATGGCCACCCCGGTCGCTGCCGCGGCCGCCACCGCCCCGGCGGTGCGGTAGGGATGCCGCTTCATGGACCGTGGCAGGGCGGTCAGGGTTTCCCGGGACCGATCCGCAGCCCGGCGGCCGAAGCGGCTGATGCTTTCCCCGGCACGCTCCGCCCGGTCGGTCATGCTGTGGGTGGTTTCGCTCACCCTCTCCGCGGCGTCGTGCAGACGTTCACTTGCTTGATTGATGAATGCCATGGTGTCCTCCTGATCTACTGGTGCCACTTCCTGATGGCCCGCCACGGACGGCCTGCCGGCCGGCGCCGGCATCTCAGCCTCCCGCGCGGTTACCTCACCCATTCTCCACTTCGGGAGCGGAAATCCCGCTCCCTTTTCTAATAGTGTAGACCCCGCAAGCGGGCCGAAATTCCGCCTGCGAAACCAACCGCCGCCTGCCTGCGCCGGCCCGTCGATGGTATGCTCCCTGAGATCAATCTTCCCCACGGAGCGGACCGACTCCCGCCCTGCCCCAGGCACCCCATGGCCCGTATCGCCACCAGTTCCGACTCCCGCCCCGTCAGCCGCAACGTGCGGGTTCTGACCCACCTGTTCGGTTTCGTGCGCCCCTATCGCCTGGTGCTGGCCGCGGCGGCAACGGCCCTGGTCGTGGCCGCCGGCGCCGTGCTCGGCTTCGGGGTGGTGCTGCGCCAAGTGGTCGATCACGGCCTGAGCAGCGGCTCCAACGCCGCGCTCAACCATGCGCTGATGCTGTTTCTGATCGTGGTCGCCGTCATGGCCGGTTCGGTGGGCGCCCGCGTCTACCTGGTCACCTGGATCGGCGAGCGGGTGGTGGCCGACATCCGCAAGGCGGTGTTTGCCCAGGTGCTGAAACTGGAGCCCGCGTTCTTCGAGATCACCCGCGCCGGCGAAGTGATCTCGCGACTCACCACCGACACCTCCGTGCTGCAGGTGGTGGTGGGCTCCACCCTGGCCCAGGCGGTGCGCAACGTGCTGCTGTTCACCGGCGGACTGGCCATGCTGGCGGTGACCAGCCCGAAGCTGGCGCTGCTGGTGGTGCTGGGGGTACCGGTGGTCATGGTGCCCCTGTGGCTGCTGGGACACCGGGTGCGCAAACTGTCCCGGGGCAGCCAGGACCGCATTGCGGATATCGGTGCCTATGTGGACGAGGTGGTCTACGGCATCCGAACGGTGCAGGCGTTCTGCCACGAAGCGGTGGACACGGCGCGCTACGGTCGGCAGGTGGAGGCCGCCTTCCAGGTGGCGATCCGCCGCTCCCGGGCCAGCGCCCTGCTTACCGGGCTGGTGATGCTGCTCACCTTCGGTGCCATCACGGTGGTGCTGTGGGTAGGCGGACGGGACGTGCTGGCCGGCCGTATCACCGGCGGCCAGCTGTCGGCCTTCGTGTTCTACGCCATCCTGGTGGCGAGCTCGGTGGGCTCGCTCAGCGAAGTGACCAGCGAATTGCTGCGGGCCGCCGGCGCCGCCGAGCGCCTGCTGGAGCTGCTGCACACCGAGCCCACCATCCGCGCTCCGGCCCGTCCCGCGGCCCTGCCGGAACCGGCCAGGGGCGAGCTGGAGATGGAACAGGTTACCTTCCATTATCCCTCGCGGCCGCAGACCGCGGCCCTGCACGAGGTCTCCCTGCACCTGCGTCCGGGCGAGAAAGTGGCCCTGGTGGGTCCCTCGGGCGCCGGCAAATCCACGGTGCTGCAGTTGCTGCTGCGTTTCTACGACCCGGATGCGGGCGTCATCCGCTTCGACGGCGTGCGATTGCAGGATGCCGACCCCGGGAAGCTGCGCCGACGCATGGCGCTGGTGCCCCAGGACCCGGTGGTGTTCGGTGCCGATGCATGGGACAACATCGGCTACGGCCACCCCGGCGTGTCCGGGGCGGACATACGACGTGCCGCCGAAGCGGCCCACGCCGCGGAATTCCTCGACCGGTTGCCCCACGGTTTCGACACCTTCCTGGGGGAACGGGGCGTGCGCCTGTCCGGCGGCCAGCGCCAACGCATTGCCATTGCCCGCGCCATTTTGCGCGACCCGGTATTGCTGCTGCTGGACGAGGCCACCAGCTCCCTCGATGCGGAAAGCGAGCGCCTGGTGCAGGAGGCTCTGGAGCGGCTGATGGAACAGCGCACCACCCTGATCATCGCCCACCGCCTGGCCACCGTACGCAAAGTCGACCGCATCCTGGTCCTGGACGACGGCCGCATCATCGCCAGCGGCCGCCACGAGCAGCTCATCGCCCAGAACGGGCTGTACGCGAGACTGGCTGCGCTGCAGTTCTCGGACAGCGGTGCGGCCGGCGTCCTGCAAGCAGCAGATCCCGGAACGAGGACAATGAATGACGGGTGACACCACGATCCCAATGGCAGGTGCAACGCACCGATTTATCGCCGAGCGCGGGAGCCCGCATTCCCGTAAGAGCCACGGAA
>CAZNBB010000085.1:0-16683 GCA_964571225.1 uncultured Gammaproteobacteria bacterium
CCAGTCCAGTGCCAGCGCCGCCGAAGCGGTGATCGAGCTGCTCGGCCGCTGAGCCGCCTTGGTTACCGCGGGAGGGATGCGGGACAAAATGAGGAGAGCCACGGAATCCACGGAATCCACGGAAAATTGACTCTGCAGCGCTCGTCCCTTGAACGATTGCGCCAGGGTTCTGAACCTCAGGTGGCTCCTTCATAGCACTCCGCACCGTGTTCGGTGATGCCCTTCGCGGAATTCCTTCCGTGGGTTCCGTGGATTCCGTGGCTCTTAAATGTCGAACCAAGAGAGACGCGTCGCCGCGCTTGGGGGTGCCATCGGGATCGGTAGTTGGGGTAACATACCGCCGGCCAAGCCGTTGTGGGCGGGTGCCGATCCACCTTCATCACTCCAGGGAAAAGTGCAGATGCTGACTGCCTTCGCTACCCGCGGCGGACGCCTCGAACAGGTCCCGGTCAACGCGCCGGAGGATCTCTCCGACGATGCCGTATGGCTGGACCTGGTCAGTCCGACTCCGGAAGAGCGCACCTGGGTGGAGACGGCCTACGGTCAGGGATTGCCGCGGCCCTCGGACATGGAGGAGATCGAGGCCAGTGCCCGCTTCTATGACGACGACAACGGCGTGCACATCCACTCCTTTTTCCTCCATGACTTCGAGGACCATCCGCGTAACGTGTCGGTGGCCTTCACCCTGAACGGCGGGCGCCTGTTCACGCTTCACGAACACGACCTGCTCAGTTTTCGGCTGTTCAGGCTGAGAGCCCGTCAGCAGCCGGCGCTCACCCGCGATGCAACGTCCATCCTGCTGGGATTGTTCGAGGCCAAGGTGGAGCGCCTCGCGGACGTGCTGGAAGGGGTCTACTCGGAGCTGGAAACGGCCAGTCAGTGGGTTCTGGAGGAAAGCGAGGACGACGTTGAAGGCGTCATTTCCCAGCTGGCCCGCCAAGAGGACATCAACGGCAAGGCCCGTCTGAGCCTGATGGACAAGCAGCGGGCGCTGTCGTTCTTGCTGCGCGCCGGGGTGTTGAACAATGACCAGGCTCAGACTACGCGGGAGATCCTGCGGGACATCGAGTCGCTGACCGCCCATACCTCCTTTCTTTTCGACAAGGTGAACTTCCTGATGGATGCGGCTCTGGGTTTCATCAACCTGGAGCAGAACCAGATCATCAAGATATTCTCCATTGCCGCCGTGGTGTTCCTGCCCCCGACCCTGGTCGCGTCCATCTACGGCATGAACTTCCGCTACATGCCGGAGCTGCACCAGGTGTGGGGATACCCGTTTGCCATCCTGTTGATGGTGCTGTCCGGCGTCGCACCCTACTGGTTCTTCAAGCGCAAGGGCTGGCTGTAGCACCCTGTCGCGTTAGCCATTCATCTGCAGACCCGGTTGCGGCCCGCGTCCTTCGCCCGGTAGAGGGCGGCGTCGGCAGCGGCCAGCAGGTCCTCGGCGGTCGCGCTGTCGGCGCAGTTGGCGACGCCGGCCGACACCGTGATGGGAGGCAGCACGTGGCCGTCGCCCCGTGCGACGCGCTGGCCGCCGATGGCTTTGCGAAGCCGTTCGGCGATGGCAACGGCGTCGTCCAGGGACGTGTCGGGCAGCAACACCACGAACTCCTCGCCGCCGAAACGGGCCGCATCGTCGTCGCTGCGCAGGTGGCTGCGAATGGTGTTGGCCACCGCGATCAGGGCATGGTCCCCTGCCAGGTGCCCGTGGCGGTCGTTGTAGCGCTTGAAGTGGTCCACATCCACCATGACGACACTCAGGGTCCGGCCTTCGCTTTCGCAGCGGGCCAGCATGGCGCCGAGGGATTCGTGCAGGGCACGTCGGTTGTGCAGGTTGGTCAGCGTGTCTATCTTGGCGTTCTGTTCGAACACCCGCTGTTGCTGCAGGCTTTCCATGAGGGAATAATTGTCGGCCCGCAGCCGTGCCGACAGAATGGCAAGCAGGTTGCGGGCCACCAGCGGCTGGCGGTTGATCAGCAGCCACAGGAAATCTTCGTGCAATTCCAGCACCCGGCTGGGGATTTCCGCGGTGACGGTGGCCGATGGCGGCATGCGCTCCAGCACCGACATTTCCCCCACGCAGGCCCCGGGTGCCAGGGACGCGAGCAGCGGCGGCTCCATGTGCCCGACCCGTACCCGCAGGCTGCCGTCCACCAGCACGTACAGGGCGTGGTTGGCGCGCTTCGGGCTGAGCAGAACGTCGCCGGCCTGCATTTCGATAAGCCGGCATGAGCCGGCTATCCAATCCAGGATTGCCCCGTCAACATCCTGAAACAGGGGGAGTTTGCCAAGTTCCCTGGCGGTCAATGCCTGTTCGGTTTCGCTCATGCGGTCCTCGTCGCTGTTCCCCCCCTCGCCCTAATATACGGTGTTGTTCGACTATATTGGGGCCGAACCGCAGATGCTTCTGTCGGTTGGCGCACAGATCGGAGCCTTTTTCGGGGCTCATGGGCGGCGCGCGCCGGCCAGCAGTTCGGGCCGCACCATCCAGGCGATTGTCCAGCCGCCGGCGGATGTCCTTTCCAGGCACGCGACTGTCCCCGGACGGTAGGCATTGACCGGAACGGCACTCTGTCCGGTGACCAAATGGCTGGTCAACAGGGCCATGAACGGCAGGTGCCCGACCACCAGGGTATCCTCGTCCCAGTGCGCAATGTCGCGGGCGAGCGGTTCGATGGGGTCGCCGGGTCCGATACCGTGGCGGATCTCCGGGTCGCTGACCGTGCGCAGGCTGCGGGCCAGTATCTCCGCGGTCTGGCGGGCGCGTGTCTTGCCGCTGTGCAAGGCGCGCAGGGCGGTGACGCCCCCATCGCGCAGGAACGCTGCCGTACGTTCCACATCCTTTCTGCCCTGGGGCGTCAGCGGGCGGTCCGGGTCTTCGTCCTTGGTCACCGCCTCGCCATGCTGAGACAACAGAATCTTCATGACGATCCTCTGCGCGGCCCAGCGCGCGCATTCCCCTCCACTACCTACCAATATAGATCGTCTATGGAACGGGGCGGCGCCAGGCGGGGTTGACAGCCCGCGAGCCGTTCGAACCGACGACGGGCGCCTCCCTACGTGCCGCCCTTTGGCTTACCATAGCGTTCCCGCGCCTGGCGTGTCGGTCCCCGCCGTCCGTCGTCAGCCGTTCAAACCGGATATGCCATGGGCGTGTCCGCCCGATGCAGAGGTCGATTACATTGATGGTCAGCATTGCACAGCGTCTCGCTGAGGAACTCGGAGTCAAACAGTCGCAGGTTGACGCGGCGGTGGATCTGTTGGATGGCGGTGCGACGGTGCCGTTCATCGCCCGCTATCGCAAGGAGGCCACCGGCGCCCTGGATGACACGCAGTTGCGCCTGCTGGAGGAGCGCCTGGGCTATCTTCGGGAGTTGGAGGACAGGCGCGCCGCCATCCTCAAGAGCATCGCCGAGCAGGACAAGCTGACACCGGCGCTGGAAGCGGACATCAAGGCAGCCGATACCAAGACCCGGCTCGAGGATCTGTACCGGCCCTATATGCCCAAGCGCCGCACCAAGGCTCAGATTGCCCGGGAGGCCGGTCTGGAGCCCCTGGCCATGGGGCTTTTGCAGGACCCCGAGCTCGATCCCCAGCACGAGGCGCAGCGTTATGTGGATGCGGACAAGGGCGTCGCCGACGGGGCCGCGGCCCTGGACGGTGCCCGTCAGATCCTTATGGAGCTGTTTTCCGAGGATGCCGAGCTGGTGGGCGAGCTGCGCGAGTACGCCTGGGACCGCGGCCGGCTGCAATCCACTGTGGTTGCCGGCAAGGAGCAGGAGGGCGCCAAGTTTGCCGACTATTTCGCCGCCATGGAGCCCATCAAGTCCATCCCTTCCCACCGCGCTCTTGCCATGTTCCGGGGTCAGGGCGAAGGGGTGCTGTCCCTGAAGCTGCTCATCGACGAGGTCGATGACGACGGCGAGCCGCGACCGGGACCGTCGGTGGCCGAGGCCATGATCGCCCGTCGTTTCGGCCTGCGGTCCGCCGGCCGGGCGGCGGATGCGTGGTTGGCGGACAGCGCCCGCTGGGCCTGGCGGGTAAAGCTCTCCCTGCACCTGGAGCTGGAGATGAAGAAGCGCCTGCGCGAGGGCGCCGAGGCCGAAGCCATTCAGGTGTTCGCCCACAATCTCAAGGATCTGCTGCTGGCAGCGCCGGCCGGCCCGCGCGCGACCATGGGCCTGGATCCCGGCATCCGCACCGGCGTGAAGGTGGCGGTGGTGGACGGCACCGGCAAGCTGGTGGATACCGCCACCATCTATCCCCATGCCCCCAAAAAACAGTGGGACCAGTCCATCGCCACCCTGGCGGGGCTTGCCCGCAAGCATCGGGTGGAGCTGGTCAGCATCGGCAACGGCACCGCCTCGCGGGAAACCGACCGTCTGGTGGCGGACCTGATTAAACGCCACCCGGAGCTGGGCCTGACCAAGATAATGGTCTCGGAGGCGGGTGCGTCGGTGTATTCGGCATCGGAGACGGCCGCCCGGGAGTTCCCTGACCTGGACGTGTCCCTGCGGGGCGCCGCCTCCATCGCCCGGCGGCTGCAGGACCCGCTGGCCGAGCTGGTGAAGATCGAGCCCAAGTCCATCGGCGTCGGCCAGTACCAGCACGACGTGGGTCAGGCCCGCCTCGCCCGGACCCTGGACAACGTGGTGGAGGACTGCGTGAATGCCGTGGGCGTGGACGTCAACACCGCCTCGGTGCCGCTGCTGGCCCGGGTATCGGGTCTGGGGCCGGGGCTGGCCGAGAACATCGTCGCCCACCGCAACGACCACGGTCCGTTCCGGGACCGGCGCCAGTTCACCGAAGTGCAGCGCCTCGGTCCCAAGGCCTTCGAACAGGCCGCGGGTTTCCTGCGCATCATGAACGGCGACAATCCGCTGGATGCCTCGTCCGTGCACCCGGAAGCGTATCCGGTGGTGGAGCGCATACTGGCCGCCAGCGCCCGGGATATCGCCCAGTTGATCGGCGACAGCCGCTACCTGCGCGGCCTGTCGGCCAACGATTTCACCGATGACACGTTCGGAACCCCCACCGTGCGCGACATCCTCGCCGAGCTGGAAAAGCCCGGTCGCGACCCCCGTCCCGAGTTCCGTACGGCGGCCTTCCGGGAAGGCGTGGAGCGCATGGAAGACCTCAAGCCCGGTATGCGCCTGGAGGGAGTGGTGACCAACGTGGCCAATTTCGGCGCCTTCGTGGACATCGGCGTCCACCAGGACGGGCTGGTACATATCTCGGCGCTCGCGGATCGCTTCGTTTCCGATCCGCGCACAGTGGTGAAGGCGGGCGACATCGTCACCGTGACGGTGCTGGACGTGGACCTCAAACGCAAGCGCATTGCACTGACCATGCGCAAGGACGGCGGTGCGCCGGCGGCGGAAGGCGGGTCCGCCGCGCCGCCTCCCCGGGAGCGCCCCCGCAAGCCGCGCCGCGAGCGTCCGGCCGCGCCGCCGGTCAATACGGCGATGGCCGATGCGCTGGCAAAGCTGAGGTGCTGATGCCCTGTGCCGGGGCCTGTCTTGGCCCCGGTCGCACCGGGCCGCCATAGGAATGCGGCGTATCCGTTCGCGATGGTTGCGCTGGGTCAATGCGACGGCGGCGGCGCCGGGGTATGTTGAGCCTCAGTGGAAGCAGAACCGCGCCTGCAGGCGCGGTTCTGGATGGAAGCTCCGGAGGTGTCGCCGTGATTGAGGACAAGGTCGTCAATCTGCTCGATTTCCCGCGCTACCAGGTGCGCGAATACCTGGATCTCAGCGGTTGCCCGCACAGCGGATACTACGATGGGCACGACCCCCGTTGTCGCAACTGCGAGTTCGGCATGGAGTGCCAATGGCTGAATCGCAACGACGAGATCGCCACACTCAAACAGCAGCGGTTGGAGGAACTGGACAATGCGCTGGATCTGGCGATCTGCTACGTGGAATCCCGCGCCACCGGTTGGGGTCACGATACCCGCACCTGTCACTGCGACAGCTGCGAGTGGCTGCGTGAAGCCAGACGTACCCGCAATCAGGTCCAGGGTGTCCTCGATGCCCTGTCGTGGATCGGCTTGAAGACCGCCCGGCGCGCCGGGAGCGACGACTTGGCGGCGTTGGAAGGTCGTAGCGTGCGGTAATCGAAGGTGGCGGGTCGGCCGCCAGGCGTCAGACGTAGATATCGACCCCGGTGGGCCCGCTATCGGCGTCAGCGCCGTTGCGGCGCCGGTCGCCCCGGCTGCGGGTATCCAGAACTACCGGCAGGTTGCGTTTGCGGCGCTCGCCCTTGCGCCGCTCGCGGCGCCGTTCGATCGCCGGCGCCGGCTGCGACTGGCGCCCTCCGCCATGGACGGGCGCGGCGGGGGCGCTGGGGCTCAGCGGTGCCGGGCTCGCCGAGGCCGCGCTGTCGGTCCGTTTGATGCTCTGCAAGCCCGTGTCATCAGGGCGGATATTGAGGGACGTCACCGGCGCACCTTGGGTTCGATAAAGTGTCCTAAGCTAGGAGACTACCACAACGGGGCGCGGCACTTAACCGCCGGACATCGATCCGGCACACGATTCCCGCGGGAGGTCATGGAATGGCTCGGGTGACGCAGCGTGTTTACGGGGTCGTGAAGTTTGCCGTTGGAGGCGTGCTGGCAGGGGTGCTGGCCGGGTGCGCGACGCCTGTTCCCCCGCCTATCCGCCAGCCGGTGGCCGGCGCGCCGTCGGTGGCGGCGGTGCGTTCCGATCCCAGCGCCTACCAGGGGCGGCGGGTACGCTGGGGCGGGACCATAGCGAGTCTGGACAATCGCCACGATGCCACCTGGATCGAGGTGGTGTCCCGGCCACTGCACAGCGACGGCCAGCCCGAGGACACCGATACCACGGAAGGGCGCTTCATCGCCCAGGTTCACGGCTTCCTGGATCCCGCGGTGTACGCCAGTGGCCGCCAGGTGACCGTGACCGGCACGTTGTCCGGCGCGGTGCGCAAGGATATCGGCCAATATCCCTACCTGTTCCCCACGGTGGATGTCAGCCACTACTACCTGTGGCCGCCGCAGCCGGCCTACGAGCCGCCGTCCTGGGGGCCGCCGCCCTGGTGGTACGACCCCTGGTATCCGTATCCCTGGTACGGTCCACCCTACTGGCCGTGAGGTGAGCTCAGCCATGCCTGTGTCGCGGCTCGTGGTGATGGGGGCAATCGTGGCGTTGCTGGCCGGCTGCGCCACGGCGCCGCCCCTCGACACCCGTGGAGTCGATCGAACCATTACGCCGGCAACCGCGGCCCACTATCCGGAGCGTGTCTCCGGCCGGCAGGTGTTGTGGGCCGGCACCATCGTGCAGGCAACCAATCTGCGTCAGCGCACCCAGCTCGTGGTGCTCGGCTATCCCCTGGACGCCAGCCTGGGGCCGGATACCTCGGCAAACCCGCAGCGGCGTTTTCTGGTGGAGAAGACCGGCTACCTGGAGACCGTGGATTTCGCACCGGGCCGGGAGATCACGGTGGTGGGCACGCTGCACGGGGTAAGTCAGGGTACGGTGGGACAGGCGCCGTACACCTTCCCGGTGGTGGAGGCCCGCCAGCTCTATCTGTGGCCCTCCCAGAGCCCGACCCGACGCTCCAATGTCCATTTCGGGGTGGGCGTGGGGGTCCGGGTGCGTTGAGCGCCGCGGCTGTTCAGGCCCGCACTGCCCAGGTGGGCGCGCCCTGCCGGATCAAGCCGTGGTCCTCCAGCCAGCGCCGTGCGTCGTCGGCGTCATGGGCGAACCAGGCCTGGGCCGATCCCAGGCGGAAGCTGTAGCCCCAGCGGTCCATGTCCCGCGCGATACGCGCGCTTCCCACCTGCTTCAGGGTGCCGGCCAACAGGATCTGCAGATAGCACACCGCATTTTCCTCGTCGTAGTCCCCGCCGGCGTCGGTGTGCAGCTGTGCCCGGCGCGGGGCGTCCATGCATACGTAGTGACAGGCTTCGTGAAGTACCGAGTGCACCGGGGTGTCGGGACGCACGTACAGACACGCGCCGATCAACCCGGTTTCCGGCGCCCCCCAGAAGCTGCCGGGCATGGCGGCGTCGGCGGCCAGCTCGATCACCGACAGCCCGTAGCGCGCCAGCAGGGCCTTCACGGGACCGCAGTCGATGTCCTGCCAGGCCAGGACCGGTTGTGCCGGCACGGTTTCGGTTGACATGTTCGACGTGGACGGCATGAACGGCTCCGAAGATTCAGCGGCCAGCCATGATACCGGGCTGGGGGCTTCCGGACAGCGCCGGCGTGGCACTCGGTTCACAGCCGTGCGCCCGCTGGTTACCATGAAGGCAGGCGCGATCGCGGCGATGAGGCAATGATGGCATGGCGAAGAAGCGGATCTTTCGGGTGTTCTTTGTGAATCAGGGCAAGGTCTACGAATTGTACGCCAAGGAAGTCAGCCAGGGTGGGCTGTACGGATTCGTCGAAGTCCGCGATTTGATCTTCGGTGAACGCTCCGACGTGCTGGTAGACCCCTCCGAGGAGAAGCTGAAGGCCGAGTTCGACGGTGTCAGCCGCATCCACATTCCCATGCACGCCGTCGTGCGTATCGACGAAGTGGAACAGCAAGGGGTGAGCAAGGTGATCGACGCCCCCGGGGGAGGCAACGTCACCCCTTTTCCCGTCTACACGCCGGGCGGTGGGCCGCAAACCCGCTGATAAGGGGTGCGGCGGGGGTCCGGCCCCTCTGCCGTCGTACTACACCCCGGTGAAGCGGG
The DNA here is from genome assembly GCA_964571225.1 of uncultured Gammaproteobacteria bacterium. Lineage (GTDB taxonomy): Bacteria > Pseudomonadota > Gammaproteobacteria > DATFLG01 > DATFLG01 > DATFML01. Next base: position 8,702 of record CAZNBB010000085.1, read on the forward strand.
CCGCGTCCCGGCTGGCGTAGGCGGCCACGGCATTGTCCGCTCCGCAGGTCTGCTCCAGGCGCTCCACCACCTCGGCGAGACGACGTGCCGGTATGGCGCAGGTCATCTCGGTATTGGGCATGCCGGTGCGTACCCGGCTCAGCATGCACCCCACACTGAGGGCGACTTCGTCGCGCTCCTTGGCGATGGGGATGATATGGCACTGGGGTTTGCCCTCGAAACGCAGCCCCGGCAGGGCATCGGACAGCACCATGGCCTGTTTGGCGTTGACCCGGATGAACACGACATCGGGGTCCAGTGTGGTTTGCGCCAGCGGGCCGTAGGTGACGTACACCGGAGGCGTCTTGACGGTCGGGATCCGGGGTACAGCGTCCATGGTGACCCAGCCCGATTCCAGCATGGCGGCGACATCGGCCTTGTCGGTAATGTCCGCAAGCTGCTTGAAACCGTGAGTGGCGCTGCCGACGCTGCAGTTGGCATGGTCCTCGGCCACGGTGGTGAAGGTGCGGTCCGTGGCCTGCATCCAGAACACGCATCCTGCCGGCACCCGGCCGGTACGGCCGTCGGCGGCGGGTGCCGGCATGGCGGCGTCGAATGCGGGTATCGCCGCCGGCGCCTCGTCGGTAAACGAGATGGCCAGCGGAGCGTTGGCCAGGTTCAACTGGGCAGTGAGCCGTTCGCAAAGCGACCTGTAGTCCTGGGTGGTCATGATGGGAGTCCCTCCAATTGCCTGCGCGGGTGGGGTTATTGGTCCTGCCGGTGCTGCCGGAGGTAGCATAGGCTCTATCGGGCAACCCCTGTCAACCGGCTCCGATCGCGGTGTGGTTGCCTGAACGGCGGGGGCACGGGGTTTCCATGTCTGCAAGGGTCGACTACTACAGCCTGCGGCGGGTCAATCCCTACCTGGGTGTCATACAGGTCGTGGATGCGGGCGGAGTGCGGGCCTATTCCACCGACGGGCGTGCCTGGCAGGCGCGCCGGGTGTACGACGGCGAACGTTTCTGGTCCGATGCCCAGGACGCGGTGCCGTCTTGGAGCGACGTGGGGCGGGTGGAACTGCAGCGGGCGCTGAGCGAGCGGCCGTCCATGCCGTTTGCGTTGGGCGATCGCTTCGAGCTGTGGCTGCTGGAACGCAGCTCCGGCTTGCCCCTCGCCCTGCTCAAGACCTGCCGCTGGCAGCGCGACGTGGATGAGGTGACCGATCCGTCCTGGCGGCCGTTTCTGCCGGGCGACAGTGGTTTCAGAGCGCGTGCCGCAACGGGGGGCGCGTCCGGAACCTATCATCAGGAGCGCTTGCGTACCCTGGTCAACTATGCTGCCCGTCCGATGCCGGCGGCGCAGTGGTTCGAGCGCACCGCGGACGGTTCGGGGATCGGCCAGAGCGGGCTGCACCTGGAGGCAGGAATGCACGGACGACGGCTGCCGGCGCAGGCGTTTCCGGAACTGCTGGTCGACGAGCAGTGGGCGGACCCCGGCGATGGGCAATTGGTTCGTGACTTTCACGACTGGCATGCCGCCCTGCTGCTGGCCCATCCGGACCTGAGTCGACAGACCCGGGTGCGACTGGAAAAGGCGGCGTGCCGCCGTCCCGAACGGCTTCTGGACAGCTACGCCATGCTGCCGTCTATCATCGATCGCGATGCCATGACGGTGGCGGTCGTGCAGGCGCGCCTGATACGTTCCGCGTGAGGAGATGTTGGATGGACGAGAAAGTGACCAAGAGCGACGCGCAATGGCGGGCCGAGCTCAGCCCCGAGCAGTATCGGGTCTGTCGCCAGAAAGGTACCGAACCGGCATTCACCGGCGAGTACCACGCCACCAAGCAGCCGGGCGTGTACCGCTGCATATGCTGCGGCAACGAACTGTTCCGCTCGGACGAGAAATTCGATTCCGGCAGCGGCTGGCCGAGCTTCACTGCGCCGGCGGCCGAGGACGCGGTCCATACCGAGGCGGACAACAGTCTGGGGATGCGCCGGGTGGAAGTGCTGTGCAGCCGCTGCGATGCCCATCTCGGCCATGTGTTCGACGACGGGCCGGCGCCCACGGGCAAGCGCTATTGCATCAACTCCGTGTGCCTGAAGCTGGAAGGCATCGACCGCTAAGGTCGTCCGGGCGGGACGCGGGCCCTGGGGTGCAGGGCGCAAACGGGGCCTCCGGCAGCGGCGATCCCTGCAGTGTTGGCAGGCTCTGCAGCGAGGTGTGTGCACGTGCGATGCCTCAGTCCGTCGTTCGAACTCATGGCGACAATGGAGGAAGCATGAATCTGTTGTTCAACCTGGAGGTGCTGGAGGATCGCAAGGTGCGGGCGCGCCCCAGCGACTATCTGCGTTCGCTGCCCCGGGATGCGCAGCGCCGGGAAGTGGAGGAGTTCCTCAAATGGGCTCGGGACATGCGGGATTCGTCCTCCGATCCCCGTGAGCGCGCGGAGGCGGAGATAGGAGTATCCACGGCCGAGCAGTTCCTGCGCGGTCTGGAAGGAGAGGGGCAGAACCCGCGCTGACCGGGCCATGAGTGCATCAAGCGAATCTCCGTCAACGGTCGCTTCCGGCACGGCGCCGTCCTCCGGCCCTCGACTGGTGTACCTGGTGGAGAGCCACCGCGAGCTTGCGGAAGAGATCATCAGCCAGGTCGCCTATTTCGGCTACGCCATAAAGGGCTTCGGTGCCCTGGATCAACTGTCCGCGGCGCTGGTCGACGCGCCGCCCGCGGTCCTCATCGTCGACATCGGCGGCGGGGCTCAATGCCACCCGCGGATCGCCGAGGTCGCCAATGTGCAGGCGGCGGTCGGCGATCCACTGCCGGTGGTCTTCGTGGCCGATGACAGTGATCTCGATATCCGCCTGGCCTGTGTGCGCGCCGGCGGGGTGGCCTATTTCACCAAACCGCTGGACATCAACGCTCTGGTGGACGAGCTGGACCGGGTGATATCCGATAAGGAATCCCGTGGTTACAAAGTGCTGCTGGTGGAGCCCGATGAGGGCGAGGCCCGGCGGCTGGAAGCGGCCATGTGCGGCGCCGGTCTGGACGTGGTCGCCGTGCGCCGCCCCCTGCAGATCATGGCGGCGTTGGAGGACACCCCGCCGGATCTGATCGTGATGGAAATGGATCTGCCCGGCTGTTCGGGGATCGAGCTCGCCCGCGCCATCCGCCAATTGGAGGCTTACCTGGGGATTCCCATCATCTTCATTGCCGGTCCGTCCGATACGGACTGCCAATATGAAGGGCTGCGGGTCGGCGAAGATTTCCTGGTAAGGCCTTTCGACGAGCGGCGCCTGGCGGCGGTGGCCCTGAGCCGCGCCCAACGGGCCCGGGGCCTGAATTCCCTGATGAGCCAGGACGGTCTGACCGGTCTGCTGACCCATGCCCGTTTCAAGGAACAGCTCGATCTGGAAGTGGCGCGTGCCGGGCGCAGCGGACAGCAGCTGGTGTTCGCCATGATCGACATCGATCACTTCAAGGCGGTCAACGACCGCTACGGTCATCTGGTGGGCGACCGGGTAATCAAGACCCTGGCGCGCCTGTTCAAGGACCGGCTGCGGCGCACCGACGTGGTGGGCCGCTACGGAGGCGAGGAGTTCGCGGTGGTGTTTCCCGATACCGACCGGGATGCCGCCTGGCGCGTGCTGGAGGGGATCCGGGAAGGGTTCTCCCATGTTCATCACCGCAGCGGGGCGAGTCGCTTCACGGTGACCTTCAGCGCCGGCGTTTCCACCTATCCGGCTTGCGGCGACGCCGAAGCCCTGCTGCGGGCCGCCGACGGGGCGTTGTACGAAGCCAAGCGGGCCGGACGGGACCGTTTGGTGGCGGCCGCCTGAGCCGGCGGCGGATCGTTCAGTGTACAAGCGCCGTGCACGGGTGGTGTTCTTCGGGGCGGCGACGCCCTGCGTGGCGCTACTGGCCGAAGCGTTGGCTGAGCGCTTCGGCTCACAGTGGCTGGATGCACGCGCCGCGTCCATCGGCTTGCCGGCCCACTGCCCGCCCGCGACGCCGGACGGTGTCGCGCTGACCGGAGCACCGGCTGTGCTGGATGAGCCGTTGCTGCGGTGGGCGGATCTGCTGGTGTGCCTGGACGAGGCGGCCCAGGCTGCCTGTCCGGAGCTCCCGGCCGGCGTGCGCCGCATTCACTGGCCTGCCGTCGCCGCCGTGGTCGAGCTCGGGGTCGGTGATGCTGCGCTGCGCGGCGCACTGGAAGAACGGATCCGCGGCATGATCGGCGGCATGGCCCTGCTGGCGGGACTGGACGGGGACGCGCCGTGATCGCGACTATCCGCTCAACCGGTTCCATGCGTCCAGGGCTGCCACCTTGTAGGCTTCGGCCAGGGTCGGATAGTTGAAGACGTTCTCCAGGAAGTAGTCCAGGGTGCCGCCCAGGATGAGGGTGGCCTGGCCGATGTGAATGAGCTCGGTGGCGTCTTCGCCGATCACGTGCACGCCCAGGACACGCCGGTCCTCCAGAGCGAACAGCATCTTCAGCATCCCTTCCTGCAGGCCCATGATCTGGCCCCGCGCGGTTTCCCGCAGGCGGGCCACGCCGATTTCGTAGGGCACCTTCCGGTCTGTGAGCTGCTGCTCGGTCATGCCCACCATGCTCATTTCAGGCACCGCATAGATGCCGAACGGAAAGTGGGACGGCGTTGCGCAAACGTCCTGGCCGAAGGCGTGGCAGGCCGCCAGGCGGCCCTGCTCCATGGATGTGGAGGCGAGTGCCGGAAAGCCGATGACATCGCCGGCCGCGTAGATGTGCGGTACCGTGGTCTGGAAGCGTTCGTCCACCTTGATCCGTCGCCGGTCATCGGTTTGCAGTCCCGCCCGTTCCAGATCCAGGTCGTAGGTGCAACCGATGCGACCGGCGGCGTACAGCACCACGTCGGCGCGCAGGCGTTTGCCGCTTTCCAGGCGGGTAAGCACGTGATCCTCGCCGTCCCTTTCCACCGATGCGACCGTCTCGTGCAGTCGCAGCACCACACCGTTTTCGCGCAGATGATGGACGAATTCCTCCACCAGTTCGCGGTCCATGAAGTCCAGCAGCGTTGGCCGTCCGTCCACCAGAGTCACCTTGATGTCCATGGTGCTGAAGATGGACGCGTACTCCACGCCGATGACGCCTGCACCCACCACGATCAGTGAGCGGGGCAGGCGTTGCAGCCTGAGGATGCCGTCGCTGTCCAGGATCCGCTCGTCGTCGAAAGGAATACCGGGCGGGCGTATGGGGCGGCTGCCTACGGCAACCACGAAGCGCTCGGCCCGGTACTCCTCCACGCCGCCGTCGGTGCGGGTGACCCGTACATGATGGGGGTCCATGAATGACGCGGTGCCTTCGATGACGGGCACGCCGTTGCGCCGCAGCTGATGCTGCATGACTTCGATCTCATGGGCCAGGGTGATGTTGAGGCGCTGGGTGAGATCGTCAATGGTGAGCTTGGTCTTGAGGCGGTAATCGCGCCCATACAGGCCGCGCTGGTCCCAGCCGGTGAGGTACAGCACCGCCTCGCGCAGGGTCTTGCTGGGAATGGTGCCGGTGTGCACGGACACGCCGCCCACCACTGAGCGTCGCTCGATGATGGCTACGTTCCGCCCCAGCTTGGCCGCCTGCACGGCGGCCCGCTGGCCGGCCGGTCCACTGCCGATTACCAGCAGTTCGAAGTTCTGCATCGGCTACTCTCCCTGTGGTGTGCCGCGGGGCCTGCCCTGGCCGGCTGTTGCGAGTTCAGTGGTGGTGATTACCCTCCAAGGACGGTGCGCCTTCGAACGGCATGGGGTGCAGGACCCGGACCATGGGCTCCGGCTGCAGGGTGATATGCTCGATGTGGAACCTCTGGGTCAGCAGGCCCTGCGTCCGCTCCAGTACCTGCTCCCAGTCCTGCATCTGCTGGATCATCACATGGGCGGACAGGGCAACCATACCCGTCGACAGGGTCCAGATATGCAGATCGTGGACCGACTGCACACCCTCCACGCCGGCCATGGCCCGTCCCACTTCCGGAAGGTCGAGATGGGCGGGCACGCCTTCGAGGATCACGTGCAGCGATTCGCGCAGCAGCCGCAGGCTGGAGTACAGGATCAGCAGGCAGATCAGCACCGAAAGAATCGGATCGATGGGCGTCCAGCCCGTGAAGTAGATCACCGCGCCCGAGAGCAGGGCCGCGATGGACCCCAGCAGGTCGCCCAACACGTGCAGCACCGCGCCGCGGGTATTGAGATTCTGCTCGCCCCGGCTGAGGGTGAGCAGCACCGCCACGTTGATGATCAGGCCCAGCAGAGCCACCACCATCACCGGCAGGCCGGCGACCCGCTCCGGCGTGTGGAGACGGTCCACGGCGGCCACCACGATGGCGCCCACCACGGTCATCATGAACAGGCCATTGAGCAGCGCCGCCACCACTTCCGCCCGACCCAGCCCGTAGGAGTGACGCTCCGTGGGCGGCCGGCGTGCCACCCATTGGGCCAGCACCGCCACGCCCAGGGCGGTGGCGTCGGTGACCATATGGCCGGCGTCGCCCATCAGCGCCAGCGACCCGGCCCACCAGCCGGTCACTGCCTCGACGCCGGCGAACCCGAGGATCAGCCCCAGAGAGGTGGTCAGGGAGTTGGTGCCGTGATGGTGATGGGTGTGTCCGTGGCCGTGGTCATGCATGGGAGTCAGCCACCGCTGATGATCGGTTGGTGCCGGTAACGGTACGGCATCGAAGGGCGGTATCCGTGACGGCTAACACAGCGTGGCCCGCTCTTCAGGCCGGTTCCGGTGTCCGGACCCAGTGTCCCGACTTGCCGCCCCGTTTCTCCAGCAGCCGGATGCCCTCCATGGTCATGCCGCGGTCCACCGCTTTGCACATGTCGTAGACGGTAAGCAGGGCGATCTGCACGGCAGTCAGAGCCTCCATTTCCACGCCGGTGCGCCCGCGGGTGCCGACGGTTGCACGACAGTGCACGGCGCCCGCATCCGGTCGGGCCTGCAGGTCCACTTCCACCTGCGTCAGCGCCAGGGGATGGCACAGGGGTATGAGCTCGCCCGTTCGCTTGGCGGCCATGATGCCGGCGATGCGGGCCACACCGAGCACGTCGCCCTTCTTATGGCTGCCGGCCATGACACGCTCCAGGGTTTCAGGCTGCATGCGGATCCAGCCCTCGGCCACCGCCACTCGCTCGGTTTCCGGCTTGGCGCCCACATCCACCATGTGGGCTTCGCCGGCAGCATTGAAATGGGTTAATTCAGACATGGTATTTGCGGGAAGTTGTGCCGACCGTCGTAGTCCCGTGGCATGTTAGACTGTCACTAACGTGACAATCATAGGGTTACCCCTCCAGGTGTGCAAACCATGACGATTCACGTGAAGTTCTTCGCCAGCCTGAGAGAGCAGATGGGTCGGGCAGAGGTCACCATGGAGCCCGATGCCGGCACCACGGTCGCGCAGGTCTGGGAGCACGCGGCCCGCGATGTACCCATGCCGGACAATCTGCTGGCCGCCGTCAATATGGAATATGCCAATCTCGACCAGGCCGTGAGCGACGGCGACGAGGTGGCCTTCTTCCCGCCGGTCACCGGAGGCTGAAATGCGTGTGGAAGTCCGCGAAGCCCCTTTCGATCCGTGGGATGTATTGCGGCGCTATCAGGACGAGTTGGCCGACCAGGTGGGCCGTTACGGTGCCACGGCGGTGTTCGTGGGGACCATGCGCGACTTCAACGAGGGCGATGCCGTGCAGGCCATGACCCTGGAGCATTATCCAGGCATGACGGAGCGGTTCCTGGAGGACATCAGCGCGCGGGCCGCCTCCCAGTGGGACATCCTGGATTCGCTCATCGTCCACCGCATCGGACCTCTGTGGCCCAACGATCCCATCGTGCTGGTGGCGGTGTGGTCCGCCCACCGCGCCGCCGCCTTCGACGCATCCCGATTCCTCATGGAAGAGCTCAAGTCCCGCGCCCCCTTCTGGAAGAAGGAAACCCTGGCCAGCGGCGAGCGCTGGGTGCAGAAGAACACGCC
>CAZNBB010000086.1:0-16374 GCA_964571225.1 uncultured Gammaproteobacteria bacterium
AACGCGCCGCCCTGCTGCTCCTGACGACGCTTCCGCTGCTCACCGGCTGCCAGACGCTATCACGGGAGCAGGCACGCGATTTCTCGCCGGTGGAGCTAGGTACGACATTGACACTGGCTAAATCTGTAACGGTGCCCGCGGACACGACTGCGCTCTGGTTTCGCGACGGGCATCCTGTTGCGGGCCGGTGGGTAGCCGCCTGGGAATATACGTGCGGCATCCACTTGAAGGTCGCGCGTTCTACACCGTACCGCATGTCCTCCGGCAGCTTTCGGGTCATCGGCACGAAGACCCGCATACGCACCACCGGCATGCACTCGTTCGCGGTGGTGACCGATCTGGCACTGGCCTCCGCGGATCACCCCGCAGCCCGCAAGATCTCTTGTGTCAGATGGACGGGCTATGGCCGCCCAGGCTACGGTCCGCGTTTTTCGCCGGTTCCGGCCAACGGTCTGATGCGTGCGTTCGGGGCTTATATTCAGGTCCATCTACCCATGCCGCCAACGAGCTGACCGCCGCTACCGGAGTTCAAGCGGCGCGGCCGTCGCCCAGTGCGCAGTACGTCGAATCGTCCTGCCTCGCGGGCATTATCCGCGACGGCTTAATGCCAGGACAAGATGCTCCCGTTCCATGTGTTATGGGCGAGCCCGGACGATGAGCAGCGGGCAGTGCAGCTCGTGTAGAAGAATCTGGACCCGATGGTCAAGCTTCACATTATGGTGCGTGGACGCGGCCGGCAGCACTACCACCAGGTCCGCTTCTTGGTGTCGTGCGGTCTCCGCAATCGTTGCCGTGGTCCGCAGCACCTGTGTATTTACGCCGGTACGATCCAGTGCCGTTTGTGCGTCGCCGCGGGTCTCGTCATTATCGGCAAGCACGATCAGCTGTGCGCTACGTTTGCGCGCAATCTCAACCACTGGGGTTACCAGGGCCTCGTCGAAGCGATCGAGGGGAAGCAGAATACGGCGGATCTTCCAGTCGTCGGGGATTTCCGGCACTGCAAGTACCGAGCACGGCGCGTAGGTAATCACGCCGAGCCCCACGCTGCCCAGGATACGGCGCAGTCCGCTGCGGCCGCGCGTCGCCATGACCACCAGATCTGCATGGGTGGAAGTTACCGCATCCAAAATGGCATCAACCGGCGCATCTTCCAACAACTGGGGAACGGCCTCGAGGCCGGCGCCGTGAACCCGTTCTCCGGCGCGCGAAAGCAACTCCCGGCCGGCCTGTATGAGCGGCTCGATCATGTAGTGGTCGAGGTCTGCGCTCACGGCCCCGAACATGTCGGGATCTACCGCATGCACCAGATGTACAGTCTCCAGACCGTTGCAGTGAGCGACGTTGAGCGCTGCCGTCAGCGCGCATTGGGAACCCTCGGAATGGTCCAAGGGCACGAGAATCGTATGCACGTTCCAACCCGTCGGCGTGCTCATCGCTGACTGCCCTCGTGGCCAGTGGTACACGGCCCCCGGTGCGGCACCGCGTGGCAACAGTAAACGCAGAATCCGTGCCAATTGGTGCCGCTCGGCCGAACAATGCCTTACAGGCGTCGCTGCGTCTCCCGCGATTGCATTACCTCGTCGCACATCCAGGTGAACGCCAATTTGCAATGCTGTCGGTCAGGGTTGGGAAGCCGATTGCGCGGCGGGCGCCGTCGCGCTGTGGGTGGTCTTTCCAGTCACGAACAGTGCAAACAGGCTTGCGAGTTGTTCGTCGGATAGGGGATTTTCGAGGGATGTGTAGAAGTTGCCGACAACGCCGCCCATCAGGCGCGCGGCAAACTCCCGGCGCGGCATGATGTGTGCCCAGTGGAAAAGGTCGGGCGCCGGATACTCCTGGGCCGGGTCGGACACGGCATGGCAGGCCATGCACATGTGCTGGTATAGTCGGCGCCCGGAACGCACCCGCATGGGAGTGACGCGCAGCGGTAGGATGCCGCGCAGGTCCACCGGATAACGGTCCACCAGACTTTGCAGCAGCGCCCGAAAGGCCTCCATCTGTCCTGCCGCATAGGCCCTGCGCAATGCACCCACCTGGGCGAGCAAGTGCGGGTCCTGGACTCCGCGCTCGTCCAGATACCGCCGTGCGGTGATTCCCAGGTAGCTGAGCGCGCTGGAAAGGCGTGCGCGCAACCCCTTGCGCTGCAAGTCACCGGTATGCGGGTCGTTCAGCAAATGCACGTTGCCCAACATAATCTCGAATTCCACGCTGAGACGCCGGGCGCTTGCCGATTGCGCCAGGCCCGTGCGTGGCACTGCACCCAGCAGTGCTCCAGCCACGGCGACTGCGACTACAGCGCGGGCGGCGCGCTGTGGTCCGCGTCGGCGACCCCACAAGAAGCCGACGCCAACCAGAATCAGCGCGGCGAGTGTCGCCAGCAGCCCAACGGCGACCCATCCAAGTGTAGAAACTCCGGCCGGCGGCGACGGCGACGGATGCATGGCGGGGTGTGACGCCGGCGAAACCCCCGGCGTCGGGTAGGTCGCCGAGTCCACCGCCAGCGCACCGTCCGCCGCCCACGCCTGCCAGCCGTCGATGTACACCCGGGCGCGGAGGCCAGTGCCGGCGCGCAGCAGCGTGAAGTAGGCCACGGAGGAAAATGGGCCATTGGCGTAAGCCACCGGATCATGCAAGGGAGGCACTTGCGCGTGGCCTTGAGCAAGCTCGGCGCGCAGGGTTGCGGCCGGTAGCCGACGCGCACCAGGAATGTGGCCGCCGCGCGGGGCACGGATGTCAATGCCCCAATATTCCTTCTCCGAGCGCCCGTCCAGCAGCACCGGCGGATCCGCACCGCGCAGGTCCCGCGCCAGTTCGCCGCGCAACACGATGAGCTGGTCCCGTACCCGTCCCTGATAGACGGGATTGCGCATCGGCCCCGGAACACGGCTCGGCGCACCGAACGCGGAGGCGGGAAGACCGGCGCCCCCGGACAGCGAACGGGTCAGGACCTGCACCGAGTGCTGTCCGGCCAAATACAACAGACCGGCGACAAAATCCCGCACCTCGGCGTGATCGCCGACCACAACGACCTGCTCGGTGCCCGACAACCCGACGGAACCCAGCAGCCAAAGGATATGGCGAAAGCTGACCAGCCGCCCGTGCGGACCCAGAAAGTCCACGGCTGGCATGCAGCGCGCGCCGGCGATAGTGCGCTTCTGGCACTCGCCGAGCGGGCGCACGTCCAGCACCACGGCGCCGGACCGGAGTCGGGGATTCAGCGTGTGAACGTAGGTGAAGGTCGCGTCGGCCCGGGCGCCGGTGGCCACCGCTACTAGAAGCAGTGCTGCGAAGGCGGCACGGCCGGTCACTGCGATACGTAGAGGGTCAACGGCTGCGCGCTGGCGTCGCCAGGGCCCTTCACTGCGAGTTGCACCGAAGAATGGATGGGGCTGGCGCCGTAGCCTGCAGAGTAGTCCACCACCCAAAGCCGAAAGCGGTGCATCCCGGGCGCCAAACGCACATCGGCGGTGCGCTCGGACCAACTGGTGGTATGATCGAAATGGACAATGGTTTGTTCGCCGATCTGCAGCCTAGCGCTCATGGTGGTGGAAGCCTGCGTCATGTCACGGTTGCTGCGCGCCGGTTTCGGATAGATTACGAAGCGGTAGTTGCCGCCGCGCACCGCCCGGTACTCGCCGTCCAGAAGCATCGCGACCGAGCGATACTCGGATGGATCGCGGAAGCGCGACAAGAAGCCGCTGTCCGGAACGTCGTAGTCGGACGGGTTGAAGGACAATGTGTGGACATCGGATATCACGCCCTTGGAGCGGGCCTGACCGGCCGGTGGGGGCGTATCGAGAGCCGTGCGCGCGATATAGTAGTACATCATACCGCCGGGACGCATGCCGGCAGACGGCTCGGTGGGTGTCGTGGTCGGGCTCGGAGCCGGGGCGGGTACCGAAGGACGAACCTGAGTGGTCGCCGGCGCCGACTGCGGCGCTGGCGGGGGGCTTCCGGGCTGGCGTTCCCCTTGCCCCCCCTGTTGAGACTTGAGCATGCGCAGGATTTCCTGTACCTGTGTCTCCAACCGGTCCAGGCGCTGGTTCACGTCGCCACTTGCGGCCTGCGACGCGGGGCTTGCGGCGAGCAGAACCAGGGCGGCGAGCGATGCAAACCCGGTGCGGACGATCCAACCGTTACTTTTCCAGTTCATAGCGTTTGATCTTCCTCCACAGGGTCGACTTGTCGATGCCAAGAATCTCGGCCGCCAAACCACGGTTGCCGTCGGCCTCGCGCAGTGTCTTCTTGATGAAATAGGCCTCCATCTCCTCCAGACTCTTCGGCACCAGATAGTCCAGCGCGCGGGCGGGACGCACGTCCGGGTGCGACACCTCGGGAGGCAACAGGCTGCGATCGTTGATCTGGTCGCCTTGGGTAAGGATGATCATGCGCTGCACTAGGTTCTCCAGTTCACGCACGTTGCCGGGCCAGTCATAGCGCATCAGTGCACTGAGCACCTCGGTAGATATGCCCCTCACGTTCTTGCCGAGTCGCTTGGCCATCTTGACGATCAGGAAATTGGTCAGTAGCGGGATGTCCTCGCGCCGGTCGCGCAGTGGCGGAACCTGTATCTCCACCACCCGCAGCCGGTAGTACAAATCCTCACGAAACAACCCCTCTTCGACCAAGTCGGGCAGGTGCCGGTTGCTGGCGGCAAGCACACGCACGTCGACAGCACGCGGTTTGGTGTCCCCGAGCCGGTAGAAGGTACCGTCTTGCAAGACGCGCAGCAGTTTGGCCTGCAGCAACATCGACGCATTATTGATTTCGTCGAGAAAGAGTGTACCGCCGTCGGCTTCCTCGAAAAGACCCGGTTTGGTTCGATCCGCACCCGTAAATGCGCCCTTTTGGTGACCGAATAATTCGCTCTCAATGATATTTTCCGGCAGCGCGGCACAGTTGAGCACCACGAACCCGTGATCGCGCCGCACGCTTTGGCGGTGTATATGCCTCGCGACCAGCTCTTTGCCGCTGCCGCTCTCGCCGGTGATGAGCACGCTGCAGCTGAATCCTGCGGCGGCATCGATGAGTCTTTCGACACCGGCCATGACTTGTGAACGCCCGATCAAACCGTGGTCGTCCTGGTAGCTGCGGTTCTCCTCGCGCAGCCGCATGTTTTCCCAGCTGAGCTCGAAATGCTCCATCGCACGCTTGACAGTGTGATAAAGCTCGGCATTGTCGAAGGGCTTGCGTATGTAGTCATAGGCGCCGTTCTTGAGCGCCTCCACCGCAGACTCCACCGTGGCGTATCCGGTAACCATGATGACTCGGGTCAGGGGATTGCATGCAGTGGCGAAATGCAGCACGTTCATACCGTCCACGCCCGGCATACGCAGGTCGGTCACCACCACCGCCACCTCTCGGGTTTCCAACAGATCGAGCGCCACTTGCCCATTAGCGGCCATCTCGATCGGTACTTCCATCGGCGCGAGTACGTCCGCGACCAAGTGACGCATGGTCGCATCGTCCTCCACGATAAGGATGGCCGGAGACAGATCGGTTTCGCTGTCACTCATTAAGGTATTGGGGAAACTACGTGGTGCCGGTCGCGACCACCCTGGCAGCAGGCAATTTTACGACGAAGCGCGCCCCTTGCGCGCAGCTGTCGTCGTACTTGACGTGTCCGCCGTGCTTAGACAGGATAGCCTGGGTGATGGACAACCCGAGCCCGGTACCCTCCCCGACCTCCTTTGTGGTGAAGAATGGATCGAAAATCCGGCTGCGGATGGGCTCCGGCACGCCCGGACCGTTGTCCTCAACAGAAAGGGTGGCGATATTCGCCCCCGGCTCCAATCGAGTGCCAATCACGATGCGCGGTGAGCTGACGCCCTGCAATGCATGAATGGAGTTCAGGAGCAGGTTAACGAGCACGATGTCCACGTGACCAGATCCGACCGTGACGGTGGGGGCACGGGGATCGAGCTGCATGGACACCTCGATGTTGTAGCGTTTCATGCTGCAGTTCAACAGCGTCTCAACCACCTCGTTGGCCAGGTGGTTAAGGTCGCAGTAGTCATCGTCACACTTATCCTTGCGTGCATAGCTCAGCAGTTCGTCGATGATGCGCGAACAGCGTTTGGTCTCGTCGCAAATAACCTGCAGATAGTGTTCGCTCTTGCGGGGATCCTTCGCGCCGCCGCTGCGCAGCATCTGGGCGTACCCGAGGATATTGCCCAACGGCGTGTTCAACTCGTGAGCCACGCCGCCGGCAAGTTGACCCATGGCGACCAGCTTCTCGCGACTGTTTACGCTTTCCTGCAGGTGCTTGTAGTCCGTGATGTCCTGTAGGGTCAGCACGGCGCCGAGGTCGAAGTCCTCCTCGGATAGGAACGACAAGTTGAGGCTGAACCAGCGCAGGCGGCCGCGCACCTGCAGGTTGAGTTCCTGGTTGGCGACTTCGCGCTTATAGAGAAATGCATCGCGAAGGAGTGCACGGTCGCTCTCATTCACCGCGATCAGATCGAACAGATTGCGCCCTAGCAGGCGCTCGTCACTCAGTCCGAAGTACTCCTCGGTGAGCTTATTGACCGCATTGACGCGCAACTCGTCATTGACGCCCAGCAGCGCCCCCGGGAGGCTCTGGATAATCACGTTCATGCGATTGCGTTCGCCGAGGACACGATTCTGGCATTCTTCGACCTCGGCGAACATGGCGCCCAGCGTAGTGACGGCGCGATTGTAGTCGGCCATGAACTGACGCAGGAATCCGTCGCGAGGCACAGCTCCGGATACCGGCTTCAGCACGCCGTCCTCGGCCTCGCGGATGCCCCGTTGAAGTCGCTCTAGGGTGCGCCGATAGCTGTGCAGCACATACAGCAGCACGACCACAGCGGCGGTGGAAGCGGCGAGAAGCACTCGTCCGCCCGCGGCTATGGTCTCGGGGAGTAGCAGGGACAACACTAGAAACACGGCTACCAGCGCGGCCAAACCGCCGGCGGCCCATGCCGTTACACCGACCAACGGCCACCTCGAGTTGACCGGTCTGAATTCCGCCGGCGCGGACTCTGGGGTCGACTCGTTGCTCTTCACCGCCATCCGGTTCCCCTTCGAGGTCGGGTCACCACGCCCTTGGCAGTCGAACGCCGCTTCAGGCCTGTTCGGTCACAATATCAGAAGATCATCTGCAGTTCCAAGGTCGCCTGATTGTAATCCTGCAGCGCCGGATCCGTGGGGCTCGGATGCTTGAAGTCGATCTGGGCATAGGCCCCCGTTATCTTGAGGTCCTGCCCGTTGATGTAATAGTTGAACCCGCCGCTGTTCCAGAACTGGTCATAAAGACCGGATTTTAGGTGGTAATTGGAGTCCTCGTGACGAACGAAGAACTGCAGACGTCCGAGGCCGACGCGGAAGGGCAACATGTATCCACCCTTCACGTAGTATCCCGAGAGTTGGCTGTTGACGGGAAGCGACGGATCGGGGCTCTGGTTGATCGCATTGCCGGTGTTGTATTTTATGTACGCGCTGGAGAACGTGTAGGTGCCGCTAGAAAACGGCTCTTCCCAGAAAATATCCGCGGTCCACGCTTTGTAGTTCACCTGATCCTTGCGGTCGGGATAGTCCGCATACGCAACGTCTTTCTGGAAATCGTACGCAGCGCCGATGGTCAGCACCTTCTTGGTACCCAGGTAGGTCCCTTCGTAGCCGTAGGCGTACTCCGGGTCCAGCAAGCTCACGTCCACACGCGCTGTGATTCGCGGCAGGTGTTTGGGCATCACGCTGGCGTCGTTGCGCCCATCAGCCACCATGAGTCGGTACTGGAAGCGGGCGTTGTCCAAGTTCCCCCACATGGCAACACCAGTGTCACGCGTGCCGCCGAACGGCGTGTACGCGAGCGTCTCTGCACGATCCAAAGTCAACGGCCCAAAACAGTCTTCCAGGTTTTCGCGGGTAAACGTCTGCTTGAACTTTCCGCCGATGAAACGCAGCGCATCGGTGTAATCGAAAGTCAGGTAAGAATCGCGAAAGATCACGTTGTGGTTCAGGGTTCCGTTCTTGCTGTCGCTGGGTGCATCGAGTTGCACATAAAAACCCAAGTAGTTGTTGTATTGACCGGCGAACTGCAAGCGGTTCCGCCGCAGAAAGAACTGCGTGGTCGCGCTGTTGTTGATGGCCGAGCTGTACCCTTTGTATTGGGTCCACATCTGGGTCAAGTAGGAAATCGAAAGCGAGCCTTCCTTGCCCATCGGAATTGTTGGGCCGGCGACGACCGGGCTTGTCGTTATTTCCGCCGCCAGGATTGCCGCCGATCCGAGGAGTACGGGAACCAGCCGCCGACGGAAGGCCGGTTGCGCTGTCGCAGAAACCGTTCTCGTTGTCATGGCACTAGTCCTTCTTGTCGTAGATCTGCTTGTAGCTGGCAACGTATTTGGAGAGCTTGCTCGCATCCGTGTGGCAGGCCGCACAGGCCTCCTGGGTATTTGTCAGCGGATTTGGCAGCATGCCCGAGTGCGCGATGCTCTTATTCATGAGCCGGGGGTTGCCCTGGTGGCAGCCGTTGCAGGAGTAATTGACAGGTATGTGCTGGACGTGCCAGGGCTTGGTGTCCGGCGCCTCGGCCTGCGTGCCATTGTGGCACTTGTAGCAGGAGGTTGCGCCCATCCCACAGGCATTCGCGGGCGTGATCCCGATGCTGGCGAACAGGTCGGAGTGGATCAGCGCAATTGCTTCCTTTCCCCAGCCGTCGGTTGCGTCTGCAACGTTTCGATGAGACGGTGTGTCAGTCGAGGCCGATGCCACGGCGTTGTGCTGATGATGATCCCGGTACGCCACCCACGTGACACCTACCAGAGTCGAGACCAGTGACACGATCGTGATTACCGCGGTAACGCCGACCATGCGGCGCAACTGTCCGAAGAGACGTTGAAATGGCTTGTTGATCATGTCTGCTACGACCTCCCTGGTGGTGTGCTTCAATTCTTGGAATGGAGTCCACCGTCCTCCTTCGACGCGGCGTTCTTGGCGCGGGCTTTGGCGGCGGCCTCGATCTGCTTCTCATTGGGACCGTGACCGCACATGCATGTGCTGCCCCCAAAGCGCAGGTGCGGGCCCGAGGATTTGTTGGCGTTGGCGTGCCGGACGATGGTCGGCAGTGCCGCCCCCCGGGCATTGCTGCTAGGAGCGATCTCCCCTGCCGTAGCTGGGCGATTGGCCCCGAGCCCCAGCGCCGGCACCGACAGCAATCCCACCATCCAAAGAACCGAGCGCCTGATCATCGGTATACCCCTCGACTGGTCAGCAAGCAGATTGCGTGCCACTAGACAATATATCGTATAAACAATTACATAGAATCCTTCCTGCGTATCCGCCAGCGTTGCAGAAACTGGGTGGCGCACGCGTTGGTGCTCAATTTGCAACGGTGGTAGGCGGGTGACCGGGGGCGGGTACTGCAGCGGCGGCGTGATAGGCCTCGAAGACCTCGGAGCGTGCCCGCGCCAGCGCCCGACGCAGTAACGGCAGGGCCGTTGCGGGCAGTTCATCGGAGCGTGCGAGCATGCCGCTGTACATGCGCACATACCACTCCTCCGGGTCCACCATCAGGCGCACCCGGACGTGCCGGGTGCTCCCCGGCGTCACCGCGAACCCGGCGCCGAAATCGAGCTGGCCGTCGGGTGGCAGGCGCGTATCCGAGTCTTGATGGGTGAGCGCGGTGTTGACGTGCCGACTAATGGCACGGCTGGCAAGGCGGCGCACCACACGGCCGTCTACGCCCAACAGTTCCAGGACGACGGTGACCCGCGGCACCAGATAGGTCGGAAAATCGTGACCCGCACCGCTGTTGGTCACCTGGACACTGGCATGGGCACGATCAGGGCCCAGCCGCTGTACCTGGAGCACGATATGCACCGCCTTGCGGACCATCGCAGGATCGTGGATTCCCCTCCAAAGGTGACGTCCGCCCGGCATGTGGCAGCTTTGGCAGGTGACGCCCTCACGGGCGTAGTGACTGGCACGCCATTCCCGGTAGGTGTTCTCCAACGGGACGCCGTTCAGCTCGGCACCGCCGGGACCGAACTGGTGACAGGCGGCGCAAAAGCGGCTGTCCTGATACGCCGTACTGGAGGTGAACCCGCCATGGGGCAGCCCGGGAGTATTGCCCGCCGGCCAACCTGGCCGCGGAGGCGGGCCGAAACGGCGCTGATTGCGCACGTGACAGGCGGCGCACACCAATCCCTGATGGGCCAGGTCGGCCGGCACGTAGGCTGGCCGCGGGGTGTGGGGTACGTTGGGCCATTTGAGCTCGGCGGCAGTCAGTGCCTTCTGCTCCGCCAGCGGCGCGTGGCAGCGCATGCACGCGTTGGCGGCGCGCTGGTTCATTACATGAAACTGCCACTGGATGCCCGGTCCCATGGCGGCGTGGTGCAGACTCGTGCGCCAGTCGCGATATTGCGACGCATGACACCGGCCGCAGGCACGGGGAGCCAAAGAGGTTGTATACGGGCCGTAGCTCGCCGGCGGCGCTCCCTGTGGCGGAATGGGGCTGGCCCAGAACTGTTTGAGAAAGGCTTGTACCGAATCCCCGTGCACAGGGCTGCCGACAGCAGGGAGCTGCCAGGGCCAGCGCCCGTGATCCGCAAGCCACGCAACCGATAACGCAGGCGCCACCGCCGCAACCGCCAGCACCACGATCCATCGAAACTGCCGAAACCGTTTCACCTGCGCCTCGCACCTCGGTACGGCGGGCTAGCGCACCGTCACTGCACGTCGCCAGTTGGGATAGACAGCTTGCACGGTGCCCGCTTCGTCCAAGCGCTTCACAAGCCCCAGAAGTTGTACACCAGACTGCGATGCGCGCAGCAGGTATGTTTGCTGGCCCACGGGCATCTTGCGCACCACGGTGAGGGACTGGTTGTCCGCCCATTGCACGACACGCGCGCGATCCCAGTCCGAACGGAACGTCACGATGAGCTCCTGACCCAGCAGACGCATGGGCGCGCGCGAATCGGGAGCATCGCGAAACACGGGCATGAAAGAGGCGCTGGCGGCAGCATTCAAAGTGGCGAGCGCCTGTAGGGCATTTTGCCCCGCCCGCAGCCGCCACAGCCGCACGCCCCGCCAGGGACTGGCCGCGGGTGTCAACCCGGGTATCGCTGTAGGGGGGCTGGCGGTGATCGCGGCGCCGCGGCCCCCGTGTGCGACTTCTGCCACCAGGGTGGGATCAACCCACACTTCATGCACACGACCTGCCTCGTGCCAAATATAGGGCTGGCCGAACCCCGCTGCCCAGACGGCGCACCCCCCCAAGGCCCACAGCAGCACCAGCGCTAGGCCCCGCCGCGCACAGCCGCAATATGTCGTTCGATTCACGGCCGGCACCCTCGACCGGCGCCGGCGTTCAGTGGCCATAGAGCTTCAGTTGCCATGACTGGAAGGTACCCGTATCCGCGCTGGTCCCCGTATGGGAGTCTACCACCTGCAGGGTCCACGGCCCGTCGCCCGCCTCGCCAAGATCATGGGCGCAGCCGAATACCCAGCCGTTATAGGCTGAACAGGAGCCCGTGTTCGGACAGTTGTGGGCCACCGCCAGCTGGCTCACCGTTCCCTGGTGTGTCAGCGTTACCGTTAGGTCGCGCGGCGCGCTCGAGGTCGCGGTGAAGGTCACTTGCACCCACTCAAGGGACGAGATGTTGCTATTGCTCACCGTGATCGTATTGCTCACGCCGGTGGGGCTGTTGTCGGGGATCCCCACATTGGGCGCCGAGGCCGCGCTGAGATAGGAGACTTCCGGGCCCACGTCTGTCCAGCGTTGCGCCAAGGCCACAGCGGCGTCGGCGTCCACCAGTCCGAAACCATACTTAGGATTGTAGTGGTAACCGGCGGCATTGGTATGCCAGTCGGGGTCCGCCGGATCGGTCATGCGCGCGCTGCCGGCCAGAATGATCTGCACGTCGCGCCAGCTCAAATTCGGGTTGGCATGCAGCATCAGAGCCACCACGCCGGACACCATGGCCGCAGCCGCAGAGGTGCCCTCGAAGTTGCGGGTATAGTCCGGGTCGGCGTAATCGTTGGCGCTGTTTCCGTCGTTGTAGCCGGCGGCCCCTGAACGGTCGGTGGTGGTGATGCCCTCGTCCTGGCCACCGCCGGGGGCGCATACCCAGAGATTGGCGCCCGGCTCCGAGTAGGGATAACCCGCCAGCGGACCGCTGGTCCATTTGCCCTGGTTGCCGGCGCTGTCCACACTGCAGATGGCCATCACGCCATGGGCGTTGGTGAAGGCGTCGTAGTTGGCGTTGTCCACGGTCGTCGGCGTCGCGCTGACGCCGGCCCCCAACTCCGTCGCTCCGTTGCCCGCCGCCCACACGTAGACGGTCCCCAGGCCGCCGCGGCCGGTGCCAAGGCCCTGATCGATGACCTGCTGCCATCCGGGCGGCGCGTTCTGGAGCAGTCCGGTTCCGTCCGGGTTACCCCAGCTATTGTTGGAGACCGCGATCGATGGGGCGTTGCGTACCATCGCATCCTCGAGGTTCGCGTCGGTCGGGTCGGCAACGGCGTCATATCCTACCAGGCCGGCCCGGGGCGCCACACCCCGCCCCCCGAGATTGTTGTTGTCGCGTGCCGCAATGATGCCAGCCACCGCCGTGCCGTGCTCCCCGCCCGTGGGATCGTTGCTGCCGTTGGTGTAGTTGTATGAGAGTCCCGGCACCACGTTGGCCTGCAGGTCCGGGTGGGCAATCTCCAGGCCGTCGTCCACCACCGCTACGGTGACTCCCTCCCCCTTGTCGCCGGCGCTCCACACCGGGACGACATTGAGATCCACGCCGATGAAACCAAGCTGTCCGGTGTTCTGAAGGTCCCATTGATCCGCGAACAGCGGATCACCCATGGGAACAGGTGCTGGCGAGGGCGCCGAGGAGGTAGAGCCTCCGCTACCGCCGCAACCGTAGACCACACTGGTGATGACGAGGACTGTCACGAGACGCAGATCGATTAGCCAGCGCAATGTCCGGTCCCCTCCCCTTGCCCCGCGCGATCGTAACGCCCTCTCGGTACCACGGATACCAACAGTAGTGTAGCGCAGCTCGATCACCGATCCGCGACGGCAGCGGTCCAAAAAAAAGCGGCGAGCCCTTCCGGGCCCGCCGTGAGATCCCAATTCCGCACACGACTTTGTTTACCGATCTCAAGGATTCGCGCACGGATTTGGTGGAGGAGGCAGTGCACCCGTACCGCTACTGCCACTGGAGGACGAGCTGGACGAAGAGCTCCCCCCGCCGGTGGTTGTTGAGGTGCTGGTGCTTATCGGTGCCTGGTAGCTGCCGAAGGCGAGATTGCCGCTGGCCGGTCCCGGCAGATCGAGGGTCTTCACGATGTTCTTGGTACTGGTGTCGATGAAACGCACCGCGCCGTTGATCACCTGCACGTAGTACTTGCCGCTGGGCGACATCCAGCCATAGAACGCAGTCGGGTAATTGAAGTACTGCGTGATCAGGAATGGGGGCCCGGCGCGCAGGTCCTGGATCTGCAACCCGTCGGCGCCCACGAAGTCGTTTAGCCAGATCTCGCTGCTCAGCGATACGGTCTGAGGGCCGCTGCCGGTCTGCTCTGCGATGTTCGCCTCGGTGCTGCTGGGGCGGCCGCGCAGTCCGTTGAGCAGGAACTGCGGCCCGGGGTCCGAGGCGTTAGCCTTGGCCAGGTAGCCGGTGGTGGTGCTCGTCTTGCTGAGCCCCGTGCCGTCGTCCACAGCCAGGGAGTGGTAGACATAGGCCACGTCCTGCGGCGCCACGCCGCTGGACTTGGAATAATCGATCTTGACGTAGTAGGTCGCGTTATTCTGGAAGTAGCCCTGATCGGCGACAGCATCGGTGGTCGTGGTGCCGGGAGTGAAGCCGGTGGTCGGGTTGCTCGCGTCGGTCGGGTCGATGACGTTGGCGAGGTTTTTGTAGGTACGCTGGATCTCATAGACGTGACTGGGGTCGGTGACGTTCCAGGTACCTTCGGAGTTCTCCCCCTCATATTGCACGCTCATCAGCAGCGGCTGCGCCACGCTGTTGCCCTGGGGGTCGTTGAACGCGATCTGGTCGTTCTCCAGGGAGGCCATCCACGGTCCGGCAGCGATGGCACTGTTGGAGAAGCCGGCCGACTTCACGACCGGCACCGGTACGTTGTAGACGGCCCCGCCCGGATTGGCGCCATTGATCTGGCTCACATTTACGCCGGTGAGGATGTCGGCATCCACGTCCGGCGCCCATGACCATGCCACGCCCGATGGGGTCAGTTGCAGGGTGGAATCGCAGGGTTCGATGTAGGTCTCGCCGGCGGACGGGTCGCTGGAGCTGTAGCGTACGTGCCGGTAGTTTCCGGCGTCTGTGCTCAGCAGCGTGCCCGTGGGGAGTCCGGGCGCGGCGCCTGTGCCCGACATGGGCGTGGTGAAGGTGCCCACTACGGCGTTGGTCTGATCCTTCACGATGCCGTAATTGGGATACACGAAACGCACCGGTTGGCCGAAGTTCGGCGAGGTCGGATCGGTGTCCAGGAAGAGGATGAAGTCGCCGATGCGCACGGCGATCATGGCCATCTTGCCGTCCGGGGTGGACTCGATGCCCACCGGTGTCCAGCCCATGTCGTAGAACGGTGTTGCCGTGTTGGAGAGGGCGCGGAGCATGCTGGAGCTGCCATTGGCACTGAAGGCGTGATGGAGCATGCAGAACGGCGTCGACTGGGACTGTGCGGGCGTGATGCTGGTGAGCTGCAGATCTTGTGTGATTTGGGCGGAGGACAACCCCTGCAGGCTCTTGGGCAAAGGATTGGTGGTGCCGACCACACCTCCCGACAAGCTCTTGGTATTGACCAGCCCGGAACCGACATTCCCCTGTCGGTTGCCCTGCACCGAGGGGTAGACGGCCCGCGGCACGGCCTTGAGGGTGTCGGGGTCCAGGCCAAAGACCTGCTCTCCGCTGTCCATCCACACGTCGCCGTCATAAAAGTAATTCTTATGCGATCCTCCGCTGGCGCTGAAGTCCGTTTCGGCGTCCGTCTCCATGGAGAGGGTATTGAGGTTGATCCGTGCCACCTTGTAGGGTCCCGCCCCGGCGTTGGCCGCATAGAACGCGTACAGAAACTGTTGCGATGCGGTGCCCGTCGTCGGCGTGGATGTACTAGTCGCAGAAGGATTAGCGGTATTGCTGTTGCAGCCTCCGAGCCCGACGCTCAGCGCCGCGGCTACCGCCAGCGCGAGTATCCGGGGGCGCGAACCGTGGTTGACTCGATCAGTACCAGCGTTCTTGCCGCTCATCGTCTGCTCCTCCCCTGTCGGACTCGTCGGCGGGGCTACCCTGGGGTGCCGACGCGCAAGCCTCGGGTTATGCTTCTGCTGCCTGGATCCTTACAATGAATGTGGCTAGCATCAACCATGCCAGTCGCCCAGATTGAGAAGTTCCTCATTCAGAACAAGCGAGTTGCGTGTCCTCCGTCAGGCTCCCTCGAGCCCGTAGCTGGTTGCAGAGATGCCGCACCGCTGGTTCGCAATGCATTTTGCATCGCGTGGTCCCGGGAGCCCGGCTAAGTAAACGTCTGGTTGCTGAGGGCGATGCCCTTTCGGCACAGCTGACACGCGCAGCGCTCCTTCGCTAGGCGGCGGCGCGCTGAGCCCCGGGCAGACGTTGAACGAGCCAACGCCCCATCCCCCACGCGATCAACACTGCCATCGTCAGCGCGCCAAACAACGCCAGAGGCGCCGGCACGATGGGCGTCACCCGCTGGGCGATATCACCCCACTGCAGACTCCGCAACGGCTCCAGGGGCGAGCGATAGCCGGGCAACAGCCACAGGTCTACCAGCCACCCTGCGGCGATGGAACTCAGCACCATGGTGGTGACATAGACCACTACCGTACGGCGCCCGATCACCTTATGCAGGGCCAACAGCTCGGGAAGATTGGTGACCGCGCCGGTGACAAGAAACACGATCGCCACGCCTGGGCTGGCCCCCGCGCTGAGCAGGGTTGCGACCAGCGGGATGTGACCGACTGCGCAGACGTAGATGACTGCGCCGAACAGCGCCACCAGCACCAACGCGAGCAGAGGGGAGGTGCCACCCAGATAGTGGGTGATCCAGGCAGAGGGCACGAAGGCCATGACCGATGCGGCCAGCAGCACTCCCACGCCCAGGTAAAGGCCCAGGGTAGGCCCGAGGTCAAGCAGCCCCCAACGCAAGGCACGCACCACGCGTGCACCAATGGGCGGTAATGCCGCTGCCGCCGTCCCTTCACCCGCACCGCAGCACCCGCATGGCCGCAAGCCTTCCGCCACGGCGTTGAAACGGGGGTCTCCGAAACGCTCGGCCAGCACGCCGCAGAGTAATGGCACGGTCAAGCCGAAGAGCAGGTACGCAATGGTCAGCTGCGGGCCCAGCAGCGCATACGACAACAACACCGCTGCC
>CAZNBB010000087.1:0-15763 GCA_964571225.1 uncultured Gammaproteobacteria bacterium
ACAAGCTGGCCACCTCCACGGTGGCGGCTTGCCGCGACTCGGTGCTGGCCGAGGCGCAGCCGATCTGGCTCGACGCCTCGGACGTGCCGCGGCTGCTGGGGGCCTACGGCGTCCAGACCCCGGCGAGCGCGGTGGCCACCAGCGCCGACCAGGCCGCCGCCCTGGCCCAGGAGCTGGGCTTCCCCGTGGCGCTCAAGGTCGTCTCGGACACCGTGACCCACAAGACCGACGTGGGCGGCGTGGTGCTCGATCGCCGCGACCCCGACGAGGTGCGGCTGGCCTTCGACCAGATCCTGGCCAAGAGCTGGCAGGCCGACGTGGCCGACAGCGTGCAGGGCGTGCTGGTGCAGCGCTTCGTCACCGAGGGGATCGAAGCCGTGGTTGCAGGCGTTCACATAGACGTTGTTCACATCCAGCAGAATGCCGCAGCCGCAACGGCGCACGACCTCCAGCAGGAAATCCCACTCACTCAGCTCACCGGCCTCGAACTCCACGTAGGTGGAGACGTTCTCGATGAGTAGCTGCCGACCGAGCAGCTGCTGGACGGCGTCAATCCGGCTTGCGACATGAGAGGCCGCTTCATGGGTGTAAGGCAGCGGCAGCAGGTCGCTGAAATGCCGTCCGTCATAGGCGTTCCAGCACAGGTGTTCGGACACCCGGACGGGGTTGATTGCATCCACCAGTGCCCGCAGCTTGTTCAGATGCGCCCGGTCAAGCGGGTCGGTGTTGCCCGGCCCCAGTCCGATGCCGTGCAGGCTGATCGGGTAGCGCCCGCGGATGCGTTGCAGTTGGGTTGCAGGACGTCCGCCCGCGCCGAAATAGTTTTCGCTGTGCACTTCCAGCCAGCCGATGTCCGGCCGGTCGGCCAGCACGCTCTGTTCGTGTTCGCCGCGCAGGCCGATACCCACCAGCGAGGGTATCGCGGCGGCCTGCGCGGCGGACGACACTGGGTGGTGCACGAAGTCTCAGCCCTTGAGGCTCTGGAGGCTTTCCTTCAACACCTTCTCCTGGCGCTTGCGATGCATCATTTGCGCCTTGGCGTGCTCGGCCGGCGGGAGGTTCTTGTAATGCTCGATGCGTTTTGCCGCCTGTTTGCCGGGGTGCGTGGTGCCGCCGTCTATCATGCCGCACACGCCCTTTGGAACGAAAACGAAACCGTTGGGATCGCGGGCCTTGGCGTCCGTGCCCGCGCAGGAACCCGTCGCCGTGGCGCACATGTTGCGATAGGGGGCGTTGACGCCGAAACAGCGCACGTATTTTTCGTGTTTGATCTGGGACAGCGGCGAGGCCTGCGCAATCATCGGGACGGACAGACCCGTTGTGGACAGCGCGGCGACGACAGCGAGTTTCAATGTGGTGTTGCGTGCACTCATAAACAGCTCCTTGTAGCGTGAACGTATGGCGGGTCCCGGCACGCCGCCGGCCGGGCCACCGTTTCCGTGGCGCCGTTCGATCTGCGGGACCGGACGGTCAGACCCGGATGGCGGCCGTCGAGTTCCCCAGCGGTGTCGGCGAGGGAGACCGCCTCCTGCGGGTGCGTGGCGACCGACATGTCACGCGTCGTGCTCGAGCGTCACGCCGGCCGCCTACTGCTGTGTCGCACGATCGACCGGATTTCTTACAAGGCGGATCAGGGGTGCTGGAATGGTGAAGAGAGGCTAAAGGAGTTGGCTGGTCGAAGAGATCAACGGAGGATCAAGGGATCGGATCACCGGAGAGTTCCGGCGCCGGCGGGGCAACGAGAGCCCGCCGATCTTCGAGTGATCCGACCCCTTAGTGGTGTCAGTTGTCCACTTCCACCTTCTCGGCGAGGCCGTCGTTGCCGGTATCCACAATGTGGACCAGGGTGCCGGGCGTGACGGTGCTGAAGAACGTGCCGCGGGAGACGGGCCCGCTGGCATCTGAAAACGTGGTGTTGGTGTCGGTGGTATAGGTGACTCCCAGTACCGCGAGCGTGTAGCTCGTCGTGTTCAGGCTCTGCAGCGGCGCGGTGACCTCGGCGGTAAAAGGTGTCGGTGTGTAGGTCTGGGTACGTTTGACATGGGTTGCGATCACGCCGCCCGCCCCGTCGGAGACACCTTCGATCTCCAGCACATCGCCGGGATAAATGTTAGCGAGCGAAAACGGCTCGGTCCCCGAGGCTTCGTCCTCGAACTGGGTACGGCTGTTCACCGTCACGTCCAGCGTCCGGCTGTCCAGACTCAGTGAAATAGTGTTGTTGACGGTGTCCACCGAGTACACCGGTGCCGTGAGGCTGATCTCGCCGCTGCGGCCCTCCACCTTGGTGGCTTTGAGCACGCCGGCGGTGATGGGGCCTTCCACTTCCAGCTGCACGCCGTTGGCGATCTGGAAACCGGTCGGCGAAATGGTGGCTGTGGACGCGTCCACGGTCTGTCCGGCGACCTTGAAGTTGCTCAGGCCGTTGTAGTCGGTGACGATGCCCTCGAGGCTGGCCTCGGACACGTCGGCCCCGAAGGTCGCTTCCTCGGGCAACACGGTGGTGGCGGTAATGGTGGTGGCGGTTGCGCTGGTGACGGTGCCCTTGACCTCCACGCTGGCGCCGTCGGCGATGCCGCTGGTCAACTGGGACAGGTCCGTGGTGCCGGTGATCTGCACCGTCAGGTTGTTCACCGAGAAGCTGTTGCCGCTGTAGCCGCTGACGGTGCCCTTGATCTCCACCGGCGTGGACGCGGTCAGCACGCCGACCTTCTTGATGCGGCTGGCGTACAAGCGTCCGTTGGCGTCGTAGAACCCGCTGATCTCCACCAGGTCGTTCTGGGCGATGCTGCTGAAGCTGAAGCTCGGGTACTGGCTGTTGTCGAACACGGTGGCCACGGGCTGCACGTATACGGTGGTGCCGAGCACCTGGAAGCTCTTGTCGCCGTTCGACTGCACGACCGGCGTCGCCACGATGGGGCCCTTGAGGTCGGCGTCGTAGACCACGCTGGTGGCGGTGCCGGTGGTGCCGTCGCTGTTGAGCAGGCCGGTGACCTTCACCACCATGCCAAGCTTGAGGGCCGACGCCGTGGAGCCGGTGTCGTTGATGGTGACAGTGGAGCTGCCGGTCTGATATTCGACCCCGTTGACGAAGATGCTGCCGAAGCCGGTGATGGTGCCGCTGGCCGTGATGCCGGTGCCCCCGATGCCGGCGACCAGGCCGCTGCTGCCGCCGCCACAGGACGGCAGTGCGAGAACTGCCGCCAGCACAATCAGGATCCTGGCCAGAGCGCCGCGTGTCATGGGTCGTTCTCCTCGGTGTCGTTTTGTTCGTAGTAGTAGATGCCAAGGCTGACATAGCGGCCCCGGGCCGTGTCGTTGTCCTGGGTCTCATGTTCGGCCAGCCAGCGGTCCAGCTCTTCCAGCAGGGCCTGGGCGCGCTCCGCCGCCAGCGTGCGGAACGCCGCCAGGGCCTGGGCGTCCACCCGGTCGTTGGAGACCTTGCGCTGCAGTCGCAGCGCCGCCGGCTGGGCGGTCAGGTTGTGATCGATGGTGCCGGCCAGCTCGGCCACGTCCGTACCCAGGATGTGGATCTTGTCCACCGGGTCCTGGCCGGGCACATAGGCGTGGCGGACCAGCTGCACGCGGTCGCCGTCGCGGGCCACGCTGCCGGCGGAAAGCAGCACCTCCAGCATGGCCTGGGTGGGCATGTCTCCGCTGTACCGGCGCACCAGGTCGGCGAAGCTGCCGGACGCGCCCTCCAGGGCGAGGTTGGCGGGTTTGCCGCGGTTGTCGTGATAGCGCGGATCGTTCACCCAGCCGCTGATCACCCGTACCGCCCGGTTGTAGCGTTGGTGGGCCCCCAGGTCGTCAGGGCCTTCCAAGTCGTGCAGGCGCCGGGTTTCCTTGCGGGTCAAGCCGGTGAGCACGGACACCCGCGAGATGGTCTGCTTCTTCCCCGGGACGACGAATTCCTCGAACGCCACGTCCACATAGGTCTTCTTGGCCAGTTCCGCGAATGTTCCGAAGGCGATGCCGTTGCGGAGCAGTATCCGGACCAGTGGCCGCAGCAGGGTAAGCAGCGCAGATGAGAGGGCCTTGCCCGCGGACTCGGTCATAATTGGGAATGTATTCCCGATTCAGAGGAAGTCAAGGGACTGGTTCCCACCGAGGAGTGGGATACCCAGTTCCCTAGACTTGGGGAACACTGTATTTTTAACTCAGACCGGGGTCTGGCAGGTCGCCCGTTGCGGGCTCCCGCAAGAGTTATGGTAATAAACAATATTAGAGGATACCCCAATCAGTGACTGCGCGATCCGCTATCCCATTGCGCGAGCGCAAGTTCGCCCAAACCAAGCTCAAGCTCGCCCACGCCGCCGTCGAGCGCTTGGAAAGCCAATCCCTGGACGGCCTGTCCGTCGCGGCCCTGTGCGAGGCGACCGAGGTTTCCGAGGCCACCTTCTTCAACTATTTCCCGCGAAAGGGCGACCTGCTGGTCTATGTCAGCCGGCTATGGGCATTGGAGATCGCCTGGCACGTGCGCGCATCGGGGGCTCGGGGCATTGCCGCCGTGTCGGCCGCTTTCGAGCAGGCCGCACGCCAGATCCAGCAGCACCCCGGCGCCATGGGGGAGATCATCGGCCAGCAGGCCCGCCTGCGGGAGCGGCCGGCTCCCGCGGAGTTCACGCGGGCGGAACGACTGCTGGCATTTCCGGATCTGGAGGGAATCGAAGACGTGCCGGCGGGAGGGCTGGATTCGATCCTGGTTCCGAATGTGGACTACGCCATCGAAAGCGGGGAGTTGCCCTCCAACACCCATCGGACCATGGTGCTGGTGGCGTTGGTGTCCATCTTCCACGGGGTGCCCCTGGCGCTGAGGCTGTCGAACCCGGGCGGTATCGCCAACATGTACCGCCAGCAACTGGCGCTGCTGTGGGCAGGGGTACGGGCCGCCGCCGGAGGTCGCAACGGCTGAGGACCTCAGCCATGACCCTCGCGTGCCGAGGTCCAGTGGATGCCGGTCCTCCCAACCGGCTCCACAGGCTGCCGATCAGCCGGTCAGGCTTTCCTCGGCGCCGAACAGTGCCGAATAGAAATGCGGGTCGTAATATTGCAGCAGCGTGCGGGCGAATTCCGCCTGGTCGACGCCCAGGGCCTGGGCCCATTCTTCCAGGGAGTCGGACGGCACGCGGGCCACGCCGTTCTCTATCTGGGAGATGAACGTGTAATAGGTGTAGTCGAGAGTCGAGGCCAGCTCGCGCTGGGTCAATGCCCGTCTGCGCCGCAGCTCCTTGAGCCACTGCCCCGCCTGCCTTCGCAACTCCCTAGCCTGATCGCCGTTGTTCTTCATCTGTTGTATTAGCGCCTGCAATAGGCACAGCCACCGTTCTGGGCGGCCGTGGCGTGTGGTTCTTGCCGTCCCGACCCACCGGGCACCCGGTTCCCGGCAGGGTTCTGCCGACGGCACCGTTGGGGGGCACGATTCTCTTGGGAGGGTATCGGCAGCGGCTGCCAAGAACTTAACGCATAGGCCGAATTCCACCGGCACCGCGGCTAACTCACTGTTGGTGAGTTACTTTTAAGTCGGTCGGCGGCGGGAAGCGGGGGCGTCGGGGGAGAAACCGGTGCCGGCCGGCGTGGGGTCCCACGCCGGCCGGCGTCCGGGGTTGGAACGACTAGCCGTTGGAGTTGCCGCCGGCCGCCGCCGTCAATGCCTGTTTGATGGCATCGGGTGCGCACATGATGGAGAAGAAGCTGTGCGAGCCCATCATCCCGAGATCCGGGAAGTTGATGGCGATGCGGAACTTGGCAGCCAGGGCATAGACCTTGGAGCCGTCCACCAGGATGCCGTAGGGAAGATGACCGGTGGAACGGGGCGATTTGAAGTCGATGCGGCTCATGATGTATTTATCGCCGCTGCAGCCCTTGGTCATGTGGACGTCGAAAAGGGTTTCCTGGCGCCCCGGTATGGCGATCTGGTCCACTTCCGTCACGCCGCCCTTGCCTTCCTTGAGACCCTGCTCCACCGCCTTGAGGGCCGCGTCATAGCTGGGGTAGGTGGCGAGTTTGTCCATGTCGCTGAAATAGGGCATGCCGAACATGTAGTGGTAGTCCTTCAGGTCGCTGGGCGACAGGCCGTCCTTGGAACCGAAGCTTTCCTGGTCCCCCAGCACCTTCTTCAGGTGTTCCGCCACCGGCTGCAGGTGCGACTTCAGATGATAGGCGTAGGCCATGTACACCGGGTTGGTATAGGCCACCTGCACCTGTCCCTGCTCTTTGGTCACCGTCACCCGCTGGCCCACCGCGTAGGCCCCGTACTGGGTTTGGGCGGCCGCCTTCTTCAGGGTCGGGTCGGTTACCACGATGATCTCCGCCCCGGTGTAGGGCGAGTAACTGCCGGCCACGTCGAAACCGCCGGCTTTGAGTTTGCTCTCAACCTGCTTCGCCACCTGGTCTACGGTGCCGTTGGTTTCGTAGGCGAGAATGAACGGTTTGAGGTCTTTGGCGGCCGCCTGGCCAACCCCCACGAACAGCAGGGCTGCCGTGAATGAGAAGGTGCCAATCATGTGCTTGGGAGCCTTCATCCTTGTCTCCTCCGAGTGTTGGTGTTGTTGACATATTGTTAGTTGGTGTCACTGCGCCGCCGGCTCGAATCGAGCCTCACCGGCCGCACGAACGGCTGCGCACGTCACGCCGGACGCCGTCTCGCAGACCACGGCGACGCGCCGGGCGACAGCCACCCGCAGACCCTTAGGCACGGTGGAGTGCCCGGAAGTTCAGTGAATATGCAATGACGGACGCCCCCCTAGGGGGCTCAATGCTGCCGGCTGCTGGCGGCTAAGTGGTCGCCTGCCCTATAATGAACGGGATTTGCGGGCCGGGTGACGGTCCAGATCCCCTTGGGCCGCTGGTCGCGAACCCGAATTTCCTCTCAACAACCCCGCCGGGATGCCGAAAGGAACAGCAGAGGCCGGCTGTCCGGCTGCAGGTTCCGTTGCGCGTCCCCCTGGATGCGCGCCGCCAGGTCGGCGCCACGGAGGTTCCGCGCCGGCAACAACATGTACAGGTTCAGTCAAGCACCATGAAGTCCGTTAAGTTGAAGCTCTCCATCGTTCTCGGCGCACTGCTGAGCGCCACGACATTTACCGGCGTCCGCGCCCTGCCCCCGAACGTCCATGTGGTTCCCCTGGCGGGCATCACCAACGATCGCGACGCCAGTGTGAGCTATCTCAAGCTCATGGTCAGCCAGCGCGACGCGGTGCGCGGCATCTACGTGGAGACCCGCGTTCCCGGCAAACCTGCCGACACCAGCGATTCCGGCGAGGGCATCAGCGACGGCGCCTTCTGGCTCAAGGACATCGAAAGCGGTGATGGTGTGGTGCTCGGCAAGGGACAGGGGGTGAAAGCCATCCTGCTGCGCGGCACCATCGATTCGCAGGCCGGCAAAGGCAATCTGACCATCAAATATCTCACCAACGGTCTGCTGATGCACTACAGCCAGTGCAAGGTCGGCCTGAAGCGCTCCGGTGCCAACCAGTGGGAGTTGGTCAACGCCTACGACGGCAAGCGGATTACCGATATCAAGGTGAAGACCTGGTGGCTGGGCATTTCGACCCTGCAGAATGTCTGCCCGGTGCCTGCCGCCAACAGCCCTGCATGAGTCCCCGCCGCCGACCCGCGCGGCGAACCCGGCAGCGGATTTTCCGCCCTTTCAAACGGTCACGCCGACGCCTGCGCGCCGGCGCAGCCGTTCGCTCAACCGCTCCATGGCCACGTAGAAGGCCGGCGTGACGAACAGCGTCAGCGCCTGGGAGAACACCAGTCCCCCCACCGTTGCGATGCCCAGCGCCTGACGGGAATGGGCGCCGGCGCCGACGCCCAGGGCGATGGGCAGGGTGCCCAGAATGGCGGCGAAGGTGGTCATCATGATGGGCCGGTAGCGCACCCGGCAGGCCTCGATGATCGCTTCGGCCGGCGCCAGGCCCTGCTTGCGCCGTATCTGCAGGGCGAAGTCCACCATGATGATGCCGTTCTTCTTCACCAGGCCCACCAGCAGTATCAGTCCCGCGAAGCTGAACACGTTCAGCTCCTGATGGAACAGCAGCAGCGCCAGCGCCGCCCCGAAGCCCGCCAGGGGCAGGGCGGTGAGAATGGTCAACGGGTGTACGAAGTGCTCGTACAGGATGCCCAGCACCATGTAGATGAGCACGATCGTGAAGCCCAGCAGCAGGGGCAGGTCCCGCATGGACGCCTGGAAGGTCTGGGCCGTGCCCGCGAAGGTGCCGGTGACGCCCGCCGGCAGGCTGGAGGCC
Source organism: uncultured Gammaproteobacteria bacterium (assembly GCA_964571225.1). GTDB lineage: Bacteria > Pseudomonadota > Gammaproteobacteria > DATFLG01 > DATFLG01 > DATFML01. Next base: position 8,250 of record CAZNBB010000087.1, read on the forward strand.
GCCACCTGCTCGATCTCGGAGGTGACCTGTCCCAGGGAAGCGCCGGGGGCCAGATCGAACGACAGGGTGACCGAGGGCAGCTGCTCGTAGTGGTTGATGGACAGCGGTCCCACCCCGGAGGTGATGTCGGCCACCGCGGCCAGCGGCACCAGATGGCCGTCGTCGCTGCGCACGTAGAGTGCGTTCAGGGCGTTCATGTCCTGCTGATAGCGGGGCGCCAGCTGCAGGATCACCTGGTAGCTGTCGCTGGCCCCGTAGATGGTGCTGATCTGGCGTCCGCCATAGGCATCGTACAGAGTCTGCTCGATGGCATTGGCCGACACCCCCAGGGCCGACGCCCGGTCGCGGCGGATGCTGACGTTGATCTGGGGGTTGTTCAGCTCGGCGTCCAGATTGACATCCCGCAGCCCCGGCTGGCCGCGCAGCTTCTGCTCCAGATCGGCACCGGCCCGGAACAGCTGCTCCACGTCGGAACCCTGCAGCACATATTGGTAGTTGCTGTTGCTGGAGAAGGCGCCGATGCGGATGGCCGGCGGGTTCTGGAAGAACACCTGCATCCCGTACACCTGGCTCACCGCCCGGCGCAGCTCGGCGATTACCTGGTCGGCGTTGTCGCGGCGCTCGGAGGCGGGCTTCAGATGCAGCACCAGGCGCCCGATGTTGCTGCCGCGGGTGCCGCCGAAGCCCTGGCCGGCGCTGGACATGACGCCCTTCACGTTGGGGTTGGCCTGCACGATGGCGGCCACCTTGGACTGCATGGCCAGCAGCTCGGGAAACGTCACCCCTTCCGGTGCCCGGGTGTTGCCGATGATGAAGCCGGTGTCCTCGCTGGGAATGAAACCCTTGGGCACCACGTAGAAGAGCCACACGCTGGCCGCGAACAGCGCCGTCGCCAGCACCAGGGTCGTACGGTAGTGCTCCACGCTCCAGCGCAACCCGACGGTATAGGCGGCGCGGCTGCGCTCGAACAGGCGCTCGAACAGCTCGTACACCCGGCCGTGGTGGGGCTGGTCGTGCAGGTAGCGGCTGGCCAGCATGGGCGTGAGGGTCAGGGATACCACCGCCGACAGCAGCACCGCCACCCCCAGGGTGACCGCGAATTCGCTGAACAGCCGGCCGATGATGCCGCCCAGGAACAGGATGGGAATGAACACCGCCACCAGCGACACCGTCATGGACACCACCGTGAAGCCGATCTCGCGGGTGCCCAGCAGAGCGGCCTTCATGCGGTCGTAGCCCTGTTCCATGTAGCGCACGATGTTCTCCTGCACCACGATGGCATCGTCCACCACGAAGCCCACCGACAGGGTCAGCGCCATCAGCGACAGGGTGTCCAGGCTGTAGTCCAGCAGGTACATCACCGCCAGCGTGCCGATCAGCGCCGTGGGCAGGGACAGGGCGCTGATGGCGGTGGCCCGGACGTTGCGCAGAAACAGCAGGATCACCCCCACCACCAGCACCACCGCCAGCAGCAGGGTGAAGGTGACGTCCTTGATGCTCTCCTTCACGAACTCGGCCCGGTTGTGGATGACGTCGATGTGGGCGTCGCCGGGCAGCTGGGCGCGCAGCCGCGGCAGCATGTCCATCACCCGGCGCACCACTTCGACGGTGTTGGCGCCCGCCTGGCGCTTGATGGCCAGCACGATGGAAGGCCGTCCGTTGAAGGTGGACAGCTGCTTGTCGTTCTCCACGCTGTCCGACGCCCGCCCCACGTCCTGCAGCAGCACCGGTGAGCCGTTGGAATAGGCCACGATGAGGCGGTTGTAGCTTGCCGCCCTGTTGAGCTGGCCGCTGGCCGCCAGGGTGTAGGCCCGGAAACTGCCGTCCAGGGTGCCCGACGGGGTGTTGGAGTTGCCCTGCTGCACGGCGCTTACCACCTGGCCCACGGACAGGCCCCGGGCCTGCAGGGCATAGGGGTCGAGCTGAATGCGCACGGCGTATTTCTTGGAGCCGAACACCAGCACCTGGGCCACGCCCGGCAGGGTGGAGATCTGGTCGGCGACCCGGGTCTCCGCATACTGGTCCAGTTCGGTGAGGGGCATGTGCTTGGCGCTGAACGCCAGATACAGCACCGAGGCATCGGCGGGATTGACCTTGCGCAGGGTGGGCAGGGTGGTCATCTCCGGCGGCAGCCGGCGGCTGGCCTGGGAGATGGCCGCCTGCACATCCTGGGAGGCCGCGTCGATGTTGCGGGACAGGTCGAACTGCAGGGTGATACGGGTCTGGCCGGTGGAACTGGTGGACACCATGGAGTCGATGCCCGAGATGGACGCGAACTGCCGTTCCAGGGGCGTGGCCACCGAGCCGGCCATGGTGCTGGCACTGGCGCCCGGCAGGCTGGCGGTCACCACGATGGTGGGGAAGTCCACGTTGGGCAGCTCGCTGACCGGCAGCTCCCGGTAGGCCACCAGCCCGAACACCACCAGCGCCACCATCAGAATGGTGGTCATCACCGGCCGGTGGATGAACGGCGCCGAGACGTTCACGGGTGCGTCGACGCTCCGTGCTTCGCCGCCCGCTCGCTCCTGGCCGCCGCGATGGTGCGCACCGCCGAGCCGTCACGCAGGTTGCGCGGCACCTTGGCCACCACCGTGTCGCCGGCCTTGAGCCCGGCGGAAATCACCGACAACCCATGCAGCTGGCGGTCCACGGTGACCGTCCGCACCCGCGCCCGGCCCCCGTCCACCACATAGACATAGCTGCCGTTCTGCCCCGGCTGCACCGCGCTGTCGGGCACCACCACCGCGTGCGGCTGGGTGGCGAGCACCAGATCCACGGTGACGTACTGGCCCGGCCACAGGGCCCGGTCGGTATTGGGGAACTGCGCCTTGAGGCTGACCGTGCCGGTGGTCGGGTCGACGGTGTTGTCCACGAACACCACCCGGCCGGTTTCCGGCGCCCGCGGCGCGGGACCGACGGGCCTGAGAGTGACGCGCATGGTGCCCGCCGCCCGGTAGTGGCGGATGCTGGGCAGCTGCCCCTGGGGCACGCTGAACTGTACCCGGATGGGGGCGATCTCCTTGATGGTCACCAGCGGCGTAGCGCTGTTGGCCTGCACCAGGTTGCCCTCGCGGAAGGCCACCGCACCGCTGCGCCCGGCAATGGGCGCCTCGATGCGGGTGTAGCGCAACTGGATCTGCGCCTGGGTGACAGCGGCCCGGTCCGCGGCCACGGCGGCGGCGGCCTCCTTGCTGGCGGCCTTGGCGTCCTCGTATTCCTGGGGTGTGACGTAATCCAGTTTGGCCAGCGGCGCCAGCCGCTGCTCCTGCCAGCGCGCCTTGGCCAGGGCGGCGCGGTCGCGCTCCAGGGCGGCGCGGGCCTGGGCCAGGGAGGCCTCGAAGGGTGCCGGGTCGATCTCGAACAGCAGTTGCCCGGCATGGACCTCATCGCCTTCGGTGAATGCGACCTTCTTCAACATGCCGCTGACCTGGGGCCGCACCTGCACCACATGGCGGGACTGCACCCGGCCCACCGCCGTCAGCCGGATGGGCATGGGGCGCACGGTCGCCACGGTGGTTTCCACCGTCAGGGTGCGGTCCTTGTGCTTGGCGGCCGCCGGCGCCTGGGCCGGGCGCTGGAACAGCAGCCAGCCGGCGGCCAGTGCCGCGCACACCCCGGCGGCGAACAGCAGACGTTTCTTCATGGCTTGACCTCGGCCGCGTCGCTCAGGCCACCCACGGCGTGGCCCAGGGCGCTCAGGGCGGAGTAGTAATCCAGCTCGGTCTGCACACGGCTCGCCCTGGCATTGGACAGGGTCGCCTGGGCGGTGAGCAGGTCCAGGATGCTGTCCAGGCCCTTGGCGTAGCGGGCCTCGGCGACCTTGGCGGCCAGGGTCGCGCTCTTGAGCAGCGCCGCGGAGCTGGCCAGCTTCTCGGTGCCGGCCTGCACGTCCTGATAGGACTGCCACACTTCCTGCTCCACCTGTACCCGCAGCACGCCGGTGTCCGCCTGGGCCTGCTCGGCCTCGGCCGCCGCCTGCTGGCGGGCGTAGCGGTCGGCGAAGCCCGTGAACAGCGGTACCCGCAGGGTGCCGGTGAGCTGGTAGCTGGAGCTGCCCCCGCCGCTGCTCACCCGGGTACGGGCGGCGTTGGCGTCCAGGGTGACGGTGGGCAGGCCGGCACCGCGCACCGCGCGAATGTTGGCCAGGGCGGCCAGCTCCTGGGCCTTGGCCGCCAGCAGCGCCGGGCGGGCGCGGCGCGCCATGGCCAGCAATCGGCCCACGCCCACCGCCGGTGGCGGCGGCCGCTGGGCATCGGACCAGGGCACGATGGCCAGGGGTGTATCCACCGGGTAGCCGGCGGCGCCCGCCAGCCGACCCCGGGCCGCCGCCTCGTTGGCACGGGTCTGTTCCAGCACCAGCCGTTCCTGGGCCACCGCCGCCTGGGCCCGGTACACGTCGCCGACGGTGGACAGCCCCAGCTCGCGGCGCTTTTCTGCCGCCTTCAGACTCGTCAGGGCGTTCTCCAGGCTCTTGCGGTTGGCGGCCAGCAGCGCCTCATAGCCCTGCAGCTGGTAGTAGTCCTGCTCGACGGTGAGGATCACGTCCTGCAGGGTCTGGTTGCGGGTCAGCCGGCTGCCCAGCAGACGGTAGCGGGCCGCGTCCCGGTCCCCGGCGCGGGTGCCGAAGTCCCACAACAGGTAGCTGAGGCTGACGCCCGGTCCGTAGTAGGTCTGGCTCGGGCCGGTGCTGCCCGCATTGGACAGGGACTGACGGCGCGAACGGGTGACCGACAGAGTGCCGTCCACCTGGGGCCAGTAGGCCGAGCCCGCGATGCCCAGCTGCGCCGCCGCCGCCCGGACCCGTGCCCACGCCAGACGGGTGGACGGGTTGTTCTGCAGCGCCAGGTCGGTGAGCTCCATCAGCGTCAGGGGATGGGTTGGCAGCGGCACCTGCAGCCGGCGCTGCGTGTCCGCCAGGCCGGCGCCGGTTGCCCGGGCGGCGGCGCCTCCCATGTCCGGCAGCCGCGGCAATTGGGCACGGGCAGCCAGCGGCAGCACCAGGAGCGCGGTGGCGACAGCCAGAGCCGTGCGACCGTTGTTCGCGACTCTGCCTGCCCCGTGGCGCTTCCCGGGCGTCTCAGTTCCCTGCAGATTGCGCGCAGGGGCGGTTCCTGCCGGAAGGGCTCTGGAGGACGAGGGGAGAGAATCGGGTGGAACCACGACTTGCTTTTGCCGCACGTTGGGCGGGACCTCGGCGGTGCGGGACCGCGCATGTGACAGCGACCGTTTGCCGGCGTCTGTCCGACCATCTGAAAACCAGTGCCGGGGCTGTCCGTGCGAAAGGCGTTCCCTGTGTAGCCGGCCGTTGCGGGTCCGGCTGGTGTTGTGTTCCCCCCCGGCCGTTCTGGAGACGGTCTGAAGCCCATCGGCCCGCGTTGGGATGTTGCCATGGGGCGGTAACCCGCGCAACGCTTCTTTCACATAAGGGCCGGTGGCGGGCTCGGAACGCCCGTCCGTGGGCAGTGTCGAAGTAGGACAATGTGTACGGCCGATCCCACCATCGCGGAGCGCTGACCCAATGGCCCTATTTCGTCCCGATTGTCGGAATCCCCGCCCGCGCGGCGGCCGCCGCGGTGTTGGGTCCGAGGCCCGACGGGCCGCGCCGCACCGTTCCGGTCACAATGCCCCTGCCGGCCGGATGGATGGGCCATGACGGACGCGGTGGACGGCGCCGATCAGCCCGCGCGCAGCCGCTCGGTCAGGGACTTTCTCGGCAAGCTGTGGCGCCTGTCGCGTCCCTACTTCCATTCCGCCGACCGGGGCCGTGCCTATCTGCTCACCGCGGCCATCGTCGTACTCACCCTGGGCACGGTCGCCATCAGCGCCGCCATCACCTATTGGTACAAGGGCTTCTACAACGCCCTGCAGAGCTATGACGCCGGGCAGATCTGGCACGAGGTGGGCGTGTTCGCCGTGCTGGCCACGCTGTGGGTGCTGGCCAATGTCTTCCAGCAGTATTTCCTGCAGGTGCTCCAGAACCGCTGGCGGCGCTGGATGACCGCCAGCTACATCCACCGTTGGATGCGCCGGCACACCTACTACACCATGCAGGTGGCCGGCACGCCGGTGGACAACCCGGACCAGCGTATCGCCCAGGACCTGGAGTTCTTCACCGCCCAGTCCATTCAACTTCCCCTGGGACTGCTCAACGCGGTGGCCTCCGTGCTGGTGTTTGCCTACGTACTGTGGACCCTCAGCGAGCCGGTCAGCCTGTTCGGTATGCATATCCCGGGCTACCTGGTGTGGGTGAACGTGGCCTACGCGGCCCTCGGCACCCTGGCGGTGATCTGGATCGGAAAGCCCCTGTTCTGGCTCAACAACATCTACCAGCGCGCCCAGGGCGATTTCCGCTACGGCCTGGCGCGGGTGCGCGAGAACAGTGAGTCCATCGCCACCAGCCGCGGCCATCGCGCCACGGCCCGTCAGCTCATCCGGCGCTTCGAGCCCGTGTTCGACATCTTCCATCGCCGCATACGGCGCAACCTGGGGGTCAACGGCTTCGCCTTCAGCTTCAACCAGGCGGCGGTGCTGATACCGGTGCTGGCGGTGCTGCCGGCGTATCTCGCCAAGGAGATCATGCTGGGCGGGGTCATGTCGGTGCTGAGCGCCTTCAACAGCATCCAGCAGGCCTTCGCCTATCTGGTGGACAACTTCACCAGCAACGGCAGCGGCTACCTGTCACTGACCCAGTGGATCGCGGTGGTCGATCGACTGGACGAGATGGTTGAGGAGAGCTCGTCCGAGCGGCTGCCGGCAGCCGCCATCCGGGTGCGCCGGCGCGACGAGCATCGCCTGGCCATGGACGGTCTGGACGTGGACCTGCCGGACGGGCGCCGGCTGCTGAGCGGGCTGGACCTGCAGGTGGAGCCGGGCGAGCGGATGATGATCACCGGGCGCACCGGCGTGGGCAAGAGCACCCTGCTGCGGGTGTTCGCCGGCATCTGGCCCTACGGTTCCGGGCGCGTGACGGTGCCCGCCGGCAGCATGTGCTTCGTGCCCCAGCGGGCCTACCTGCCGGAGGCGCGCCTGATCGACGCCATCGCCTATCCCCATGTGCGGCACATCGACCGGGATGAACTGGCCCACTGGCTGGAAGTGTGCCGGTTGCCGCGGCTGCGGGACTCCCTTGATGAATACGCCGCCTGGGATCGACGCCTGTCCCTGGGCGAGCTGCAGCGGGTGGCGTTCGTGCGCCTGCTGCTGTTGAAGGCGCGCTGGAACCTGCTGGACGAGATCACCTCGGCGATCGACGAGGAACTGGAGAGCCGGCTCTACGAGCAACTCACCGAAGCGCTCCCCGACGCCGCCATTATCAGCATCGCCCACCGCTCCAGTCTGCGGCGCTTTCATCGCAGCGAGCTCAACCTGGGACCGGACGGCAGCTGGCGGGTAGCGCCCATTCACCCCTCCGAGCTGGCCGTAAGCGGGCGGGAGCGGTCGGCCTAGTCGTGTTGTTGGGCTTCGCAGCGCGCACCCCCCCCAAACCAAAACCCAGCGGCCGAGCACCGGCCCCC
>CAZNBB010000088.1:0-15717 GCA_964571225.1 uncultured Gammaproteobacteria bacterium
CGAGGTCGGTTGAGCCGCCTCCGAACTGGCGGAAACTCCAGAACCCGTGCAAGCCAGCCCGAGCCCATCCGGGTGGAAGCGCCAGGGAAGCTGCCCGGCGTCCGACGACGGGGCAAGCCGGCGGGCGCCGTCCGACCCCGCGGCGCCCATTTTTCCCGCACCCCCTACAACCGCTTGCCCGCCAGGGTCGGCGTCTTGTCCGTGCGGCTCTCCAGCTTCAGGTAGGTCACGAGCCGCACCACCCCCTCCCGATGCAGCGTCTCGTGCACCGCCTCGGTCGCCTGAAGGATGGTGACAAGCTTCCCTTCCAGGTTGGTGCCCGAGGCATGGGTCTCCAGGGTCAGGTCGAACCCCTCCAGGATCTCGACAACGCGCCGGATTTCCTTGCGCACCGATACACCGGCGCCGATTGGGACTACCTGGATTTCTGCGGTGGCGTCCATGGGCATACTCCGATTGAGGTGATACGACGGACACAGGATCAAAACGGCTGGCGCGACCGCCACGGGTTTACAGGGTCAAGACAATCTTTCCGATATGCCCGCCGGCCTCAAGCATGGCGTGGGCCGCGGCCGCCTCCGCCAATGGAAAGGTTCGGTGCAGAGCCGGCTTGACCTGCCCGGCCTCCAGCCAGGGCCAAGCGTGGCGGCGCAGCTCCGCGGCGATGACGCCTTTCTCCTCCGGACTGCGCGCCCGCAAGGTGGCTGCCATCAGGGTCAATCGCTTGCGCATCACCGGCAGGAAATTCACCTTCACCTCGATACCGGCGACATAGTTGAGATTGATCAGACGGCCTTCGACAGCCAGGGCGTCGATATTGCGCGCGACATAGTCGCCACCGATGATGTCCTGGATCACATCCACACCCCGACCGCCGGTCTCCTCCATTGCACACGCGACAAAATCCTCGTCGCGATAGTCGATCACCCGGGTAGCGCCGAACCGCTGACAGGCTTCGGTCTGACCGTTGCGTTCATGGGCGGTGGTGAGAATCGGGGCGCATCCGCGGGCCCGCGCGAACTGCAAGGCGATACTGCCTATGCCGCCCGCACCGCCATGGACCAACACGGACTCGCCCGGCTGCAGGCGAGCCCGCAGGAACAATGCGTCCCAGACCGTAAAGGCCGTTTCAGGCAGCGCCGCGCCTTGCGGGAAGTCCAGTCCCCGAGGCAGAGGCAGAACGGCAGAGGCATGCGCCACCGCGTATTCGGCGTAGCCACCGCCGGCCAACAGGGCACACACCGTCTCGCCGACGCGGAAAGTCGTCACCCCCTGCCCCAATTCCGCCACTTCGCCGGCCACCTCCAGCCCGGGAATATCGGTGACGCCGGGCGGCGGCGGATAGGCGCCCCGGCGCTGGAAGACGTCCGGCATATTGATGCCGGCGGCGGCAACCCGGATCAGGACCTGGCCCGGCCCTGGCCGCGGAATGGGACGGTCGGTCTGGGTGAGGACTTCCGGGCCACCGGGATGGGTTATTTCAATCGCTCGCATGGTCGTTCACTGCCATCGGCATGAGATCTAAAGTGTCCACCTGTAACCACCAAAATGGAAAAGTGGCGAAGAATCCCTTCGGGGCGTACCGCCATTGGGAACGAAGGCAAATGGGTCTGTCCGGGCTTGTTCAGTCCGAAGCGCACTGAGGGACCCGGCTCCGTTCGTTCGCCCGACGAAACGGCCTGAAGTTGACTCGCTCAATCCCCTGCTTTCCCACGTGAAAGCGTTGATTGGCAGACAACGCTCCGGCCGGGATTCGTCACTGGGTGCCCGCTGCCGCGCGCCGTCCTCGGTGGCGGCCCTGCTCGACCAAAGGGAGCGGCAGAGTGCCGGTCGCTTCGCGCCTACCGGCTCGAAGGGCGACGCAGATAGAAGCGTTCACCCTGATACTCGGTCTCCACCAATTGGCCTTCCGCCACCAATTCATTCACCGCGTTCCAATCGGCCCGGGCCTTGGCCACCAGGGAGCGTACCGCCGATTCCCGCATGGGATGCACGGCCGTGATGCTGAGCAGGTCGTGGCGGACGTCACCGGTGGAGGCGAACGCGTCACCTTCATAGCCCACCAGGTATTCCACCTGGGGAACCCGCCGGGCAAACTCCTGATAGGCCCGATTCAGGACGGCCTCCGCCGGCCCCTTGGTGCCGGGTTCGGCGGGCGGCCGGGTCGGGATGGCCAGATACGCCTTGGCGATCCCCAACTCATGGATGAAATCAGCGGTCCTCGCCACCTGCTCGGGACTGTCGTTGACGCCCTCGACCAACATGGTCTCGGCCACCAGTTCGCCACCGAACCCCTGGGCGAAGCGGCCGATACCCGCCAGCACGTCCGGCAGCCTCAATGCCTCATGGGGGCGGTTGATCTGTTTCCAGACAGCTTCGTCGACGCTGTCCACCTTCACGGAGACCCAGTCCGCCTTGGCAATGGCCGTTCGCACCGCGTCGAGCCAAAGCAGGGAGGCATTGGAGATCACAGCGATCGGGATACCGAGCGGCCGTAGCAGATCGATGCTCGTGCCCAGGTTGGCGTCCAGTCCCGGCTCACCGTCGGGCACGAAGGTCAGATAATCCACGGTCTCGCCGGCCGCACGCACACTTTCAAGCTGCGCCTCGACGGCCTCACGGACCGCCTGCGGCGGGTAGAAAGCGCGAGGAACGACTGTCTGTCCATGGGTTGCACCGACCTGGCAATACAGGCAGGAATAGGAACAGGACTTCGGCGGGATGTTGTTGATCCCCAAGCTGCGACCCAGGCGTCGGGAAGGAACGGGACCGAAAGCTATCGTCATGTCGTCACCTGGAAAATCGTGGACAGCCCACGACTTCCGAGCGATAGCGGCAACGCCGTGCGCCGTGGGTTGAGCCTTGAGAACCGTCCGCGTGTTCCTGAAGCCTACGACAGCAGTGGCTATCCCGCCAGGCGCCCTGAAACGGGAGTCGCTCCCTGTCGCAATTCCTTTACTATACTCGACGAACAGGGTTTTGCCCCTTTCCCGCGCCGGGAAGCCACGATACGCCGCAGAGCGGACAGAGGCGCGGGCGCGTGCAGCGCGAGTACCTCGACCTGGGGTGCGCCCTGGCCACGCGCGACCGGCGCAGCCGGACGCCGGCTGCCATGTTTCTGAGTTGTACAAGAAACAGGGCCGGGAGGATGGGGAAGGGGATGAACGAGGCTTATCTTGCCCTGACCGCAAGGGAGGCAAGGCGCGTCGTGCCGCAGTGGGCCGTCGCGATCTTCTCCTCGCGCGAATCCATTGAGCTCTTGGGCCAGACCATCCTCGCCCTGCTGCCGGCCGTCGTCACCAGCACATTCGTTGATGTCGTCGTGAACGGAAATCCCGCCCTCGCGCTGCAAGCCGCAAGACTTGTCGGCGAACTCCGGTCCGCGGGGGACACATTGCCGAGATTGCGGGTCTGGAGGGTGGCGCTCCATGACAAGGCCCACGCCTGGAACCAGTATGTCTACGGCATCTGGCCCGGCGCCGAACGGACTTTTTTCGTGGACGGTTATGTCCAGGTGCATCCAACAGCGATGCGGCGTCTTGCCTTGACACTCGACACGGACCGTCATGCCCTGGCCGCGACGGGCGTTCCCCATCGGGGACGCTCGGCTGCACGGTTGGCTCGACAGATGGAGGCCGGGCACGGTGTACACGGAAATCTCTACCTTTTGCGCGGCAGTGTACTGAACGCCCTGCGGCAGCGGGGATTCGCTCTGCCGCTCGGCATCTATCGTAGCGACGCCCTGTTGGGCGCAGTCGTCAAATTCGGCCTTGACCCCACGCGCCATGACTGGGATCCCACGCGGATCCATGTGGTTCGGGGAGCGTCCTGGGACCACAAGCCTCTTTCCGCACGAAAGCCTGCGGACTGGCTGGTTCAGTGCCGTAGACTACGCCGCCAGGGACGCGGGGTATTCGAGAACCTCGCCGCCCGGAGCCATTTGGCTCTCGAACACAGGTCGCTGGAGGAACTGCCCGCGACCGCTTCCGAGCTGATAGATCACTGGATGAAACATCATCCTCTCGAGGTCTGGAAAGCGCTCGTCCATCGGCCGGTGGCGGGTTTGGCTCTGAGCCATCTAACCCGTTCCAGGGATTGGTCGAACGTCCGCATACCTCCCAAAATGATGGCCGAACGGAGTCTGGGAGGTGACAAATAGGGGGCAAGCACGGTAATGCGTCGTCCGGCACCTGCCCTGCCTTTCCCCCTGCTCGAAGCGCCGCGCCGCTCCTGCCGGAACATTGGTTGTGATTGTCGGCTGCCCTGAAGACCTCTTTCTGCCCGCCTTCGTCTGCCCTTGCGCCGGCGAGCGGTACCCAATTCAGCCGGACTCGGACGTCGAACCATCGGCCACTGTCGCGAAAATGCACCCGTCCCCTTTCCTGTTGCCATCGGAGCCGTCGTCAGCGCGCAGGCACCCTCAACGGCTCTATACGCCGGATACTGCGAGCGCGTCGTGGCGTACCGATCTGCCCATTCGCTGATAGCGGGCCGGGTAACCAGGCCACCCGATCCGAAGCCGCGGTCCGCCCCGCCGCCGCCCTGCACCGAATTGGGGCGGATGGACCATAAAAAACTGATGATTCTCAATCACACCGATCCCTCCGATTGCTACGCTGGGCTCCTCGACGGAATATCAATAAACTTCACGAAGACAGCATCAATCTCTTTATTCATTGTTGCCGGGATCCGACCAGGGCGAGAGAAGACAGGTGAACGAGATCTCTATCGAAGATGTGCTGAACTCCCTGAGCTCGCACATTGCCGTACTGGATTCCCACGCCCGAATCATCTACGTCAACCAGGCCTGGGCACGTTTCGCCAGAGCGAACGCGAGCTTGGACCGGGGCGCCTATATCGGCGTGAACTACCTGTCCGTATGCGAGGATGCCGCCCGGCAAGGGGACCGGTGGGCGGCGCCCGCCTGCAGCGGCATCCGCGCGGTCATGGACGGCGCGCAGTCGGATTTCATCCTCGAGTACCCGTGCGATTCCCCCACCGAGAAACGCTGGTTCATCATGCACGTGACGCGTTATGCGGCAGGACCGGCCGCAAACCTCGTCGTCTCACACGAGGACATCACCGCAAGAAAGCGGGCGGAAGACGAACTGCTGCGGGCCAAGATTGCATTGGAAAACGCCAATCGCGAACTGGACCTGGCTCTGGAGCGCGAACAACGCCTGTCCCGCACCGACGGGCTGACGCAGATCGGAAACCGGCGCTATTTCTTCGATCTCGCCACCCACGAGTTCGCCGAGGCGAAGCGCTACGCACGCGGATTGGCGATCGTGCTGTTCGACATCGACCACTTCAAGCGGATCAACGACACCGCAGGACATCAGAGCGGCGACGAAGTCCTGCGATGTGTGGCGCGCATCGCCGAAGGGCATCTTCGCGAGGTCGACATTCTGGCGCGCTACGGCGGCGAGGAATTCATTGTGTTGCTTCCCGACAGCGATGCCGCCGGTGCCGCAAATGTCGCTGAACGGATTCGCACCAGCATCGCCGGCACCTGCCAGGTGGCCGAGCCGACCCCGCTGACGGTGACCATCAGCGTGGGTATCGCCCAGTTCCCGGGAAACGCCACTCAGCTGGGTCCCCTCATCCAGTGCGCCGACCGGGCCCTGTACGAAGCAAAGCGAAGCGGACGGAACCGCACCGTTGTATTTGCGGCTCAGGCCGGGCACGGGTGAATGGGATCGGGGCAGTTGCTGCGTCAGGCCGACGGACTATCGTCTGTCCTGCCTTGTCCGCCAGCGGACAGCCCTAGTGGTCCATGCGGGAGATGGTGTTTGCCTTGCCGATGATCCTGAGATCCAACGACAGTTGGACAAACAGCCAGAGGTACAGCCACTGAAGGCTCTCCCAGCCCGTGACATAGGCCGTATCGATGATGCCCAGGCGCGCCAGAAGACAGGAAAGGCCGGTGTAGCCGCCGACGTCACCGCCATCGTATCGAGCCAGCGAAAAGATGAGAAAGCCCACCGAAGAAACGAGCAGCGGCCTTACCGAATAGGGGTAGGCCTTGAGACCGCCATGAATGGCACAAAGGTGGACGACGAAAACCAGTATCCAGAACAGCGCGGTCAGATAGAGAAGCCAGCCCGCACTGTTGACCATGATCCCCAGCGCTGCAAGGGATGTCCCGTAGAGAACGGCGGCGATAACGGGTTTAGACATGGCTTATCGACAAGACCATCGGCGACACACTATCTCTTCCTTCATCGGACGGTCCGGAAGAGGTCGCTCTTCCCCATTCGTTAGCCGGACCCGAGCCAGAAGCCGACATTCTTGTCCAGGAGCTCGGACCAGGGCATGTAATGGGAGCCGTCGCAGGAGAAATTCAGTCCCACCATGCCGTTGAAGATATTGAGCGAGCCCGAGCGCAGGTAGATGTTTTCGTCCATGAAGCGCAGTTCGCGGAACATGCCGAAGACATCCTTGATCCGGCCCGCCGGGATTACGGCCTCGTTGGAGTAGCTTTGGTGGGGCCACGCAAGGCAGATCGCCGGATCGGTGAGGTCCTCGATATCCAGGATGCGATAGCGGAACGGATCGTCGCGCAACCACAGAGTGGCCCGGGAGCTGGAAAAGTGCAGCTTGGCATGGAATACCCCATGGACTTCCACCAACTCCACCACCAGGGCCAGGACTTCCTCGATGCGCCGGTCCATGGCGCTTTCGACACGCTGCTGCAGAAACAGGCCACCACGAATCGCCGGATCGCCCTTGATCTGCATCCACGTTTCCGGCTCCCGGTACACCTCCCGCGTCAGGGGCAGCTCACGCAGATCGAAGTCCGCGCCAAGGTAGCCCAACAAGCGGCCTTCAGCGTCCACGATGCGCTGCACCGCAGTGAGCGACGGGCGCTTGGCGTTACGGCTGATGTAGGCATTGGACAACGAGAAGGGCTCGCCCCTCAAAGCCTCTGCCATGTAGGGGCGTTCACTGCGGTCGCGACCGAAGTCATCCGGCAGCAGCCCGCCGTGGGAGACGTTGGCCGTGATCTGGCGCGCCTGGTCGTCGAGGATGTAGAGGTACTTGCAGTAAGGCAGGACCCCGAGCCCATGGATCAGGCAATCCTCGAGTGTATGGCGTTCCGGCCATGCGGCCCGGCACCCGACAGCCAGATGCTCCAACCGCCCGGACAAGCGGCTGCGCAGCAACATACGCTGGCTGGCGACAGCAGTTTGTAACGCTTCCCCCATGCCCGCGATAGTAGCACGGATAATGGTGCCATCAGGCCACCCCGATCAGGGTGAAAACGCCTTCTGAACCCCAGCGGGCCCGGCTCCCGGGGATCGAGGCCTGGGGCGGTCCGGCGTGCTGAAAGACGGGAGCGGGACATCGGTTCCACTGACCGCTCCTGGCGCCGGGGGGGTACCCCGCCAAGCGGTCCGAATCCGTCGATCCCCTGGGGAGCGGCCGGAGGCCCACGGCCGGCCGTCGGACCCGCACGGAGACTCTCTTGGAAGTCTATATGAGTTCGGTGTAAACATATGGAACAGGAAGGGAGCCGATCCGTTTCCACGTCCACGGACAAGGGAAGCCGCGAGTGTTGTCTGCCCTTTTGCTGTTGCCGGCAACCGGATGGGTGCCGTTCCATGGCACGGGATATTCTCAGCGAGGACGCCTGGATCAAATATCTCTGGCTCACGATTTACGGGGCGGTTCTGATCTGGTCAGGCATCGATCCCAAGGACCTGTTCACGTGGTTTCTGGAGGTGCTGCCTGCCCTGATCGGCGTCGTTGTGTTGGCGATAACCTATCGGTCCTTTCGTTTGACACCCTTGGTGTACGTGCTGATCTTGATCCACTGCATCATTCTCATGGTCGGGGGGCACTATACCTACGCCCAGGTCCCGCTGTTCGAGCACTTGAAACCCTTGCTCGGCACGACACGCAATGACTACGACAAACTGGGCCATTTCGCCCAGGGATTCGTGCCGGCGATGATCGTCAGGGAGGTTGTACTGAGAAAGCACATCGTTCGTGGAGCGGCCTGGCAGGCGACCTTCATCGTCTGTTTCTGCCTGGCGCTGAGCGCCTTATACGAAATGTTCGAATGGTTGGTGGCGGTGGCGTCCGGCGCGTCAGCCGAAGCCTTTCTGGGGACGCAGGGCTATGTCTGGGACACCCAGTCCGATATGGCGATGGCCTTGGTCGGTGCCATTGCGGCGTTACTGGTTCTAAGCCGGTGGCATGACCGGCAACTGGCGCGGATCGGGCAAGCCGCCCCAAAGGCCACCATTGGCAGTGACAGAACAGACCGGACGTCTTGATTGGTCAGCAGGCAACGACAGCACACAAACCCGCCCTGATTTCCCATTCTTTCCCCCTGCGCTTTCCACCGGGACTGGAACCACGGTCTCCCCCCGTTTTGCCTCGTGCGGTGCAAAAGCGGCTCTAAAGTGTTGGGAAACAGTGCCGAAAGCCCCTACAGGTCAATGGGATTGGCACGACAAGGGACAAAGGAGGAACAGCCATGCCGGAGACTCGGCAGGCGAAGCCCAGGGATGCGGCGCCGGGGACAGCCTCGCCCGCTGCCGGGGACTGGGAGCTGAAGTTGCTGCGGACCATTCTGGCGGACATAAAATCCGGTCGCCTGCAGTTGCCCAGTTTGCCCGATGTCGCTCTGCGGGTACGCGAGGCAGTGCAGAACCCCAACCGCAGGGTCGCGGAACTGACCCGCATCGTGCAGATGGACCCCGCATTGGCAGCCCGCCTGGTACAGGTCGTGAACAGCCCGCTTTACCGCGCCGCCAGGAAAATCGACAGTTGCCAAGCCGCGATTACCCGACTGGGACTGGCAGCCACCCGCAATCTCGTCGTGAGCTTCACCCTCCGCAGCCTGTTCAGACCTCACACCAGGCAGCTGGAGGACAGACTGCAATCCACCTGGCGCCACAGCTGCAAGGTAGGCGCCATCAGCAGCGTACTTGCCCGCCTGACAAGGGGGCTGGATCCGGATCGCGCCATGTTGGGCGGACTGGTGCACGACATCGGCGAATTACCGGTACTCCAGTACCTGGACGAACACCCGCGGCAGATCGACGAAAGCGGCATCGCAACGGTTCTGGAACGGCTGCGCGGACCGCTGGGTACCTTTGTCCTCAAGAGCTGGCGGTTCGAAGACGACCTGGCCCGGATACCAACGGAAGTGGAAAGCTGGAGCCGTGATAGCGGCGCGGCAACCGATTACGTGGACATCGTGCAGGTGGCCCACGTCCATGGACTGTTCGGCTCATCCGAGACGCGCGGGGCGCCCACATTGGCGCAACTGCCCGCATTTCAAAAGCTGCCCATCAGCACGCTGGGGCCCGACGCCAGCCTGGAGCTGCTGGAATGGTCACAAGCCGAAATCAACGACGTGCTTCGAATCCTGCACGCTTGAGTAACCGCAACACATAGACCACCGTATCGGCAGAGTCCAGGAATGTGCCGGGCCCCAGCCGTCACGGTATGCCGATCCCATCATCGGTTGCCGAACCCGCCGACGGCCTGGCGCGGTGGCCTGCCCCCTACCAGCGACTATCGGGGGATACGGAGTCCCGGTCGTTGGTTTCCCGCTCACTCAGGGAAGGTTGCCGCCCTCGTAATACCAGTCGATCGCCGTTGAGTCGGGAAAGATCTGGTTACCCATTTGCCGAAATTGGCGGGCAATAGCGTCGGTCATACCGTCGGACCTGGCTTGGCCGGCTTCACCCTTGCGGATCATGGCACCGCTCTTGAGGGGCGGGACTTTGCCCACGGTCCTCGCCTCGAAGCGATCCTCGTGCCGCTTCATCCACGGGAAGGATGTGTATTCGAGGATTGCCGGCCACCGGTCCGGGCCGGGCTCGATACCCAGGAATGCCGCTACCTTCCTGATGGCAGCTTCGTGGTCCAGCTTCATGTCCGAGTAGTGCAGGAACAGGACATTCGGTGCGTCGCGCAATGGCCACCAAGCCGCCAGGAACCCGAAAAACATACCCTGCATGCCCCGGGCGTCGATGACGTCCTTGTAGAAGGACGGAAAATCCTGACAGCAAGTCTCTTCCTTCGATACCTGCCAGAGCTCGAACCAGTCATCCGAGTGTTGATCCAGGAATGGTCGGAAAGAGACCAACGCCTCCTCGGGATTGCGGAAGACAACCAGGTATTTCACATCCTGACCCGACCCATCCCGGATAAACGGCACAGCGGGTGGCGCCGAATGGGTCTTGAAGGCGCGACGCCGATCCGTCGGCATCGCGTCCACCCGATCCAGCACGTCCTGGAAGGGTTGCTCCGGATGACCCAGAAATTCGATCCAGGGCACTTCGGCGTAAATGTCCTGGAAATCCGCAGTACCGCCGTTGAGCAACTGATGGACGATGTTCATCGTCCAGGTCGTCCCACTCTTTGCCGGTACGGAGATCACGATGTCGCCATCGCGCCACTTAATCTGCTGTTGGATCGCCGGCTGTATCCAGGGAGGACCCGCCGAAGGGGGATCGGTTTCCGTTGGGTTGGCCATTTGTCAGCACCCCTGTTGAAAACTCAATGATAGGACGTTGTTTGAAAGGGGGACAGCCTCATTTGCGAGCCGCTCCCGTCGTCGAGTTCGGTCCGGCCGGAGCGTCCACCAACCCAGTTGCCGATCCACCCCGCCGGTAGGATCCTGACTAACTGTTCCTGCACCCGATTGAGCCCGGTCCATCGCCTGCGTTGCATTGCGGCACGGAGGAGACTTTGTTGCTTTCCGGCATTGTAGACCGGGGAAAGCACCGGTTCTGCGCCTGGCGCCCGGCGCGGTGCGCCCCCGGTGCGCGATCGCAGGGGGCCCTCGTCGCGCCAGGGACGGCGGCCGAAAATAAATCTGCACAATTTTTGGTATTATTGACGTAAGGAACGCTGGCGATTGTCGACAGCACGGCACTCTGGATATTTCGCCGAACCCGCATGTGGATGTGCATCAACAAAGGCGGCAGCGTCCAAGCTTGAACAGTCTTCCTTCCAAGAAACGCCTCGTTCCGAGTGGTTCCGCCCTCCGTATTGCCCTGATCTACGGCGCTTTCGGTATCGCCTGGATCCTGCTAAGCGACTGGCTGGTCCGGCTGATCGCTCCGGATATGGAAGTCTACGACACGCTGCAAAGCCTCAAGGGCCTGCTCTTCGTCGGCCTTTCCGCGGGGCTGATCCTCATCCTTGCCCGACGCGAGGGCCGCAGGACCGATGCCGCCCTTACGGCCCTCGATGCCGACCGCACTCGACTGACAGGGATTCTCGAAGGTACTCGGGCCGGCACCTGGGAGTGGCACGTGCCCAGCGGGCGCACCGCGTTCAATGAACGCTGGGCCGAGATGATCGGTTACTCGCTCGATGAGCTCGCGCCGGTTTCCATCAAGACCTGGTCCCAGCACATGCACCCGGACGATCTGCGCCAGGCGAACAACGTGTTGCAGCGGCATTTCGACGGTAAGCTGGATTTCTACGAATGCGAATACCGCATGCGTCACAAAGACGGACACTGGGTCTGGGTGCTCGACCGGGGACGACTGCTGGGACGCACCTCCGATGGCAAGCCGGAATTGATGCTCGGCATTCATCTGGATATCACCGATCGCAAGCGCATCGAGACCGAGATGCGGCGCATAAGCCGCTTGTACGCCACCCTCAGCGAAACCAACCAGGCGATCGTCCGGGTCGCGACACGGGACGCACTTTTTCAGAACATCTGCGATATCGCTGTCGAGTACGGCGAGTTCAGTCTCGCGTGGATCGGCGTGCCCGATCCGGATCGCCAACGGATAGAAGTCGCCGCCGCCAGCGGCCCGGCCGACTACCTGACGGGCCTCGATATCTCCATTGCCACGACGCCATCGGCGGAACATGGCCCGACGGCCCGGGCCTATCTGAGCGGACAGCGACAGATCGTCAATGACTTCGCCCACGACCCTGTGACGGCTCCGTGGCACCAGCGTGCCGCGCAGTTCAACATTCGCGCCTCTGCCGCGTTTCCGCTGCGTTGCAGTGCCCAAGTGTTCGGGGTACTGAACATCTACGCCGGTGAAAAAGGCTTTTTCCAAAGGCAGGAAATCAAGCTACTGGAGGAGATGGCGGTCGATATCGGCTTCGGGGTGGAAACGCTGGAGCGCGGCATCAACCTGGCCCGCAGCGAGACCCAGTTCCACGCCATTGCCGACAGCATCAGCGATGCCATTGTGATTACCAATCGCCAACGGGAAATCGAGTGGCTGAACGCCGGGTTCACGCGCATGTTTGGTTACACGCTGGACGAGCTCACCGGTCAAACCACGGAGATCCTGTACGAAGACTCAGACGAGTACAGACGCCAGGGCACGTTGCACTACAACGAGCAGGCCCGGTCGGACGAAGAGCGCTTTGAAGTCCGCTACCGACGCCGCAATGGTGGGATTTTCATCGGCGAAACACTGGGGGCACTGCTCCAATCCAACACCGGAGAGCCACTGGGTTACATGGGATTGATCAGAGACGTGACCCGTGAACGGGAGATCGAAGCAGAGCTGCGGGTAGCGGCCGCCGCCTTCGAAGTGGAAAACGGCATCATGATTACCGACCACAAGCTTGCCATTGAGAGGGTCAACCAGGCCTTTACGCGCATTACCGGATACGCTCTGGAGGACGTGAAAGGCAAAACGCCGAAGCTGCTGCATTCCGGCCGCCATACCAAGTCGTTCTATCAGCGCATGTGGCAGGACATCCACAACCTGGGGTATTGGGAGGGCGAAATCTGGAACCGCAGAAGAGACGGCGAGATCTACCCCGAGTGGCTGACCATAAGCGGAGTCAAAAACGACGCCGGTGCAGTTACCCATTACATCGGCTCATTCTCCGATATCACCGACCGCAAAGCGGCCGAACAACACATTCACCAACTGGCCTTTTACGACCCGTTGACACATCTGGCCAACCGCCGCCTGTTCATCGACCACCTGGAGCACGCACGGTCGAGTAGCGAGCGTACGCAACAGTACGGCGCGATTCTGATGCTGGACCTGGATCATTTCAAAGTTCTCAACGATACCCAGGGACATCATGCCGGCGACCAACTTTTGATCGAAGTCGGCAGGCGTCTGCGCGAGCATCTTCGCGAGGCCGATACCGTCGCGCGCTTTGGCGGGGACGAATTCGTGGTATTGCTGGAGGATCTCAGCCAGAGCAACGACGGCGCCATCAACGCCGTCAGTGAGATTTCCGAGAAGATTCGCATAGAGCTGCTGATGCCGTACCGATTGGAGACAATCTACGATTATCGCAGCACCGCCAGCCTGGGAGTGGTGGTGTTTCGCGGGCACACGGTGAGCACCGAGGAACTGCTGAAGCAAGCGGATGTGGCGCTGTACGAAGCCAAGGCGGCAGGCCGCAACGCCATTCGCTTTTTCAGCCCCGAGATGCAGAGCAAGGTGGACCGTCGGGCTCACCTGGAGGCTGAATTATCGCGGGCCCTCGAACTGGATGAGTTTCTCCTGCATTACCAACCTCAGGTGAATGGACGGGGCCAGCTTGTCGGGGCCGAGGCGTTGCTGCGCTGGAGACCGCAAAGTGCCGATGAGCTGGTGTCACCCGCAGAGTTCATTCCCTTGGCCGAGGACACCGGGCAGATCGTACCGATCGGTTACCGAGTGCTTGAATTGGCTTGCCGCCAACTGCAAATCTGGCAGCAGCGCAATCCGCAACACGCCTTCAAACTGGCCGTCAACATCAGCGCGCGCCAATTTCACCAACCCGGTTTCATTCAACGAGTGCAGCAAATCATTGACCAGACGCGGATCGATCCCGGCGGCTTGAAACTCGAGTTGACGGAAAGCGTGATCCTGACGGATGTTGACTACGTGGTTGATCGCCTTCGTGAGTTTCGCGAACTCGGCATCGGCTTTGCGCTGGACGACTTCGGCACCGGCTACTCATCGCTTTCCTATCTGAAGCAACTGCCGATCGAGGAGCTCAAGATCGACACGTCGTTTGTCAGGGATGTCGTCCATTCCGAGCATGATGCCGCCATTGTGCGCGCCATTATCGCCATGGGGCACTCCCTGGGGCTGACCATCATTGCCGAAGGCGTGGAGGCCGAGGAACAGAAAGCTTATCTCGTCAGATACGATTGCGATCTCTATCAGGGCTATCTGTTCGGCCGGCCGATGCCGTTGGCGGAATTCGAGGCGAAGTTCACCGAACTGGCGTCAGATTGAGGCGCCCTCCGATTTTGCTTTCCTACCGCGCATTGGAACCACGGCACGGAGGAGGAAGCTGAGTCGGCTTCATACCTTTTCCGTTTGTGCAGACCCACGTCACGTTACCGGCAGCGTCCGCCCTGGGCACGAAGATGAGCTCGCCTTCGGCCATGGTGAGCGTGAGAATCATATTGTGGGAGTTGAGGGACATCCGGGTACCATCCGCCAGTGTCGGACTGATACCGAGAGCGCCTAGCGACGCTGGAATATGCCGACTGGACTCGTAGTAGCCAGCCAGTGCCGCGCGGGCGGGCCGGGAGGCGACAATGTCCGCAGCGACCTTTGCCCTGACTTTATAGTCCCGATACGCGGGGACGGCCACCGCGGCGGTGACGCCGACGATGTAGACAAGTATGAGTAGCCCGAAGCCCCCGCCAAGACGTCCTGCATACGGGATGAACGAGGCCAGCAGATAGGCGGAGCGGCTGCGCTTTGGCATCGGCGCGTCGGCGTTCATTACGCGGGCAACCCGTTTGGTCAGCCACGGATAGCCCGCCGTGAGTTCGTGGAATGACATCCAGAAGCCGGATGTCTGAACGGCTTGTCCGAGGTAGGCCGTGACGTCGAGATCCTTCCAGCGCTCCGCACCGGCCGAAAGGGCGGCCAATGACCGCGCCGCACCTTCGGGGGATGTGCTGCAGGCCAGCCCGTGGCGATCGCACGTGCTTTCACGGGCTCGGGAATAAGCGGCACCGAGCAGCGGCACCCATAGCGCCGGCCAGCGCAGAAAATGCCCGCTCAGATGTTTTCTGCGCAGGTGGCCGAGTTCGTGGCCAATATAGAAGCGTACGCCGTCGGTGTTCTTTGCCATTGCGTCAACGACATTCGACAGCAACACGACATATTGCGTACCGAGAAACTTGGTGGCGAAGGCATTGAGGCCGCCGTTGCCGTTGAGAATATACGCTTGCGGACGCTTGTTCATCTGCAGACGATCGCAGCAGTCGGCGAATTGCGCGTACAGGTCGGGGAATTGGGCTTCAGTCAGTTCGACGCCGTTTCCCTTGATATGTGCGATCAGCGTGGATTGAATGAAAAGGTAGAGTACGAAACCGAACGCAAGCGCGATCAATGCGCCCCCGAACGTGCCGACGATCAGGCCGAGCCATATGAGAACGCCCAGAACCAGAGTTATGGTGCCAAGCGTCCGTTCGCGCGGATAAACGAGCTCCTCCATGGTCCAGCCCCCTTTTGGATCGACATGGTACAGGTGGGTGACGCGGATCTCGTCCCCACCAGCGTATTGTTATGACGCATGAATGTTACACCGGAAACCCCTTCAACGGCACGCCGCGGCCGGCCCCACCGTTCACGGACCCCCGCCGTTGCTGGGTTCCGCTTTGCCGGGCCGCCCAGGCCCTTGGATCCCAAGCCACCTGACCACCACGTAGGGACCGGACCACGGTCTTGGCGCAACCCGCGGTGCGGGAAGCCCACGAAATTCGTGGTCTGCCTCCCACTTACCCACCTGCCCCGACCA
>CAZNBB010000089.1:0-15197 GCA_964571225.1 uncultured Gammaproteobacteria bacterium
CCGACATGTACGGACGGTGCTGTTCCGGTCATCAGTTCCGCACTACCCCGTGACTCCATCGGCACAAGCTCCTCGTCGGTCGAGCGTTACCACTACAGATAGCAAGCCATATGCCGGAATCCCGCGGAACAGAACCACAATCGGCCCCCCAGGGACCCCAAGCAACCCGTGGGCATTCACCACCAGGGCCCGCGCCTGCGTCAGACTGACCCAACAGCTGCGTCGGGCTGTCCAATCAGGAATCCCGGGGCCGGTCATAAACATCCACTGCACCGCCGCCGGCGAACATGTCCTGCACCCGACAGTCCTCGCACATCTGCAGACGTCGCAGTGCCTCCGGCGTGCGGAACATCCAATGGTCTGCGAGCTTCTCGTTCATCCGTTCGATCATCGCCCGGGTGGCGAACGGTTTGCCGCAGACCACACAGTTGAACGGTTCTTCCTCATGCAGCACACGGGCCGCACCGGCCTCGTGCTGGTCATAGTTGATGCGGGCATGCAGGTCGATCGCCCGCTCGGGGCAGGCCGCCGAGCACAGCCCGCACTGCAGGCAGTTCGCCTCCACGAAACGCACCTGGGGACGGTCGTCTCCGTCCGCCAGGGCCGAGGCCGGGCACACCGCGACGCAGGACATGCACAACGTGCAGCGTTGTGCGTTGACCCGTATCTCCCCAAAGGGCGCGCCGGCCGGCAATTCGGCCGCCGCCGGCCGGCGGGGTGCATGCTCGTGGAGGTGGCCGATAGCCAGACGCAGGGTGGTGCGCTTTTCGCTGAGCCCGGCGAAGCCGGCCGCCGGGCAGGACAGTTCGGTCCCCGCTTCCATGGCCGTCCGCGCGGCCTGCTCGCCGTCCACCATCGCCACCGACCCGGGCGGGTACCCCATGGTCTCGAGAATGGCGCGAGCATAGGTGATCTGGGTCTGCAGGGACCGCCTGTCGCTGCCCGGGATGCCCGTCGGGGCCAGCACCAGTACCCGGCCCGCCCCGTAGGCCAGGGCGGACAGCCACAGGTCCATGCCCGCCGAGGCGACGCCTTCCAGTTCCATCGGCACCAGCCATTCGGGCAGGGTATCCAGAGCACCGTCCAGCAACGCAGCCCCCCGCTCGCCGTCGTGCAGCACCACGGTAGGCGCATGTTCGCCGCCGGCATCCCGGTAGGCCCTCAGCGAGCGCCGCAAACCGTTCAGCAGCGCTTCCGCGGCCGGGTAGTTGTAGGTGATGGCACCGCTTGGGCATACCGTGGAACAGCTGCCCGCCCCCTGACAGAGATAGGGGTCGACTTCGATGCGCTCGCCCAGGGAAGAAATGGCGCCGGTGGGACAGGCCTGGATACAGCGCGTGCAACCGCGGATGCCGCTGCGGCCATGGGCGCAGATGTCGGGATCGTAGTTGAAGAACTTCGGTTTCTGGAATTCGCCCACCAGCTCGGGCAGCTCGTTCAGACAGCGCTCCAGCGCCTGTGGGTCGCCACGCGGAGCAAAGTAGCCGAGGGGCGCGATTTCGTGGCTGACAAGAGGTGGATCGGACAGATCCAGCACCAGGTCGAAACACTCCCGCGCCGGTTCGACAAGCCGGGCGGGATTCAGCTCCCGCTCACCGACCCGGGCGGTCACCTCAAAAGCGCCCAAATGTCCGGTCACCGCCAATGGCATGCCCACCACAGTCGTGGCTGCCGGCGCCACCTCCCCTGGGTCCGGGTCCGTGGCCAGCACCAGGCACCGGAGGCGGTCACCCAACCGGATCGCAAGCGCCTCCGCCCGGGCCCGCTCGCCGATGATCAACAGCATGCCGGTCGATCGGTAGTCCACCAGCCCGGCCGGCTCCCGTTGAATCCGGCTGAGGGTGGCCAGCGCCGCCACCCGGGCGCGACCGTCCGCGGTCTCGGCCGGCAGTTGTCTGCCAAACAACGACTCCATGGAAGCGTTCTCCCCCTCAGCGTGGAAACTGTGGTTCACGCGGACGCCGGGCCTCCGTCGGGCTCGTCCTCCGTGTCCGTCTCCGACGCCGCTGGCTGCCGGGGTTCGACGCTCTGTCTCCGGTCCGTC
Organism: uncultured Gammaproteobacteria bacterium; assembly: GCA_964571225.1. Classification (GTDB taxonomy): domain Bacteria; phylum Pseudomonadota; class Gammaproteobacteria; order DATFLG01; family DATFLG01; genus DATFML01. Next base: position 2,045 of record CAZNBB010000089.1, read on the forward strand.
TCCCCCGGGCTCACGCCGGCCGACCGCAGGCTCTCACGGGCCGAGCCGGTCACCCGTTCGTGAATGGCACTGCCCAACGCAGAGCCAACAACACCAATGGCCCGGTAATCGTCATCGTAGTCGTCGAGGCCGTCGCGGATATTGAACTTGGGCATGTGGAACAGCTTTCGAAAGGCCAGCCGGCGCAGCTCCTCACCCACCTTGGGGCCCAGAAACGCACTGACATCGCTGCTCTCGGAGAGGGTTTCCAGATCGGGAGGCGGTTCGGCGGCAGCGGCTTCGGAGGCCCCGGGACCCACGGGCGGTGCGGCCTCCGCAGGCGGCGACGGCGTCCGGGACTCGGCTTGCTTGCGCTGGGACCAGCGCCTGACGAAGGCGCTCAGGTCCTCGGCCTGCCCGTCCGAACGGCGGTGCGTTTTCCAGGCATCACCGTTGTCCTCGGTCATCGTCCATCTCCTCGATCCAGGATTTGCGCTTGCGGGCCTTGCGCGGCTGGGGACGGTAGTTGTCCCGTACATATTGCTCCAGCCAGCGGTAGACGGAGGCCGACATGGGCACCGACAGCACCGTGTCGTCGCCCTCCAGATGGGCGCCGGCCTCGTCGTAGTTGGCGGTGACGGCCACCGGAACCAGCCCGTCGTCGTCGTCCGTCTGCAGGACCACGAAAAGGGATGGGGTGTTGCCCACCAGGTTGTACCAGTAGCTTTCAGCGCTGTCCCGGTACAGGCGCAGGGACAGGCCGCCCCACACCACCCGGTCCGCGACGTCCCGTTCGGCCGCCTCCCCGGGACCCGCAGCGATGCCTTCCCCCGCCACCACGTCCAGCAGCTTCCAGCGCGGAACACGCCAACGGCCGCTCACCGCGACCTCCCGTTGGAGCACCACGGCGACCGGCAACTCGGTGGGCATTTCGTTCGGCGTGGACTCGATACCCAACATTCACCTCCCCAGCGTTCGTACTCGAGGGAGCAAAGGCCGTACCAGGACGGGAAAGGAAAGCGGGAGGCGAAAGGTACCCGGAACGGAGCAACCCAGGAGGCGGATCCGCAGGGTTGGTTATCCGTGTCCGAAACCAAGGGTCAATTTGACCCACCCTGGTCCATGCTGGGAACCGGGACCGGAGGGTGGGCGAGACGGTTAAGTCGCGGATATGTTGATCGGGGCGCAGACGGGCCGGGGTTGGCCTGGCAGCGCCCAGCGCCGGCGACGGGGCGGGACCAAAGCGAGCGGCGTCTGTCGGGGCGCGCGGGGCGCGCCGCCTGGCGGCTCGCAGGAGCTATTCCAAAGCGATCTCTTCGTCGATTTCGATGGTGAGGTCCAGTTCCGGAACATGCAGGGTCATGCGGGCCTGCAGCGGGTCCGAGCCGGACAGTTGCCCACTGGCGATGCGCTCGCGGACCGCCTTTTCTATTTCCCTCTGGGAAGTGATCCCGACCTTCTTGAGAAATTTTCTTATTTGCTGGTTAAAAACCTCTTCGTTCATCGTCATCTCCACGAAAGTGCCCGGCGTAGGTACATACCCGACATGCAGGCCCAGCATCCACAGATACCGGCAAGCCCATGGGCGGCATCATGGTGCCGGGGCGCGGTGACATCGGCCCGCATTCCGGAATGCTCATCCGCCTTTTGTAGACTGCGCTTCCTCGCCCCTTCGCGCCTGCTGATCATCCACTTGACCCACCGGTGCAGAGGCTCCCTGACTGTCGACGTAGCGTTCCATGAGCGCTTCCTCATCGTCAGTGTAGACCGGCTCGCGATGCAGCCAGATTTCGAATCGGGTCCACTTGCCCTGCTCCGAGGCCACCGTAAGCTGACCTCCATACTGTCGAATCAGGCCGAAACTGACTGACAGACCCAGCCCGGAACCCTGGTGCCGGGTGGTGTAGAAGGGGTCGAACACCCGGTCCAGCAACGCCGGGGGAATACCCTCTCCATCGTCCTCGACCCCGATCACCACACCGCCCCGCGACCACTCGCGGGTGCTGAGGCGGATGGTCCCTTCCGTGGGGATGGCGTGGGCCGCGTTGACGATCAGATTGACCAGCACCTGCTGCAGCTCCTGGGCGTTCATGCGGACCCGACTGGTCGCCTCCAGACGACGCTCCACCTTGGCCGCCTTGGCGGCCAGCTCGTGACGGACCAGCACCAGGGTGTTCTCGATGATTTCGTTGACATCAAGTTCCTGCAAGGCTTCGGGACGACTGGTGGACCGGGAATAGCGCAGCAGTTGATCGACAATGGCACGTATTCGATAGACCTGCTGGACGATGAGGTCGATCTCGGTACGTACCGGCTCGGCATGCTCGCCGAGCTCGCTGGCGATGATATCCATGTTGCCCAGAATCACGGCGGTGGGATTGTTGATCTCGTGAGCAACGCCGGCGGTCAATTCCCCGAGAGCGGCCAGCTTTTCGGCAATCACCAGCTGCTGGCGGGTCTGGCGCAGCAGGTCGATGGTGCGTTCCAGCCGGACGTTCTGCTCCTTGAGCTCGCAGGTGCGCTGCTCCACCTTGGTTTCCAGCGAGTCCGCCGCGGCCCGCACCTGTTCGTTGCGGGCCTGCAGCAGGTCCAGCATGGTATCGAACTGGCGCGCCAGCTCGCCGATCTCGTCCTCGGACTTCACGGGGCCGATACGCCGCCGCTCCCCTGCCTGCTCGGCCCTGACTACCGCCGTCATCTTTTCGATGGGACGGAAGATGGACTCGGCGCCCCGAATCGCCACCACGCCACCCAGCCCCATGGTCAGCAGCAAGGTGCCGAACAGCACCGACAGGGCATGCTCGTAGGGGGTGCGGAACGGAGCCTCCAGCACTTCGGTGTTGAGCATGCCCACCCGCCGACCGTTGACATCGGAAATGGGCTCGTACGCCGAGATGTACCAATGATTGGCCACGAAGGTGCGGCCTATCCACTTGTGACCCTCGCCCAATACCCGCTCGCGCACGTCCTCGGGCACGCGGGTGCCCAGGGCCCGCTCGCCCTGGCTTTCCTTGTGGGGCAGATTGGTGCTGACACGCACATCCCCCAGGAACACCGTCACCGCGCCCCATCCCCCGGGCGGCACGCTGCCGGGCCCGTACACCAGGTCCCGGATGGCATCCACAAAACCGAAATTTCGATTCAGCAGCATGCCTCCGTCGAGCAGCGCCACCACGCCCATGCCGGCCACTTTCACCGGATAGATCATGCGCAGCATCAGGCCGCGGGTCTCCACCGGCGCCCCGGCAGGCGGCGAGCCCTTCGGACGCACCAGCCACATCTGCGCCTTTTGAGCCAGCAGCGGACTTTCCCGCTCCAGTTCCCGGTGACTGTAGATCTCCACGCCCTCGGCCGGCGCCCCGGTCCTCACCGCCGTGCTGCGCAGGGGCGAAAGCTTGGTGGTCAAAGCCGGTTCGTCGGACCCGAGGAACAGGCAGTGGCCCTTGAGATCGGTCAGATGCAGAAAGGCAAAGCCCCCCGTCTGGCGCACGGCGTCCAGTTGGTCGCGAATGAGCTCGCCGTTGTCGTGGGTGAATGCCGTGCGGAAACGATAGGACTGGGCCAGGGACCCCAGGCGGGACAGGTGTTCCTGCTGCAGGCGCACGAACTCGCTATCCGCCACCGCCAGGTCCGTGTTGACCTTGCGGTACAACTGCTCGTCGGTGAAATGGTCGGTCCAGGAAACCGCCAGCCAGAGGGCCAGGGGCATGATCAGCAGAATCGGGAACAACACCAGCAGCAGCAGCTTGTAGCGCAGACTGCCGGCGATGGTCCGTCCGATCCGCGCAAGCACACCCGCTGCCCGCCGGCCGCGGGCAGCCGAGCTACTCGTCCTCCATGCCCGCCGCCCAGGCACTGAGCTTGCGTTCCAGAGTCTTGCGGGAAATGCCGAGCCGACGGGCCGCCTCGGACTTGTTGCCGCCGGCGCCTTCCAGGGTCCTGAGGATGTGGTGTTTCTGCACCTGATGGAGCGTCCAGTCCCCCGCCGGAGCTTGCGTGTCTTCACTATCGTTGCTGTCGACGGGTTCGGAAACCGCGTGCCGGCAGCAGTCGCCGGGCAACTCGCCGAGCAGCAGCGAACGCTCGATCACGTTGCGCAACTCGCGCACATTGCCGGGCCAATCGTAACCCTGCAGGCGGGCGATGTCGTGATGGGTGAGGTTAATGGGCGGCACCCGCAACGCACCCGCCAGGGTGGACACGAAATGCCTGGCCAGCAGCGGAATATCCTCCAGCCGCTCCCGCAACGGCGGCATGGTGATGGTCAGGACGTTGAGGCGATAGTACAGATCCTCCCGGAAGCGTCCGTCCCTGGCCTGCTCATGAAGACGCTGGTTGGTGGCGGCGATCACGCGGCTGTCCACCGGCATTTCCCGATCCGCGCCCACCGGACGGACTGCCCGCTCCTCCAGGGCCCGCAGCAGCTTGGCCTGCATGGCCAGGGGCATCTCACCGATCTCGTCCAGAAACAGCGTGCCCGTATGAGCGAAGCTGAACAGCCCCTCCCGGGCCGATTGGGCGCCGGTGAAGGCTCCCTTGGTATGGCCGAACAATTCACTTTCCAGCAGGTCCGGCGAAATGGCGCCGCAGTCCACCGCCACGAAAGGGCCGGACCGGCCGCTCAAGCGGTGAATGGCGCGGGCCACCAGTTCCTTGCCCGTGCCGGTCTCCCCATCGATGAGCACGGTGGAGGCCGTGGGCGCGACGCGCCCGGCGATACGGGCCACTTCCCCGATGGCTTCGCTTTCGCCGACGATGCCCTCGAGGGCGGGCAACCCTTCCACTTCCCGCCGCAGGAGCGCGTTTTCCCGTTCCATGCGGCGCCGTTCCAGACAGCGGTCCACCGCCGCCGACATCTGGTCCACCCGGAAGGGTTTGAGCAGAAAGTCCGCCGCCCCCGCTCTCAGTGCCTGGATGGCAATGTCCATGTCGGCGAACGCGGTCATGAAGATCACGTCGGTGCGGTCGCCCTGATCGCGGATGCGACGCAGCCACTCCAGACCGGACAGGCCGGGCAGCCGGATATCCACGATCAGCAGGTCGAAGTGGCAGCGGCGGCGCAGGGCCTCCGCCGCTTCGGCGTCCGCGGCCACTTCCACCAGTGCATGGCAGCGCGCCAGGGCGCGGTACAGGAAGTTGCGCATGCCGGGTTCGTCGTCCACCACCAGGATGGCGGCCGCCTGCGGGCTCAGCGTGCGCCGCCCCGGCGCGTCGCCCGAGAGTGGGTCGTCAAGGCTCATGGCCATGCGTTCACCTTCCTGCGCCGGCTCACGACATTGCAGCTGGAAAGACGGGGCAATGCGACAAATGGATACACTGTTCTATAGCACACCGGGTCAGTATGAACCACCTCTGTTCCTGTCCGGCAGACCATCGGGAATCGGTGAGAGCTGTACAGCGCGCCGTGGGCGCCCGGGCTGCCGACGGCAAACCCGCGCAGCCACTAGAGTGCAACAGACTCCGTCAAAATCAACACTGCCCCTGACCCGGGAATGGGCCGGCCGTGGCACCCAACTTGCTAACGTCGCCTTACCAATTCGTACCGGCGGACCCGCCGGTTCCGGTATGGGAGGAGACCATGAAAAGAATACCCCGCTCGCTGTTCGCACTCGTACTGCTGCTGGTTCCGGCCATCGCCTGGTGCGCGCCGGCGCTGCTGCGGCTGGCCACCACCACCAGCACCGACAACTCGGGACTGCTCGGCGACATACTGCCCGCCTTTACCAAGAGCACAGGCATCCACGTCCAGGTGATCGCCGTGGGCACCGGCAAGGCCCTGCGGCTGGGCGCCAACGGCGATGTGGATGTGGTGCTGGTCCATGCGCCGCCCTCGGAGGAGAAATGGATGACCGCCGGCAACGGGGTAAACCGGCGCTATGTCATGTACAACGATTTCGTGATCGTCGGCCCGCCGAACGATCCCGCGGGCATCGCCGGTACGAAGGATGCGGCGGTCGCGTTCAAGAAGATCGCTGCACACAAGAGCCTGTTCATCTCCCGGGGCGACGATTCGGGGACCAACAAGAAGGAGATGATCCTCTGGAAGGACGCCGGCATCCAGCCTTCGGGCCACTGGTACCGGGCGGCGGGCCAGGGCATGGGCAAGGTGCTGGCCATGGCCGGCGAACTGGACGCCTACACCCTCACCGACCGCGGCACCTGGCTGGCCTACCAGTCCAAGCTGCCGCTGAAGATAGTGGTCCAGGGCGACAAGCGGCTGTTCAATCCCTACCATGTCATGGCGGTCAATCCCGACAAGTACCCGGATGCGCGCTACATGGACGCCATGCAGTTCATCGCCTGGCTGACGTCCGTAGACGGACAACGCATGATCGGCGCCTACCGGGTCAAGAACCAGCAGTTGTTCGTGCCCACCGCCGTCACGCACCACTGAGCCATGGAACTGGTGCAGGCGTGCAAGCAGGCACTCGTCCTGCTGTTCAGCGGCAATGCGGACCTGTGGACCATCATCGGCATTTCGTTCGCCGTATCGGTGAAGGCCATAGTGATCGCCACGCCCATCGCCCTGGCGACGGCCTTCGTGCTGGCCTTCTTCCGGTTTCCGGGCCGGGGGCTGGCGCTGTCCACGGTCAACACCCTGTTGTCCCTGCCGGCGGTGGTGGTGGGCCTGACCCTCTACCTGCTGCTGTCGCGCAGCGGGCCGCTGGGCGACCTGCGCCTGCTGTTCACCCAGAAGGCCATGATGATCGGCCAGATCGTGCTGTGCTTCCCCCTGCTGGTGGCGTGGAGCCATGCCGCCATCGAGGCGGCCGAGCGCTCGGCCTGGGAAACGGCCATCACCCTGGGAGCACCGCCCTGGCGGGCGGTGCTCACCCTGTTGCACGAGGTCCGCTTCGGTCTGATTGCGGCAGTGATCGCCGGTTTCGGACGCATCATCTCCGAGGTGGGCAGTTCCATGATGGTGGGGGGCAACATCCTCAACTACACCCGCAACATTCCCACTGCCATCGCTCTGGAAACCAGCAAGGGCAGTTTCGCCCAGGGCATAGCCCTGGGCTTCGTGTTGCTGTTCCTCGCCTTTGCCCTGAACCTGGGACTGTCCTTCTTCCAGCGCCGGGGAACGCTGGGACCATGACCGCCTGGAACCTGCAGGTGCGCAACCTGCGCAAGCATTTCGGAGCGCGGGCGGTCCTGGACATCCCCGTCCTGCACCTGGAGGCGGGCCACTGCGTCCTGCTGAGCGGCCGCAACGGCGCCGGCAAAAGCACCTTGCTGCGCATCCTCGCCGGGCTCGAAACGCCCGACGAACACACGGAGGTGAACATCGACGGAACCCCCCGGCCCTGGCTGCGGGCCCGGCGAGCCCTACGCAGGGACGTGATCTATCTGCACCAGCACGCCTATCTGTTCGACGCTACCGTGGAGGCCAATGCCGCCTATGGCCTGCGGGTCGCCTGGACGCCGACACGGCAATGGCGGGCACGGGTTCGCGAAGCCCTGGAACTGGTGGACCTGGACCACCTGGCCGGCGCCCGGGCCGGCACCCTCTCGGGCGGCGAGCGCCAGCGGCTGGCGCTGGCACGGGCCTGGGTCCTGCAGCCCCGCCTGCTGCTGCTGGATGAACCCACCGCCAGCATGGACCGCGAGGCCCGGGACCGCACCGCCGGGTTGCTGAAACGGCTCAAATCCGACAAGTTATGTATGGTGATCACCAGCCACGAACCCCATACACTGGCCACATTGCCCGACGACCATCTGCAACTGGTCGAGGGTCGACTCCAGGCGGCACCGCCGCCCGCGGGGCCTCCCCTGTGGGAAGTGGAAGGCGCCGCTCCCGCCCCCGAAGGCTCCGTGCCCCGGCCGGCGCCGAGCGCGGGGGCCACGCCAAGGCTATGGGAATCACGCGGATGAGCCCACAGGACAGGCAACTGCTTTGCGGGGTAGTGCTGGCGGGCGGACTGGCCCGCCGCATGGGCGGTCAGGACAAGGGCCTGGTCGCTCTCGGATCCCGCCCCATGGTGAGCCATGTGCTGGCGCGACTTGCACCCCAGGTCGGTGAAGTGGTCGTCAACGCCAATCGCAGCCGTGACCAGTACCGGGCGTTCGGCTATCCGGTGATCGCCGACAGCGTCGGCGACTACAGCGGCCCCCTGGCCGGCATGGCGAGCGCCATGGCCCACACCGACCGGCCCTTGCTGCTCACAGCCCCCTGCGACACGCCGCTGCTGTCCGAGCAGTTGGCAGAACGCCTGCTGGCGGCCCTGCGGGACCAGGATGCCGAGATCGCGGTGGCCCACGACGGCAGCCGTCTGCAACCGGTGTTCGCGCTGCTGGACGTCACCCTGCTGCCCAGCCTGCAGGACTACCTCGCCGCCGGCGAGCGCAAGATCGACCGGTGGTACGCCAGCCACCGACTCGCCACCGCCGATTTCTCCGATCAACAGGACGCGTTCCTCAACGTCAACACCGTGGAGGAGCGGGACAGTCTGCTGGCCCGCCTGGAGGAACTCGCGTCATGCCCGTAGAGCAGGGCCGCGGCCCTGGGGCCCACACCGGGAGGATACAGATGTCCGCCAAGCCACTTGCCATGCAGGGCGGTTGTCAGGACCCCAATGATCCCGGCACCTTGAGTGTGGAAGCGGCCCGTCAACGCATCATCGACAATATCGAGCCCATCGGCGCCACCCAGACCCTGGCTCTGCGCGACGCCCTTGGATACACGCTCGGCGAAGACCTGATATCGCCGGTGGACGTGCCGGCCCACACCAACTCCGCCGTCGACGGCTACGCGCTGCGCGGTGCCGAGCTGCCGTCCCACGGGGAACGGGCCTTCGACTGCATCGCCAGCGCCTTTGCAGGTCATCCCAGCGATACCCCGGTTGGCGCCGGCCAATGCATCCGCATCATGACCGGCGCCCCCGTGCCGGCGGGCGCCGACACGGTGGTCATGCAGGAACAGACCCGGGTGGAGGACGACCGCGTCTGGGTGGGCGGCGGCCATCGCGTCGGCCAGAATGTACGCCATGCCGGCGAGGATCTGACCCGCGGACGCCCCGCCCTGCGCGCCGGTACGGCACTGCTGCCCGCTCACCTGGGACTGGTGGCCTCCCTGGGCATGGGTGAAGTGCGCGTACAGCGGCCGCCGCGGGTCGCCTTTTTCTCCACCGGCGACGAGCTGCGCTCCATCGGCGAAGCGCTGGGCGCGGGCGAGATTTACGACAGCAACCGATACACCCTGTATGGCATGCTCAAGCGCCTGGGCGTATCGGTGCTGGACCTGGGGGTGGTGCGCGACCGTCCCCAGGCCCTGCGCGACGCCTTCCAGCGGGCCGCGGAAGACGCGGACGTGTTGATCACCTCCGGGGGCGTCTCGGTAGGCGAATCCGACTTCGTGAAGGACATCCTGGACGAGCTGGGCACGGTGAACTTCTGGAAAATCGCCATGAAGCCCGGGCGACCGTTCGCCTTCGGTCGCTTGGGCGACTGCGCCTTCTTCGGCCTGCCGGGCAACCCGGTTGCGGTCATGGTCACCTTCTACCAATTCGTGCGCCCCGCCCTGCTGCACCTGGCCGGACGCACCCCGACGCCCCTGACGCCGGTGTTCAAGGTCCGCTGCGACTCGGAGATTCGCAAGAAGCCGGGGCGCACGGAATTCTATCGAGGCATTCTGGAGCCTGGCGAGGACGGCGCCCTGGCGGTGCGCAGTGCCGGTGCCCAGGGCTCGGGCGTGCTGCGTTCCATGGCAGAGGCGAACTGTTTCGTGATACTGCCCCCGGAGAGCGGCAGCGTGTCCCCCGGGACGGTGGTGGACGTACAGCCCTTCGAAGGACTAGTTTGACGGCGCCGACGGTGGGTCAATCCGACCCAACCGCCACAGGCTGTGCCCCATACGGACACGGCCGACGACCCGGCCGGGCTATTCTCTTGGTATTGCAACGGTCGTATTGGCACCGGAAAACGCGGTACGCTCTTTGCTAGCCCTGTCTGGAAACAACGAAGGTAGACGGATGGACGAACGGCGAAATCCCGCATCCCACGGCGAGCACCATGGCCCCGCGACCGAGGGGGGCATGCCCGACGCGCTGGTGGACCGTTTCGGGCGCCATGTGACCTATCTGCGCATCTCGGTGACCGACCGGTGCGACTTCCGCTGTGTGTACTGCATGAGCGAGGACATGACCTTCGTGCCTCGCAGCCAGGTATTGACCCTGGAGGAAATCGCCGCCATCGCCCGGGCCGCCACCGAACTGGGGGTCACCAAGCTGCGCATCACGGGCGGCGAGCCCCTGGTGCGCCGCAATGTCATCTGGCTGTTCCGCACCCTGGGGGCCCTGCCCGGACTCAACGAGCTCACCCTGACCACCAACGGCTCCCAGCTGGCCCGCTGGGCGGCGCCGCTGCAAGCCGCCGGCGTAGCCCGCATCAACGTCAGCCTGGACAGCCTGCGCCCGGACCGCTTCCGTGCCATCACCCGGGTGGGCGACCTCAACCGGGTGCTGGAAGGTATCGAGGCCGCGCGCCGCGCCGGCTTCACGCGCATGAAGATCAATTCGGTGATTCTCAAGCACCGCAATCACGATGAAGTGGTGGATCTGGTACGGTTCGCCGTGGACCGGGACATGGACATCAGCTTCATCGAAGAGATGCCCCTGGGCCTGATCGGCGACCACGATCGTGCCGAGGCCTACTATTCCAGCGATCAGGTACTCGAGGACGTGGGGGAGCGGTTCGAATTGGTGCCCACCACCGAAACCACCGGTGGGCCGTCCCGCTACTACCGGATCGTGGGCACCAACAGCCGGCTGGGGCTGATCTCGCCGCACTCCCACAACTTCTGCGACACCTGCAACCGGGTACGACTGACCACCGAGGGCCGCCTGCTGCTGTGTCTGGGCCAGGAGCACTCCGTGGACCTGCGGGAAGTGGTGCGCAGCCGACCGGGGGATGACCAGGCCCTGCGCGCGGCCCTGGTGGACGCCATGGCCATCAAGCCCGAGGGCCATGAATTCCAGCTGGGTCCTCAGCCGGTAATCCTCCGCCACATGAACGCCACCGGAGGCTGAACCATGTCCGCTCCGGCCGCCCGCATCCGCCACCGCCCCGACATGACCGACGCCGGGCTGGCGCCCTGTCATCCGGTCACGGTGATGGACGAATTCGGCGCGCCCCAGGACACCCACATCGCCGGCGAACGGCCGCTCACCCTGTACCTGGACAAGCGGGAGGTGGTCACCCTGATGACCCTGGGCGGTCATCCCGAGCTGCTGGCCATCGGCTATCTGCGCAACCAGGGACTGGTGGAACGCCTGGAAGACATTCTCGCGGTGCAGGTGGACTGGGACACCGAATCGGTGGCGGTCGTCACCCGCGGCACGGTCGAAGATCTGGACCGTCGCCTGGGCACCCGTACGGTCACCACCGGCTGCGGTCAGGGCACCGTGTTCGGGCATATCATGGACCAGCTGGATGCCATCGAGTTGCCGGCGGTCCAGCTCCGCCAGTCGGTGATCTACGACCTGCTGCGAACTCTTGCCCAACACAACGAGGTCTACCGCCAGGCGGGGGCCGTGCATGGCTGCGCCCTGTGCGACCGCAAGGACATACTGGCGTTCGTCGAGGACGTGGGACGCCACAACGCGGTGGATGCCATTGCCGGCCGGATGTGGCTGGAAGGCATCGACGGGCACGACAAGGTGTTCTACACCACCGGCCGGCTCACTTCCGAGATGGTGATCAAGGTCGCCCAGATGGGGATTCCGGTGCTGCTGTCCCGTTCCGGCGTCACCCAGATGGGGCTGGAACTGGCCCGCAAGGTGGGCGTCACCATGATCGCGCGGGCCAAGGGCAACCACTTCCTGGTGTTCAACGGCCAGCAGAACGTCATCCTCGATGCCCCGCCCCGGCGGGCCTCCGCACACGACGCCCCCAGGCAATCATGAGTGCCCTGCCCGGCGACGACGGCACCGGCGCAAAGTCGGAATCGGGCGGCCAGCCGGCCCGGTTCATGAGTGTCAGGCAGGTTGCCGAATACCTCCATCTCAACGAGAAGAAGGTGTACAGCCTGGTCCGGGAAGGCAAGATCCCCGCCACCAAGATCACCGGCAAATGGATCTTCCCTCGGGAGTTGGTGGATCACTGGCTGCTGCAGTCCAGCCACGGCGGCCTGCTCACCGACCGTCTGGTGGTGGCCGGCAGTGACGACCCCCTGCTGTATCACCTGGTCATGGAACTGGCCAGCGATGTGCAGGCCCAGGCCCTGGTGAGCTATTCACCCACCGGCACGCGCCTGGGCCTGGCATTGCTGGCCGGCCTGCGGGCCGACGTGGGCTGCGTGCACTGGGGCCCGGACACGGAAAGCGCCATCCGTCACCCCGCCCTGCTGCAGAAATACCCGCAACACCGCGACTGGGTGCTGGTGCGAGCGTTTCGCCGCGAGCAGGGCCTGATCGTTTCCCCGCGCACCATGGAGCAGCACGGCAGCGCACTGACCGACCTGCTGCGGGCACCGCTGGCCTGGGCCATGCGCCAGGAAGGCGCCGGCACCCGCCGTTTCCTGGAGGAAGCGCTCAGCGCCCACAACGTCGAGGCCGGCAGCCTGCAGGTCACGGCCCAAGCCCTCTCGGAACGGGAAGCGGCGGCGCTGGTCGCCACCGGCGACGCCGATATTGCACCGGGCGTACGGGCCAGCGCCAGCGAGTTCGGCCAGCGCTTCGTACCCATCGGCTGGGAGGCCTTCGATTTCGCCCTCGGCCGGCGCATCTACTTCCGGGCGCTGTTCCAGCGCCTGCTGGATGCCTTGCGTTCCCCCGCCGCCAGGAAATACGCCGATCGCCTGGGGGGCTACGACCTGAGCTGCGTGGGCAACCTGATCTGGGGCATGGAATAACCAAGAAACCAAAAAGGGGTCGGTGACAAATGAGAATCATTTGTCACCGACCCCTTTTTGCGCATACGTTGCATGCCATTGGCAGACAATGGAAATGCCGGACGCGCCGGCGGGCGAAAGCAATGACGATCGTCGGCACAGGCGGCTGCGGGCCCCTGAAAACCCGGAGTTATCCGCGGGCGCGCCGGGATCCGATCAGGCAGGAGTCTGGCGCAGGGTCAGCGTGGGCTGGCTGCGATGCAGGAACCAGCGGTCCAGCACCACGTGGCGGGTGAACCAGCGATTGGCCAGCAGCCGTCCGGCCAGGAAAGCGCGCAGTCCGGCGGG
>CAZNBB010000090.1:0-15179 GCA_964571225.1 uncultured Gammaproteobacteria bacterium
ACTTGATAACAATAAACTTTACCGTTATGCGGAATAGACTTAATACTATCGCCCAATACCATTGGTTCACAACCACAATAATCACCATCAGACCACATTACTGCTAATTTATCATAATTACTTGTAGCTTTTTTACCATCTTCAAAATATGCAACATTACCAGTAGTATTATAATGACTTAATATTGGTGCACGCCCAATTTTCCAAACAATTTCTTGCATATCATCAGCTAATTGTTCAGAAATAGTTAAATAAGTATTATACTTTTCATCACCTTCTTTATTTTTCCGCATTGCACGTTTATTACCATCCCCAACTAACATTACATCAATCAATTCTTTCAAATATCTTGGAGGTAATTGCTTAACCCATTTAGGAATTTTTTTCTCATATGATTTACTACCCCATTCTTCTTTAAAATGTTTTGCAATAGCTGCATCTTCAGCTTTTGTAATATATTCCACCATATCAATACGATGTCGAGGATGTCCACTCTCATATTTCAATATATTCTTAATACCAAAAAATAAGTCAACATCAGCACAAAACATCTCTACATCAAAACCTTTATGTGCTGCTTGCGATAATCCTAAACGCTTTCCATTAGACCATCCTTCTGTTACATACCAACCAGCAAATCGAAGATAAGTAATAAGATCTACTGTCTTATTTCCAACATCTATTGTTAACTGAATTTCACCATCTCCGTCCCAATTTGCTTGTACTGGAAATTTATAATGTGTTTTTATGTCTTCAGCTGGCAAAACTTCCCAATCACCATAATATTCTTTTGTCATGCGACTTGTTCGTCTATTTCTTTCATCTTTACATTCTTTTGAGCAAACAGCAGGAATTACTCCTGTTGGATTTGGTCTATCAAAAAGCTTTTTGCAAATAACACATTCTAATTTTCCATCAACTTCTCTCGCTTTTCCAAATGCACCATTTTCTCCATCTTTATAACAACTTTTCCTTACTTTAGTAAGCATTCTATGATTTGGGGTGACAACAACATCCATTTTATTTGATTCAAAATGAATTAAATCACCTTCATAATCCTGAACAATACGTCTGATGAAATGCTGCAATTCTGATTTACCAGTATCTTTGTTATAAGTCATTAACTTAGTACCATCCGGAACATTTGGCAAATGCATCCAACCATCTTCTGTTAATATCTCATGATCTTCACGCAAACACGGACCTGAGCCGTAAACGAAGGCTTCTGATAAGCCTAATGATGTTAACAATTGCTTCTCAATATATTGATATTCCGGAAGAAGTGGTAAGATTTTACCAGTTGCGCCTAACCATTCTGCTTGAAGTGCATGATGCCATATAATTGCCTTATTTGACCCATTCCAAACACTCTGCATAGCATCATCAAATGCTTCTAATTCTTCTGGCATAGCTGGTTGTCCAGCTTCACCAATCTTATATATTTCTGTTGGTGCAATATGCCTATCAGCAATCTGATATTGTGCTTCTCTTAACTTATCAGAATACATTAAAGGCAACACACAGCTTTGAATAATCGATTCTCCACGACCTGTAAAATAATTACCAATTCTTTGGAAATATGATGCTTGCAGATCCGGAAGTTTCATAGGTTTTCCGGACTTTACAGAATTAAGAATATCTTCTGGAATCTGTGCATACAAATCTTTAGTAGTAGGATTGTTTTTTCCATTATCAACGATTTTCCTTAAACTTGGATCTCTGTGAAAATCATATACAATAGAATACTTTCCAAAACTACCATTATTTCTTGGTCTAACAATCGGACTTCTATGAATAGTAGCCCAATCCGGATTTAATAGTATAAAGTCAGTCCATATACTCGGATTTACCGGATCATCGACAAACCCAAAAGGAATAGCTTCACCAAGAACATAATATTGTATACCAACATTTAAAAGGAGTGTTAATAGATCGAGTTTTTCTGCTAATGCATTCCAGAAATCTTCCAACATCGGATCTTCATGTACCAAAGTAAAATTACTGATAGGGAATTCTACAAGCAATCGAATACCATGTGACAATAATGGCTGATGTTGGAAGTAATCCCAAAATCTTTCATTGCGCTTGACTCTATCTTTAGGAAATTCAAGATGTTGTTTATCAATAAGCGGATTTAAAAAAGCATCGTACATTGTCGTAGAATCAACAGAGGAATATCTTGTCATTGGAGTAGAATAATTTCTTGCCCTAGCCAATCCTCTAGCTCTACGTTGTACAATATTAAGAGACGAATCTGAATAAGGATTCAAACGGTTTGTTTGTATTGATTTAAGAGATGCGATTTTTCTTTTAGATTCTTCTAAGATATTCATAATTCTCCCTAATTGGATTCATTCCTCATTTTTATTGCTTGAATTTTATCTTTTAAACCCTGCACCCATGCTGCTTTTGTTGTTTTACTTGTTAAAAAATTTTCCCATTTAGGTGCTGGAGAATTATACGATCTTAAATCTTGACTAATTCTCTGCATATCACTTCTTAACGATTCCATTATGTCTTTAGTGTTAAGAAGTAAAGGCTCTCCGGTTGCTTCAAAATATGCTTGCTTTACTTTATTTAATTCAGCTTCTCTCTTTTTTTGTTCAGCTGTCTTTTTAAATTCTGATTCTTGAACAACTCTCTCTTCTTCATCTTCTAATTGACGCAATATTTCATTAAATTTTCCACCAATTTCTTCTATTGTAGAACTACTATCAACATTTCTCAGAAAGTTCAAATAGTATATTGATAGTTGAACAGATTTCTTTACTTCTTCGGAATAATATAAGAAGTCTTCAACCATTTATTCCTCACCAAGAATGTCCGGAGCAATATCTCTAACTCTCTCATTTGTAATATCTGCTATTGTTGTAGATATAAGTTTGACAACTTTATTGGTGAGTTCTTGCAACTGCGGATCAGTCAATTTCATTTGATAGATAGCTACACTAAGATCATCAACTTGACTACTTAATTCTTCGATAGATTCCCTTACTTGCTGTGCTCTATCAACCGGTTTTTCTTCAGCAGCTTGACCTATAATGTCTTCAATTGTTTCTTCTGGTTCTTCCGGTTCTGTCTTAGCTTCTTGAATAATCTGTTCAGCATCAGCCATATCAGTAGTTGGTTCAATACCGCCTGTCGGAAATCCCTGCTCATCTTCTGCCATTTGTGCTTTTTTTATCATGTTTACCCCACAATAACGGTATCAAGATCTTTAATTATCGTATCAAGCTTTGAATTGATTTCTTTCCAATCATCTTGAGAATAATTTGTAATATCCTCAATAAATCCATCTGTCTGTCCGGTCTTTGCGTAATTCTCCCACCTGCCTTTATCTTTATTAGCAAGCTTTAAAATGACATCATATTTGTCAATAATCTGCTGTACGTCCACAGCATTACTTCGCTGTACAGCTTCTTCCATATTAACAATAGCATCTACCTCATTTGCAAGTTGTGCTCTTTTGAGCATCGAACTTCTTACTTTCTTAATCATTTCATTGAATTTTTTCTCGTTCTTCAAAGAATTTACTCCTTCATTCATTGCTTTATCAAATGATGGTATTTGCTTGCGTTTTTTATTAAACTTCTGTTGCTTTCCGGATTTAGAATCTACTTTTTGTGTTGGTTTTATTTCTTTAATCACAATGCCGCCATCATATTTGAAATTATTGAATTTGCTTTTTCTGCTTTTTCAATAATAGATTCCGGTAATTCTCTACCACTAGTTTGATATTTTCTTTTAACTGTTGACAACCATTCTTGGAGATCCAACTTAACATCCTCAAGCTTAGTCCTTGCATTACCAACTTCACTTTCTGTTAAATCAGCTTTTCTCTCCCCAAGCATTTTAGCACCACACTTCGGACAATCCGTTTCAAGACAAGGTTTACCACGATCATGATCTATTTTATAACCGCATTTTGGGCAAACACATGTTGATACGCCACCATCCTGTAATCGAGGTCCACCAAGACCTTTTTGTGCTTTTCTTTCTCCAATTTCATGTAAATTCACATAATGTGTTGTTAAATACAAACCATGATTGCCGCCTTGAATAAAATCTTCCATTTCTTGATCATTATAGCCATCTTCTTTTAATTCATCATAACTAGATACAAGTCCGGGTAATTTTTCTTCACAATAATCAATAATATAATCAAAAGCTTCTTGTTCATTATCCGCATTAACTATAAATGTAATCCCATTTTCAGTTACTTTAACTTCGTAATTATTCTTCCAAAAAGATTCTTTATAGTCATCATAATTAGGATAATATACATCATCAATTTTTTTAGCCGTCACTTCCCTACCAGCCATATCACTTTCTTCAGCTTTACGCCAATCAAGTCCAAGATTGTTAATCTCTTCCTTCGTATACCAGCCTTTATTCGGACCAAGTTTAGCAAAAATATCATCACCATCTACTTCGATGATTTCACACATTTCCGGACCCCAATTAGCTACTTCACCAACCTTAAAAGCCCGGACTTTACCCTTATGCTCCATGTATTTGTCCATAAGAGATTTTACAGCACCTTCTTCACCATGTATAATGACAGCTGGCATGTTATATTCCTTATTTGAGATTTACGTCAAGACGTGCAAGAACTTTTTTAACTTCATTACTAGGTTCTTCAGGCCATTCACTGCAATAATTCGCAAAAGCATCTTCGTAAGTCGGAAACTTATTGTACCGCATATCTCTAACAATGTTCTCAGCGGTTCTGATAGGACGATATAATCCGGAACCTAAGTTCTTAACATCATATCTTTCATCATAATCGCCAATACTTTCTGCTTGAGTTCGTGCTTTGCGAGCAGCTTTTTCAGCAGCTTTTTTAGCTTCACGATAAAAACTCGGTGCTCTCGAATGAGCAACCGCACCAAGCTGCACAGTATCATTACCAACAGTTGCTGGAAAGTTCTCAAGTCCCGGTTCAGCAACTTCAACAGCAGAACTTGTTCCTTCAACTAATTCAACAGCACTTTCGGAAACAAGTTTGGGATCAGCAACACCGTCAAGAGATACTTCATAAACTGTTTCTTTAGAATCTTCGATCTGCTTAATATCGATAATTTCACCAGTACGAGAAAGAGGTTTAACAAGCACCCTATCTCCAATCTCAAATTGAGCAAGCTGAGCTTTACGACCTTTCTTTTGTGCAATAGAACCACAAATATTCTTAGCACTTTCCTCAGTATGGTTGCCGCCTTCATCACTCATCATATAACGCACACAACCACCAAATTTAGACTCTTTATCAGTACCACCCGGAGTAGTCATCTTCTTAAAACTATCATCCGGATTCTGATAACGCTCTGAATCATTTGATTTAGTACGTTGTGCTGTAAAAAGAGATGCTTTTACCTTCTTAAGTCCTTTTTTACGCATATCAGCAGCACATTGAGGACAAATTTTCGCTACCTGAGCAATAGAGAACCATTTATTAGAAGCAGTTCGTTTATTATCTTCCATATATTTAATAGCTTGTTCAATTTGGTTACGCCATTCCGATTCTGTAAGATCCCATTCCTTCATGTCTTCTTGATCTGGTTTACCATTAAGACTTTCTTTTAATTCTTGAATAGAATTTTGCTCAACACAAGCATGAGCAAAAGTATTATCTTTTATAGCAATTTTTACTCGTTTCTTAGAAGCAGTAAGATTATTTGTTGACTCTTTCTTACTATCTGTTACTTGATTTGTATTTTCTTCATTTGTTTCTTCTTGAGCTGGCTCTTCAACTTCCGGAGCTGGTTCCATATCTTCTCTAAGATGCTCAACAGGTAAATCAGCATCTTCGTCCGGACTTACAACACTTTTATCATCCGGAACAAATTCGTCATCTTTGTCAACAACGACTTCTCTTGTTTCTTCATCTGCATCAACAGATTCATCAGCATCTACAACATCTTCAACTTGAGCTTTTCTCTCCCCATTTTCATCCATGTTTTTTTCTTGCTTTAATATTTTATAAACTGCTTCTTTCAATAATTCAATCGACTCCACACTACTATCACCCATAATTATTCTAGAATTATGTTCTGCTTTATCGCCACCTTCACTTAAAATAAAATAAAGTTTTTGTGGATCAATAAATTCAGATATTGCATCTTTAACAGTAATACCAACAGTTTCATCTGGAAAAGTTCCAGTTTTTTTCCAATAATATTCTAAAATTTTATCTTCTGCTGTTTTCCCTGATGTTTGTACTTGAGCTTTATGATTTTTAATGGATTCATTTAAAGCTTTCCTACGGCTTTCTTTTTCTTTGAGTTCAGCGTTGATTTTCTTCTTTTCGACAAGCAATTTTTCAGAATTTGTCAATTCACCGTTTGCCATTGCCTTATCAATAGAATCTTCGATCTTAGTAGCGTCATCATACAGCTGCCCTAACCGAGTTTCTATTTTTTCTAACTCCATTTCTTCTTTTTCGAGATATTCAACATTAATTTTGTCAATATCAATTTCATCTTCTTTGGTGGAGAGAATTTGTGAAACTCGATCCCGATCAACCTTGTCATATGCACATATTTCAATAAAAGGTCTATCCAAACCTTCTCCGGATGCTCTATTCTGCAATTCAATGCCAGCAACCTTTAATCGAGCAATAGCACGATCTCTATCGCTAACATTCAGTTCACAATACTTGTCATCATTGTAAATTGCCAGTTTAGGAGAAAATTTCTCATCAATCGGGGTATTTTTAGGCGAATAGTACCATTTTTTGAGTTCTGACTTGGTAGATGCTTCGATTTTCTTGTTATTTCCGTCAAGCAGCACCTTAGAAGCCGTACAAACGGGAGAATTAGAGCGATTGTAGGCAACTGCTACCTTGACCATCTTATCAGACACATTAGGGTTGGTATAATCGTAGACAGTGATAGCATTGGTGATCAATTCACGACCAACACTGCCATTAACAGCTTCTTTTTTCTTGATTTGGAAACTGGAGGTGCGCAAATTTCCGGATTTTGGTGAAATACCCATTTCAGACAGTCTATTAGCTGCCGTTTTAACCGATTCACGCTCAATATCTACTTTATTAGCGTAAAAAGTCCGATTATCATCACCATATTTGCCAAGATTGCTGTCTCGCATGTATTCTGACAATTTAATGTCAAGAATATCTTTGCCAGCTTCCTTCTTTTTACCAAAATAGCTAAACATATCGCCTTTTCCACTCATTTTTTAATTCTCCTAAAGTTTAAAATCATAGAGAGGCGATAATAGCCTCAATGTCTTCATCTGAATCTTGACGAATAAGATTTTCACCGTCTACATACCACACAGAGCCTGTTCTACGGTCTTCAAGCACTCCAAACCCATGATTTATCATAGATAGATTCTTTGCCGCCCATCTACGATTAATTTTTCCGGATTTTATAGCATTTTTCTGTTCTTTATTGAATTTTGCAATTCTATGCTGTTTTTCATCGTTAGCAAGATCTTTTGCAGCTTTAACGAGGTAAGAAGGTACTTCTGTGAGCCGATAATTTGCACTCATGACATATTATCTCCCTTAAATCATGCAATTTTATTTAATCATATATAGAATAATAGCATAAGAAAGAGAAATTATATATTATTTTTCTGTTTTTCTAATAAAAGCCAAAAAAAAAGGGTAACTCAATAAAGAGTTACCCTTAATTTCATAAAAATAGTCAAAATATGCCTATTTTTCTTGTTCTTCTTCGATACCAGCAACTGATCCGATTATATTCATCACATTTAGCTTAAATCCTTCGAAGAGAAACATCATGCAAGATGATTTTAATGCTTTTTGCACATCTTCTGGCATATCTTTCGATAAAAGATAGTCAAGATGTTCAAGTGCTTTACTATAATTAGCTAAAGTTTCATCAAGTTGCTGGTTTACTTGCATTTTCCTTCTGCCTTTCAAACTACAAAAAATATAATTGTTTGATTCTCGATTCATCCAAGTATAGTTTCACTTGCTTTTGTAAACAAGCCAGAGCTTTCTTGTCCACGAGCGTAAATTCCGACAAAGCCTGCCGTATTATATTGCTTTTTTAACTATCAAGTTTATTTTCCTTCTGTTGTTTTACTTTTTGTGCATCTATTTGTTTCTGATGCTCTGCTGCAATGTCACCATCCGGACCAACAACAGGTTTTTGCATAACTTTCTGATGCTCGCAAATATTGATAATACGACTACCATTAAAAGCAGTCAATTTATTACCAATATTCAGATAGAAAAACCCTTCATCACTAATCTGTAGAAGAATACCTGTAAATGGCATATCTCTACCACCTACATCCACTTTCATGATAACTTCTTTACCAATAAAGTCAACAACACTATAACGATCTTTCATTATTTCTCCTTCTTCTGCAACTACTTCTTCTTGTGCTTCCAATGGTTCCGGTGCACTCTTTTTCAACTTCAAAGTCATATCTATCTCCTATAAAAAAAGAAGCCAATAGGGAACTAACGGTAACACACCGTTAAAAAAATATTCTATCTTACCTGTTTATTTTCTCCCTATTGGCTTTGTTCTAAAAACCCTACCGGGGCAAAAGGATGAAGAGCACGAAGGCTCTTTTGGGGAAGTCGAAAATCCCCGGTAGGGAGGTGTATTAAACATCCGGACTCCGATCTCACGGCACACACGAGATTTTTGAGCAACGTCATTTCCTCTCGCTAGGGATTGCTCTCCTTATTAAAGGCATATTGCTCATCCCATTATCCGGGTGAATTTTAAAAAGCCAACAGGCAGGGATCTGCACCCTGCAAACCTGAACACTCTCTTCCAACTTGACCCTTGCTAGATCGGCTATTTCACCGTTACACTAGCAGTCGGTATCGAACCGATAGATCGGGCTATCTGGTATTAGCGGCTACCTATTTCGCCACTGTCAGCTAACACAAATGCCAATTTGTGTATTATTTATCAACATTTATTATTTCCATAACCCCAAATTAGAGTCAATGAAAATAATTGGAAATAAATGGTGGAGGTGCGGAGGTACTGCCCCTCCGGTGTCCGGTAATTTCAATAATTGTGTCTACGCAAATAGCCTTTTTTAATCTACTTTTTCCATCCCATTGATTTAGACTGAAGGCAAGTCTGATGATTGGATTTCCGCACATCACATGGGCTTTAGAGAGTTACGTTTTAATCAGGAAGTTTACCCACTCACAAGCTATTTCTCCTTATCCGTATTTTCGTACCCTCATTCTCCCGACTACGGCTACCAAGAGAAATCAGGAGCTGTTGTTAGGCAGCCAGTTTTGCTTGACGAGTGCCAAGTATTTATTTGATCAGCTTTTTACAAGGCCAACTGATCAACCTTGTTACGCAACAATTACATTCATTATGGATCGATTCTAATTCACCCCCACAAATATTATATTTTCAAAGAACAAGATAAAAACATGATCTCATTGCCGTAATCCGATCCAGGGAAATGAACAACAAGATCATGTTATTTTAAAAGAACAAAAAAATTCCCCCGGTCACAAATTGTTTCCGGTTTCTCCTGCCAGAGCGAACGATTTGTATTAGAAAGATGGCAGTCTCGCTAACTTTGTCGTTCCTACAGGGCACATACGCCCTTCTAAAGGGAATTATATTATACAGAACTTATTACTACAACATATTTTTGTTTTACGATCTGCTAATCGAATAGTCCTACATTTACCAATTTTAATTCCAGCAGATTTCATAGCTTCTAAAAAAGATCGTGGTACAATTACTACATCAATACTATCGTCATGTTGAATTTCTTTTATTAGTAAAGCAGATTCTACAGTCATGCAAGGTGTTAACAACAAATCAGTTGTTCCACCAATACCTTCTTTCTCAACTTCTTTATACTCAAATTTACTTTTTTCAACAAGCTCATCATCAGCTGCATCTAAAACAGTTCCATCATCAAATATAAATGAATGTGGACTACCAAGATTTGCTACTACCAATCCATTTGACAAAGTTGCTTTCGGAAAATCCATTGGCATCTTCTCATCTCCTTTTTAAAATTGGGGAGGAACCCCGATTGTTCCTCCCCACCGCTTTTAGTATGCAGAAGAAGGAACTTTAAGCGGCTTGTAATATTTTGTTAGCCCATTGACCGGCTTTCCTGTCAATGAGATACCGTTCTGATGCATGATCTTCACGCTGAGATGCATGTGTGAGTCCATTGTACACGCTCCATGCGTTCAGATTGCCATACTCCTCAAGAGAGTATGCTACTGCTGATTCAGCAATATTTTTCGTAAACTGAATTGCCAATTTCTCTTCCACTTTCTCAACATCTTTGCCAATTTCAACAGCCTGAAGCTTGATAATATCATTCTTCAGCTTATACGGATCTTCGTTCCGGAAATCTTGCAGTGAATTCATGATTCGATGTACCGAATCGTAAACACCTGCACCGATATGCTTTTTGTTGATGGAATAAAGATCATCAACGCCAAAAATGCAGTGATTCGTGCAACGACTCCGATAGAGAAACTTGTTAAAACGCAACGTTCCTGCTCCGACTTCGCTGTTTGCAACAATGACACCCCGATACATTGGTGACTTATCACCATCAACTTCAATGGGATGATCAATGTCAGTAAGAAACAGCATCATGTCCCGGTCCGACATAACCAATTCAGTCGGATCAAAAGTAGAAATCGGATCAATAATGTCGTTAAGAATATCCTTATCATAAATCCGGGAATACCTTGATGATGTCAACGCTCTCAATTGCTTGTTTATGCCGTCATCGAAATAATAAATCTTTCCGGTGCCATTATTGCGTTCACTGTTGAGACAGGTAGCCGCAATATTTGAACCCAAACGAGCCAGATAAGCATACGGTGCTTTCTTGCGGTTACAGTACTGCTGAAAACTCCAATTGTTAAAAGAGTATTCAGCATTATTGCGGTTACAAAGTGACAGATGATCAGAGCCAAGATGCCCTTCTTTCACATTCACTTCCGCAAAGTTGACCGGAATCTCACGAGAATTTTCAGCAAGGTAATTCGCTCTTTTTGTGAGATCATCAAGATTTTCGAAAATTTCATCTTTCGGTCTGTTGCGATAATACTTATAAGTATTCATGATTTCTCCTTCTTCTGCAAAAAAGTTTATTTGACCCGAATTCATAAAACTGCTGGCACCTCCTTTCTATACTTTTTCTGTTAATAAATCATCTATATCCTTAACATTTTCACAAATAAAGTCATGCACTTTATCCATGTCAAGATCCGGATATTTGTAAGATTGAGCATTAAGATAACTTCTCAAATTATGCTCAAAATTCCTGCAAGCCGTTACATTGTTCTGACTATCAACAATTCCCATTATCCAACCCCTTATAAACCTAAAGCTTCATCCAATGTAGAAATAACATATGACTCAACAGATAAACTTTTTTCTGATGCTTTCTTAACAAGTTCTTCAGCAACCCTTGAATTGCTATCGAACTTAATATTTATCGATGAATCATCATAATACTCAGAGATAATATTGCGGATCTGAGCTGACCGGGTACGATTCTTACTCTTTGAATCCGCATCAAGTTTATCACGCAATTCACCTTTCAACTCAAATGTAACTACTTCCGGATGCTTCTTTTCAAGATCTTGCACAACAACTCTTTTTTTCGTTTTCTTCTTACTCATAATTTCTCCTGTTATTTGTCCTTCCAACCACACTATATCACATAATTTTTATTTGTCAACAATAAAAATTATTTTTTTTTATTAGAAATAACGTCTTCAGATATTTGTGGATAACCATTTATCCAATTATCACAATGCTTTTGCTCATAATTCATCCTATGTCTAACTTTATTTGTAATAATATTTAATTCAATAGTATAATTAGGTCCATATTTTATTGAACTAATATCTATCCATTTATCATTACACATTATCAACTTTCCTTAACAATTTCATAAAACCCTGCCAAATAATGCATTGAGTACATTTCTACGTCTTTTTTAATGTCTTCCGGAAAGGTTTCGTAGATTTTTTTATTATTTTCAACCTTGGCCAGCTGCTCTTCTGCACTACTTATATCGAGCTTATCCGGAATATAACTAAAGAATTCTTTGTTTCGTTTAGCAAACATTTCCGTATTATACTTCCTAGGATGCTGTTCAGACGGATCTGTAAAGTCAATATCTGTTGTCATGCAAAGATGTCCACCTGCTTTCAATGTCTTCATCATCTGCTCGTATGACAATTTTTCATCATCCGTATGTTCTATGACAGATATGCAACTTATTATATCAACACTATTTTCTCCAAATGTTTTACTTAACGTATGGCAATTAGCTTTTTCAAATCTTAGATTAGAATGCCATTTCGGTTCACCCCATAAAAAATAATTCGGGATTTTCTCTAAATCCGTCATATAAACAGTAGCATATGGATAGTTAAGTGCTACATAATATGGCAAATAACTTCTACAACTACCCACATCAACATAAGTAAACTGCTCTTCAACAGCAAAATTATTTCTAATAACATCAAAACATTTTATATATTCAAACAATCTGAACATATGATAGTTGTCGTGAAATATTTCCTTAGGACAATATTTTAAGATACTCCTGATTATATTCTCTCTTTCTTTAAGGTACTCTACATCAAACGTCTCTATCATTTTTTTTCCTTTCAACCAATTCCTGATATTCCTTTTTCAATTTCCTTATTTTTTTTCTAAACAATATTTCTCCAACAACTAATCGAACCAAATATACCACTAACACTATGAATAAAGTGATTACAATACTTCCTAAAATAGATATAAATATAATTGCATTCATATTATAATTCTTCCGGATTATAACAGGGTTTGCCAATAACTTCTGTCAATCCATCTATATCATCAACAACCATACAACTATTAACAGTAACAGCGTCAGTCATAGATATTACCCAACAGTTATCCCACAATCCTATTGTACCTCCGGACTGTATTTTTTCCATTTCATCCGGATAAATTAAATCTTTATGAAAATATGCTTCATGAATATAGGCAAATCTATATATACCATGTATTTTAACATACTTTATTGTATCTTCTTCAAGATCTCTCACTTCTTTATCAACATATACATTGAGTCCATTTATTTCTAACATCACTTTCTCCTACCAAATCCTCTTGACGAAAATCCATAAGCTGGTTTTATAAATTGCTTATTTGCTTGTGGATTTAATTTACCGACATCACTAGTTGCGGATGGTCGTGCTGCACCTTTCCTTGTTTTAATTATTCCTTTTGACGCAAATCCAAGTGCCCTTTGACTCGGCATATTTTTAGGTAATTCGCCTATTACAGCTTCTTCCGCAACTTTTGCAACACATTCTATTTCATCATCTGTACTGCCAAGAGATTTCTCTACAACATTTCCCTTATCTTCAAGTCGTTTCGCTTCGCCTAACGCCCAATCATCTTCATACCAATCTAATCTATTATCATAAAGCAATTCCATGAGTACTTCAAAAGCTGATTTTTTTATTCCGGACTTTTCTACGATATAACCTGAATTCTCAAGTTCCTGCATTGTTTGTACGGATTGAAAACCATCAAATGTTATTTTAGCAAATTGAAATCCTCTCTTCACATGGAGATCGATAATAAATTGTTTAACTTCCGCAATCTGTATTTTCTTTTGAAGACTTCCTTGAAAACAGATACTTAAATCAATACCTACTTTTGGTAATGCCATACCTTCATATATAATATTCGGCATCCTATGTCCAAAAGCTAATCCGCATCCATCCCCGGAAATAGCCAAGTCACAATGTAAATAATATAGTAATCCATTTATACCATGAAAATTGTCCGGTAAATTACGCCATACTTCCGGAGGACTAACTTCTGTTAAATACCCATATTCATCAACTTTATTCGGATAAGGATCTCCCCTATTAGAACTCCTTACACAATTTAATACCTTATCCCAATCAGTAAAAAAGTTGCTTATTGCCATTGATGGAATTGCACACATATTTCTGAGCAATTTAGCAGGATTTAAATCAAACCGTCTTTTGAATGTATTCGGGATTTTAACCGTATATGTTATTTTCTTATTAATCCTTGGCTCTCGAACAACAGTGTGTTCGAAGTATTCCCCCATATCAATCAACTTCTTATGCTTTGGATTTGCAATAAAAGCAGATTGCCTTCTTATCAATACTTTACCCATTTCATGATCTATTGGATCAGTCTTAGGATTTAATGTTGAATCATCTTCATACTTTTCTTCTATCTCTGTGATCATTTTCTCAAAAGCTCTGTTCTCCGTACCTGCTGACGATGCACAAAACATCAAACCCTTTTCCGGAGTATCAACAAAACGACTTCTACGTCTTTCATTAGCAGCTTCAAACAAATCGAGAAAATAATCCTTATCTTTCGTTTCAAAACCTTCGTCAGCAGCACACTCATCAATCATACACATAAACGTATCGTAACCGACACCGAACGCTCTGCTACTATTTCCGGGTTGAATAACTACCGGTTTATCCATGAACTCTATTCGAGACGTTACGTTAGGATTTATTCGTATACCATGCTCTTTAAACCACGGCATACTTTCCAGCATCACCTGATAACGCCTAAATACAATGTCGGCAGCAACTCTAGCTGTCGGAGCCAAGTTATATAATGCTAATTGTGCTATTCCTTTTTCTAAGTTAAAATACGTCTCAATATTTTTAAGATGAAATAAGCGTATTAGCATTATGCAAGCACATACAGCCATCTTTGTTGACTTTCCTGATCCTAATCCTTCATCATCAAGAAATACTTCGCAAATAGGTGCATAATTTGGACCACTGAATAATATCTCCATATCTTCTTGAACAGAAGGATATAGATTTGGTCGATTAAGGAAATGTTTTGAATGAATTATTTCGTGAGGAGATGGTGGTGCTGATGCCCATATATCATCAAGCGGTTCTACACTATCAAGCTCTTTTTCAAAGATACCAATATCTATCGGAGCCATACGTGCTCCGGTCTGGTTTTGTAAATCTATTGCCGCATTATTTCTTCTAAGTCTAGGCATAATTGTCTTAAAAACCCCCTAACTACATGGTTAGGGGGCAGGGTCAAATAGACCTTCTCGCAAAAGCAAGAAAGCATTTCATAATGCCATAAGCGGCACAATTAGATAACGATATTCTTCCCATTTTATATGCA
>CAZNBB010000091.1:0-15146 GCA_964571225.1 uncultured Gammaproteobacteria bacterium
CCTCCTTCTCCTTCTGCGCCTACTGCTCACGAATGAAGCGCGGGATTCTCTACTCGCGGGCGCGGGAGTACGGCTACAACGTGCTGGCCCTGGCCCAGCACCTGGACGACCTGGCGGAGAGCTTCCTGATGTCCGCCTTCCATGGCGGCACCCTGCAGACCATGAAGGCCCACTACACCATCGCCGCCGGCGACCTGCGGGTCATCCGCCCCCTGGTCTATGTGCGCGAACGCCAGACCGCCGATTTCGCCGGCGCAGCCGCCCTGCCCGTTATCGGCGACAACTGCCCGGCCTGCTTCCGGATGCCCACCCAGCGGGCCCACATGAAGCAGCTGTTGATGACCGAGGAAGGCCAGAACAAGCAGCTGTTTCACAGCATTCTGTCCGCCATTCGCCCTTTGATGGCAAAAGACTCGGCAAGGGAGCCAGAAAACACCACTTGAATACAATCCGAGCCCTGATCTGGCGCAATGCTTGCCAAATCTGGCGATGATGGCCTTTACCTTAAAAAAACAGCACATATAGAGCAGTCGGTGGAATGATCGATTTATTTTCTACACAGCGTTCTGGATATAGTGGGAAAATATTCCGGCCGGACTGCCGGGGAAGCCGCCCTTGAGCCGCCCTCGCCCCCGACGCGCCGCCGCCGTACGCCGACTGCTGCGTTTCCTCTCTTTGCTGCCCCTGCCGCTCGCCCAGGGGGTGGGCGTGCTCATGGGTGCGACGCTGGCGCTGTTTCCCACCAGCCTGCGGCGTATCACCCGGATCAACCTGGACCTCTGTTTGGGGGAATTGCCTCCGGCCGAGCGCCGGCGCCTCACCCGACGCAGCCTCATCGAAACCGGCAAGACCGCCGCCGAAAGCGGTGCCGTGTGGCTGTGGCCGCCGCAACGGGTCATGCCCCTGGTCCGGGAGACGGTGGGCGAGGAGGTCATGGAACAGGCGGTTGCCCGGGGCAGGGGGGTCATTCTCGCCACCCCCCATCTGGGATCGTGGGAAATGTCGGGGCTGCACGCCGCCGTACGCTTCGGTATCACCAGTCTGTACCGCCCGCCCCGCATGGCCGAGCTGGATGATCTGATCCGCGGTGCCCGGGAGCGCACCGGCGCCCGCCTGGTACCCACCGATGCCGGTGGCATCCGGGCTCTGTACCAGGCTCTGGGGAGGGGGGAGGTGATCGGCATCCTGCCCGATCAGGAACCGGCGCCGGGCGGCGGCGTTTTCGCCCCCTGGTTCGGCAAGCCGGCCTACACCATGCTGCTGCTGGCGCGGCTGGCCCGCAAGAGCGGTGCCCCGGTGATCTTCATCTATGCGGAACGTCTGCCGTGGGGTCGGGGCTTTCGGCTCCATTACCGGGAGGCCGAGGAAGGCATCGCCGACGCCGACCCGCAGGTCGCCGCCGCCGCCCTCAACCGCACCGTGGAAGCCTGCGTGCGGGCCCTGCCCAGCCAGTACCAGTGGAGCTACCGCCGCTTCCGTCACCGCCCCGAAGGCGAGCCGTCCGTCTACGGATAGAACGCGACGGGGCGTGGCCCCTACTGGGCACCCTGGGCCTTGTGCAGGCGCTTGAGGAACACGCGCATTTCCTTGGCCGCCTGAATGTCGCCTCTGGCCTCGGCGGTAGCGATACCGCTCTCGTAGGCCTGCACCGCCTGTTCGCTGCTGCCCGCTTCGGTGAGTGCCTTGCCGTAGGCCTTCCAGGCCGCAGAGTACTGGGGATCCTGACGCACCGCTTCGCCCAGGTGCTCGACGGCGTGCGCGTTATCGCCGGCTTTCAGGTAGGCCGTGCCGAGACTGTAGCGCAGCAGGGCGTTGTCCTGGCCGGAGGCCAGCATGGCTTCGAAATTTTCGATCATTCCCATGGACGAAGAGTGTCGCGGCTGGGACGTCCCCTTGCAAGGGCGCGGATTCAGGGGGATTGGCGTGCGCCGTCGTCGGCCCGCCGCTGGGCGACCAGCAGAGCCTCGTTGCGCAGGCCTGCGTTCAGGTCGCCGATGAGTCCTTCCTCCCGGTAGGCGACCAGGTGCAGATCGCCGAACGCCCGCAGCAGCTCGTTGTCGCCCAGCCGGAAGTCGGGGTTGCTGGGCCCGCCGCCGTCCACCCGCTCGCGGATGAAGGTCTGATAGAACAGCAGCCCGCCCGGGCGCAGGGCGGCGGCGATGGCTGGCAAAAGATCCCGTTCCAGAAAGCGGCTGACCACCACCACGTCGAAGCGCCCGGCCTCCGGCGGCATGGCCACCACGTCGCGCACTTCGGCGTTCAGCTCCAGCCCACGGCCACGGGCCGCCTCCCGCACCGCCTCCACGGCGGCCGCCGACCAGTCCCACGCCCAGGTCTGCAGGCCGCTTGCGGCCAACAGCAGGGCATTGCCACCGCGCCCGCAGGCCAGATCCAGGGCGCGGCCCCGGGCCGGCAGCAGATGGCGGTTCTGGGCCAGCACCTCGGCCGGCTGCGCACCCGGCCCGCCGCCGTCCCGAAAGCGCGCTTCCCAGCGCGCCCGGCGATCCTCAGGGTCTGTATCGCTCACGAGCCCGCGCTCAGAAGAAGGTCACGCCGACCTGGAACAATCGCTCGACGTCGCCGATGCGGCGCTTGTCCACCAGAAACATGATGACATGGTCCTCGGGCTCGATAACGGTGTCGTGGTGGGCCATCAGCACTTCCTCGGCCCTCACGATGGCCCCGATGGTGGTGCCCGGCGGCAGCTTGATCTCCTCGATGGCGCGCCCCACCACCTTGGAGGTCTTGCGGTCGCCATGGGCCACCGCCTCGATGGCTTCGGCGGCGCCGCGGCGCAGGGAGTGCACCGCCACCACATCGCCGCGGCGCACGTGGGTGAGCAGGCTGCCGATGGTGGTCTGTTGGGGCGAGATGGCGATGTCGATGGCTTCGCTCTGCATGAGGTCCACGTAGGCGGCGCGATTGATCAGCGACATCACCTTGCGCGCGCCCATGCGCTTGGCCACCATGGCCGACAGGATATTCGCTTCCTCGTCGTTGGTCAGGGCGCAGAACACGTCGGTGTTCTCGATGTTCTCTTCGCGCAGCAGTTCCTCGTCGGCCGCATCGCCCAGCAGCACGATGGCCTTGTGAAGACGCTCCGACAGTTCCCGGGCCCGTTGCGCATCGTGCTCGATGATCTTCACCTGGTATTTGTTTTCCAGGGCGCGGGCAAGGCGCATGCCGATGTTGCCGCCGCCGGCGAGCATGACGCGCTTGACGGGCTTGTCCAGGGACCGCAGCTCGGCCATCACCGCTCTGATGTTCTTGCGGGCGGCAATGAAGAACACCTCGTCATCGACCTCGATGACAGTGTCGCCTTCCGGAATGATGGGTTTACCCCGCCTGAAGATGGCGGCCACCCGCGTCTTCACGCCGGGCATGTGGTCCTTGAGACGCCGCAGCTCGTGCCCCACCAACGGGCCGCCGTAGTAGGCGTGCACCGCCACCAGCTGGACCTTGCCGCCGGCGAAGTCCAGCACCTGCAGCGCACCGGGGTGCTCGATCAGGCGCTGGATATAGTCCGTCACCACCTGTTCCGGGCTGATCAGCACATCCACGGGCAGCGCTTCGGGTGCGAACAGCCGGGGGTGCTTGAGGTATTCGCCCGAGCGCACCCGGGC
This sequence comes from uncultured Gammaproteobacteria bacterium, assembly GCA_964571225.1. Taxonomy (GTDB): domain Bacteria; phylum Pseudomonadota; class Gammaproteobacteria; order DATFLG01; family DATFLG01; genus DATFML01. The sequence continues at coordinate 3,624 of CAZNBB010000091.1, forward strand.
GATCTTGGTGGGGGTGCGGAACAGCGTATAGGCAACCTGGCAGGCCACCATGTTGGTCTCGTCGCTGTTGGTCACGGCGATGATCATGTCGGCGTCCATGGCCCCGGCGTGGGCCAACACGTCCGGATGAGCCCCATGGCCGGCGACGGTGCGGATGTCCAGCCTGTCCTGCAGGTCCTGCAGAATCTGCGCGTTCTCGTCCACCACGGTGATGTCGTTGGCTTCGCTGGACAGGTTGCTGGCTACCGAAGCGCCCACCTGGCCGGCACCCAGAATGATGATCTTCACGGCGCCGCCACCTTCGATACATGCAACGACACAGCGCACCCTGCCGAGCGACCGCCCACGCCTTTATCCATGCTCATGCGCAGCGCGCGCCCCAGTCCCGCGCCAGCCCATGGAAGGCGCGCCGCCGTAAGCCGTTCCAACACTAGTCACCGCCTTTCTTGAATTCGATACCCAGGGCGCGCAGCTTTCGATACAGATGAGTGCGCTCCATACCCACCAGCTTGGCGAGCTTGCCGACGCTGCCGCCGGACTCCTGCAGTTGGTGCTCCAGATAGGCCCTTTCGAACTGCTCACGCGCGTCGCGCAGGGGCAGATCGAAGGACAGCGGTACGCCCCGTTCGGCGCCGACGCGGATGGGCTGCACGCTCAGCGCCGCCTCCACTTCCGCCACCTCGATGGTCTCGCCGCTGCCCAGGATCAGCAGCCGCTGGACAAGGTTCTTCAGCTCCCGCACGTTGCCCGGCCAGGGATAGTTGCGCAGCCGATTCTGGGCAGCCAGGGAAAAGCGCCGGTAGGGCAGATTTTCCCGGTCGGCAAAATAGTCCGCGTAATAGTTGAGCAGGTCCGGCACGTCCTCCAGATGCTCGCGCAGGGCGGGCACCTTCAGGGGCACCACGTTGAGGTGGTAATACAGGTCCTCACGGAAGCGGTTGGCGCTGACCTCCTCTTCCAGATCGCGATGGGTGGCGGCGATGATGCGCAGGTCCACGTGCACCGCCTCGCTGCCGCCCACCCGCAGAAAGGAGTGGGCCTGCAGCACACCCAGCAGGCGCGCCTGGGTCTGGGGATCCATATCGGCGATGTCGTCCAGGTACAGCACGCCGCCGTTGGCCTGCTCGAGCCGCCCGTAACGGACCTGGTCGCCCTCCTCGCTGCCGAACAGCTCCACGGCGGAATTCTCCCGTGAGATGGAGCCGACGCCCACCTCCACGAACGGACCTTCCCGCCGGGAGCTGTTCAGGTGCAGGTAGTGGGCGAAGGTCTTCTTGCCGCTGCCGGGCTCGCCCCGCATCAGCACCCAGGTATCGTGCTGGGCAAGGCGCTTGACCTGCTCGCGCAGCTGCTGCAATACGGTGCTGCGCCCCACCGGCTCCAGCACCGGTTCGGCCTGGCGACGCAGCCCGACGTTTTCCTTCTGCAGCTTGTCGGCTTCCAGGGCGCGACCGACGGTGAGCAGCAGCTTGGCGAGGGAGATGGGCTTTTCGATGAAATCGTAGGCCCCCAGCCGGGTGGCCTCCACAGCCGTTTCCACAGTGCCGTGTCCTGACATGACGATCACCGGGCAGGGCAGGCCGCCGCTCTCGGACCATTCGCGCAGCAGGGTGATGCCGTCCACGTCCTGCATCCAGATGTCCAGCAGGATGAGGTCGGGGCGGCGGGCGCGCCGGGCCTGGCGGGCGGCCTCGCCGCTGTCGGCGACGCCGACTTCGTAGCCCTCGTCCTCCAGAATCTCCTGCACGAGATTGCGGATGTCGGGCTCGTCGTCGACCACCAGAATGTGGGCAGCGCTCATGGGGCAAACCCTTGTTCGCGAAAATGGCCCCGAGGGGGCCCATGACGCGCCTCATCGTAACCCAATTGACGGTCTATCCCTAGCCCGCCTCCTGCGCGGACAGGCGGGGAAGCGACCGACGATCGTCATCAACGCGTCGATGATCGCCGGCATGTCGAATGCTCCGTTGGCACCCGTACCGCGGGCTGGCCCGCGAGGCCGCTACCTGCAAGATAAGCACAGATTGGCGAGTGCAGCGCTCGCGCCGCGCTGCGATTATCCCGCGGATCGAGCGTTCGAGGCGTCCGCCGCGCCGCTGCGGGTGGTCAGCACACGCAGACGGATGAGCACGCGGGCGCCGCCGGGCTCCAGGTTCTGGGCCTCGATGACGCCGCCGTGCTCTTCGACAATTTTCTTGACAATGGCGAGGCCGAGGCCGGTGCCCTTGGGCTTGGTGGTCACGTAGGGCTCGAACAGCTGCTCGAAGAGCTGGGGCGGGAATCCGGGGCCGTTGTCGTCCACCCACAGCTCCACGTAGTGGGTATCGAGCTCGTTCACGCACAGCGTACCGACCACCACCTTCCCATCGGGGCGGTTGCTGGTGGCTTCCTGGGCGTTCTTGAACAGGTTGTGCAGCAGTTGGCGAAGCCGACCGGCATCGGCTTCCACGCAGGGGTTGGAGGGATCCAGGCGGCTCTCGATCTGCAGACCGGCGGCGTGGCCGCGGTACAGGTCCAGCACCTCCAGGACGAGGGGATTCAGGTCCACCGGTTCGCGGTGCATCTGCGGCGCCCGGGCATATTCGGTGAACGCGTTGACCATCTCCTTCATGGCCTCCACCTGCTGGACGATGGTGTGGGTGGCCCGTTCCAGCACCTCGCCGTCCTCCGGCGCCAGCACCTTGAGATACTTGTGGCGCAGCCGCTCCGCGGACAGCTGAATGGGCGTGAGCGGGTTCTTGATCTCATGGGCGAGGCGGCGTGCCACTTCGCCCCACGCCGCGTCGCGCTGGGCCTGGATGAGCGCCGTGACGTCGTCGAACACGATCACCATGCCGCCGCCCCGCACGCCGTCGCCGGGCAGGGCGGCGCCGCGGCACATCAGCACCTGCCGGCCGCGCACCCCGAACAGGATGATCTCTTCACGCCAGCCCGGGTCTTCGGCGCGCACATGGCGCGCCACCGAATCGAAGAACGGCGCCGTATAGCCGTGGCGTTCGCTGAGCTGGTTGAGCGCACCGCCCAGGCTGGCGCGCAGATCCATACCCAGAATGTGGCTGGCGGCGTCGTTGACGGTCCGCAGTTTGCGATCCCGGGAGATGCTCATGACCCCGGAGGACAGACTGCCCAGCACCGCCTCCAGATAGGCCCGCTGACCTTCCACCTGCTGCTGGGAACGCCGCGCCTGATCCCGGGCCCGCCCGATGCGCCGGGTCATGTCGTTGAACGAGCGCACCAGAAAGCCCAGCTCGTCCTCGCCGGGCACCGGCAGCTGCTTGTCGTAGTCGCCGTCGGCCACCGCGCGGGTGCCTTCGGCGAGGTCGCGAATGGGCGCCACCAGGCGGCGCGCCGAGAAGAACGCCGCCCACACCGCCGACAACAGACTGAGCAACAGCACCAGCGACAGGGTCAGGGTATAGCTGTACTTAAGGGGCTTGCGCAGATAGGACAGCTCTTTGTAGCGGCCGAACGCCGACTGCACGCTCTGGGCGAGCTTGTTGAGTCGCTCCGGCACCCGGTACAGGGCCTGCAGGATGCGGGTTTCGCCGGCCGGACCGGAAGCGGGCACCGCGACCACGGCCCGCACGTACAGACCATGCTCGCCGATGGGATCGAGCCCTACGTAGGACTGGCCGCGTTTGACCTGCAGCAGAATTTCGGCGGCCGGTCGATTGGGCACCAGGTCGGTGGGATCGTTGCTGCTCGATGCAATGATGCGACCGTTGGACCCGAACAGGGTGAGCTCCGATGCGCCGCTGCGCACCCGCAGGTCGTAAAGGTTCAGGGGCGCCACCGCCGGCGACACCTGGCCGATCTCGCTGGCCAGGTGGTCGGTGACCCGCAGCAGCTCGCGCAGGCGCACGTCGAAGGCGGCGCGACTGAGATCCAGGGAATCGCCCAGGGCACGCTCGATGCGCACGTCGAACCAGCTGTCGATGCCCCGGTGCAGGAACTGGAGGGAAAAGTAGTAGACCACCGACACCGGCAGCACCGCCAGCACCACGAACATGACCACCAGCCGGCCGGTCAGTCGGGCGCCGGCCGCCCGCGTCCGGTACTGGCGGACCAACCAGTAGAGGTTGCCGCCGATCAGCGCCGCCAGCACCACCAGACCGAGGGCGTTGACCAGCAGCAGCCACGAATACAGCCGACCGAAGCGTTCGGAGTTGTGGGTGGCATCGCTCATGAACGACAACGACACCAGCAGCAAAATGAACAGCACCAACATGGCCCACAGGCCCCAGCTGGCGCGTTTTACTTGCGGAGCGGCCATGTGTACCAGTCGGTGCTCAGGTGCCACTGGGAGGACACGTACGCCCACACCCGCATGGGCGTGGGAAGCGCCTCGATGTCCAGCGACGCCTGCAGGGCGCCCTGGTAGTGCGCACCGGGTTCGAGCAGGCGCTCGTCGAGCATGGGAAAGCCGTGAATGATGCCGATCTCGTCGAGAGCGTCTTCCAGACTGTGGTGGCTGTCCACCAATCCCGTATTGAGGTTCTTGACCAGGTAGCGATCGCTGAGGGCGTGGTACTGGATCTGGTAGTACTGGTGCAGATCCGCTACCACCCGGTTCCACAACCAGCCGCGTTGCTGGATCGCCTGCATGTGGATATCGATGGTCAGCGGTACGCCGCTGTGCAGGGCGTCCAGGGCCGCCGTGCTCAAATGGAAGTCGATGCGCGCATCCAGACGATAGACTTCGTGCGACAGGACCGTGTGGGCCGACCGCACCCAGAACGAGCCCGCCTCGTCGGCGGCGGCTGCGGGCCGAAACAGACCGGTGCAGCCGAGAGCCAGCATAAATACGGCGACCACCACGCGGGGCACGGAACGCCGGTGCGCTGCCATCCGCACAGTCATCCAGGAGCCGTCCCGTTCATTGCTTGACCAAACGCGCGTAATAGAAGCCGTCCATCCCGTCCTGGCCGGGAAGGACCTGGCGTCCGCATTGACAGGCGCGCCCCCAGGGCGCGTCAATCGGCCACTCTCTGGCATCGGAATGAGTGGCGAGGAATCGTTCCACTTGATCTACGTTTTCATCGGCGACCACCGAACAGGTCGCGTATAACAGCATACCCCCAGGCGCCAGCAAGGACCACAACGACTCCAGCAGACGCCGCTGCTGATCCACCAGCCGCGGGATGTCATCGCTGCGACGCAGCACCTTGATGTCGGGGTGCCGGCGTATCACGCCGGTGGCGGAGCAGGGTGCATCCAGCAGAATGCGTTGGTAGTGATCGCCGTCCCACCAGCTGTCCGGCACCGATGCGTCGCCCGCCACCAGCTGCGCCTGCAGTCCCAGCCGTTGCAGGTTCTCGGCCACGCGCTGCAGGCGTGCGGGGTCCATGTCGATAGCGGTCAGCCCGGCCAGGTCGGGCTCGCATTCCAGAATATGCGCCGTCTTGCCGCCCGGCGCCGCGCAGGCGTCCAGCACACGCATGCCGGGTTGCAGGTCCAGCAGCGGCGCGGCCTGCTGGGCGGCGCCGTCCTGCACGGAGAACCAGCCTTCGGCGTAACCCGGCAGGCGCTCCACGGCCATCGGCTCCACCAGCTCGACGCCCGCGGACCCGTGGGGCACGGGAACGGCTTCGATGCCCGCCTCCGCCAGGGCGGCCAGATACGCCTGCCGATCGAGCCGGCGGGCGTTCACCCGCAGGCACAGGGGGGGCCGGGCGTTGTTGGCGGCGGCCAGCGCCTCCCAATCCGCCGGCCAGTCGTGCCGAAACCGCTCCAGCAGCCAGCGCGGATGGGCGAGACGGGTGACCGGATCCTGTTCGAGAGCCGCGGTCAGCTGCGCCTGCCGGCGCTGGAAATTGCGCAGCACACCGTTGACCAGCTTGGCTGCCCACGGTTTGCCCAGGGCGCGTGCGGTTTCCACCGTCTCATGCACGGCGGCGTGGGCGGGAACGGCCAGATAGGCCAGTTGGTACACACCGACCAGCAGCAGGGCATGGATATCCCGGTCGCGATCCTTGAGCGGATGCTGCAGGAGCTGACCGACCAGTGCGCTCAGGCGCGGATACCAACGCAGGGTGCCGTAGGCGAGCTCCTGTGCGAGCGGTCGTTCGCGCGCGTCGGCCACCCGCTGGAGCAGTGCAGGCAATGCCGCCGCCAGGGACTGGCCGTCGGTGACCACTGCGAGCAGCGCGCGCACGGCTGCCTGCCGCGCCCCCAATACCTCCATGGCATTCCTCCGTTCAACCCTCGTCCCCAAGACGAACGCCCGTCAGAGGACGGGCGTTGGCCAGATCCGCTGCCAGTGTCGGGCGCCGGCCCGGCAGCTGGGCTTCCAGTACTCTTAACACACCGGCACCGCAGGCTACGTCGATTCCGTCACGTCCCGCGGCCACCACCGTGCCAGGGGGTGCGTCGACGCCGGAGCCCAGCGGGCGTGCCCTCCAGATACGCAACGGCTGGGACTGGTAGCGGGTCTGGGCCACCGGCCACGGATTGAAGGCGCGTACCTGCCGATCCAGCTGCAGGGCGGGCTGGCGCCAATCCAACTCGGCCTCGGACTTGTCGATCTTGGCCGCATAGCAGGCCTGGGCATCGTCCTGGGGGCGGGCCGGCAGCTCGCCGCCAAGGATGGCCTCCAGATTCTGAGCCAACAGCTCGGCGCCCAGCGCCGCCAGACGGTCGTGCAGGCTCGCCGCCGTATCCTCGGCATCGATGGCACAGCTCGCCCGGGCCAGCATGGGGCCGGTATCGAGGCCCCGTTCCATCTGCATCAGGGTCACCCCTGTTTCCGCATCGCCCGCCAGGATGGCACGCTGGATGGGCGCCGCGCCGCGCCAGCGCGGCAGCAGGGAGGCGTGCACATTCACGCAACCGCGTGCCGGAATGTCCAGCACCGCTTGGGGCAGCAGCAGCCCGTAGGCGACCACCACCATCAGGTCAGGCGCCAGGGCGGCCAGCTCGCGCACGGCCTGCTCGTCCTTGAGGGTAAGGGGCTGGCGGACCTGCACCCCGGCCCGCTGGGCGGTCTCCTTGACGGGACTGGCCCGCAGGCTGCGACCGCGACCGGCAGGCCGGTCCGGCTGCGTGTAGACAGCCGCCAGTTCGTGAGCGCTGGAAAGCAGCACCTCAAGGGGGGGCACGGCAAATTCCGGCGTGCCCGCAAATACGATCTTCATCGCCATCCTCGTGGGGAAAGCCGGGTCGCGAACGGTGCGGTCCGCGCCGCGCCGGGCGTGGCGCTCGCGCAGGCACGACCAATGAAAGCAGCATGCATAGCCGCGAAACTACGTCCGGTGGGATTGCGCTCTGTCAGATATCCCCAACCGCCTGCCGCCGGCTGGAACCCATCTCAAAAGGCGTCTCGCCCGCCCATGCTGCGTTGCGGATCACGCTGCGGTGCTCATTCAACCGTGTTGACCGCGCTGCTCGCGCGATCCGCGCCTTATCGTGACGGCCGATCCACGACGTTGAGACAGGTTCTAGATCACCGGCTGGGCGCGTTTCTCCCTGGGGCTTTCCAAGTCTCCCTGGCGGCGCTGCTTTTCCAGCTTCTTGCGGATGCGCTGGCGCTTCAGGCTGGAAAGGTAGTCGACGAACAGCTTGCCGTCCAGATGATCGATCTCATGCTGGATGCAGATGGCCAGCAGGCCCTCGGCCTCCTGCTCGAAGGGTTGACCGTCCCGGTCGAGAGCCCGGAAGCGGATGCGCTCGGCGCGCACCACCCGGTCGTATACGCCCGGCACCGACAGGCAGCCCTCTTCCATCTCCTCCTCGCCGCTGCGCTCGAGGATTTCCGGATTGATCAGGCACAGGGGCTGATCGCGCTCTTCGGAGATGTCGATGGCGATGATCCGGCGGTGGACATTGACCTGGGTGGCGGCCAGCCCGATGCCGGGGGCCTGGTACATGGTCTCGAACATGTCCGCCACCAACCGACGGACCGAGTCGTCCACCTGCTCCACGGGCGTGGCCCGGGTACGCAGCCTGGGGTCCGGAAAATGGAGAATATCGAGGAGCGCCATGTGAAGCCCGTCACCGAATCACTTAAAGCAATTCTTTAGATTGCCGAATTATGGGAATGATAAGGGATTTTAGAGTTCCGTTTCCACATTTTGTGGACTGGGGTATTTTCACTAAACTGCCGTGAGGCTGGGATTTTTCCGGGGCGGGCGAACGAACGCGCTATCGACCCGGCTCGCAGCGAGAGACTAAGGATGATCATGAAGACGACCAAATTGCTCGGCGTGGTGTTCGCGGTCCTGCTGGCCGGACTGGCCTTCGCCGATACGGTTGCGCTCAAGCCCAACCACCCCGACCGCTACGTGGTGGTCAAGGGCGATACCCTGTGGGGCATTTCCGGGCGATTCCTTCGCGATCCCTGGCTGTGGCCGGAAGTGTGGTATGCCAACCCCCAGATCAAGAATCCCCACCTCATCTACCCGGGCGACGTGATCACGTTGTCCTACGTGAACGGAAAGCCGCGCCTCAGCGTCCAGCGGGGCCGGCCCACGGTGGTGCTCAAGCCCCACGCGCGCGTCGAATCCCTGGCCCGGGCGATTCCCACCATACCTATCGACGCCATCCGCCAGTTCCTGACCCAGCCCCTGGTCACCGACAAGAACGAGCTCAAGCACGCGCCCTACATCGTGGAGATCGCGAACGAGCATATCATCGGCGGCCCCGGCGATAGCATCTATGTGCGGGGCATCAAGGGCGACCAGCACAAGCGCTTCAGCGTCTACCGCCCCAGCAAGCCGCTGATCGACCCCGAAACCCATGAGGTTCTCGGCTACCAGGCCCTGTTCGTCGGCGACGCCACCGCCCTCAGCTTCGGTGACCCGAGCACCCTCAAGCTGACCAAGACCTCCCAGGAAGCCGCTGTGGGAGACCGGCTGCGGGCGGTCAGCGACCGGGAGCTCAACGCCAACTTCATCCCCCATCCGCCCAAGAAGGACATCCACGGCCGTATCATTTCGGTGCTCAACGGCGTCAGCCAGGTGGGCCAGTACCAGGTGGTGGTACTCAACCGCGGCGCCCGCGACGGCCTGAACCCCGGCACCGTGCTGGCCATCTATCAGGCCGGCCGGGAAATCACGGACACCGTCGACGGCAAGGGCGACACCGTCAAGCTGCCGGACGAGCGGGCCGGCGTACTGATGGTGTTCCGCACCTTCGACAAGGTGAGCTACGGCCTGGTCATGAGCGCCACCCGCGCGCTGCATGTTGAAGACAGCGTACGCAACCCGTAGTCTTTAGAAGGAACGGGGCCGCCGGCGGAACCGGCGGCCCCGTTCTTTTTTGGCGACACGGAATGGATGCCAGGTGACCCACGAATCCCCGCACGCCGTCCGCGAGGATGAGCTGCGCGATTGGCTCGTGCTTATGCATACCCCGGGGCTCGGGCCGGCCCGCTTCGGCGCGCTGCTGGAGCGCTTCGGTTCACCCCGCTCGGTGCTGGAAGCCCCCGCAGGCGAGCTTCCGGTCGAACTGGTACGCCAGCTGCGCAAGCCGGCCTCGGAGGAGGTGGACGCCGATCTCGCCTGGCGCGACGCACCCGACAAGCACATCGTCACCCTCCACGACCCCCGCTATCCGACGCTGCTTCGGCAGATCGCCGATCCGCCTCCGGTGCTGTTCGTGCACGGCGACCCGGGCGTCCTGTCCGGCCACCTGCTGGCCATGGTGGGCAGCCGCAACCCCAGCTCCGGCGGCCGGCGCACCGCCTTCGAGTTCGCCCGCCACCTGGCGGGCGCCGGGCTGGTGATCACCAGCGGTCTGGCCCTGGGTGTGGACGGGGCCGCCCACCGTGGCGCGCTGGCCGCTGACGGCCCCACCGTCGCGGTGCTGGGCACCGGACCCGACCGGGTGTATCCGGCGGCCCACCGGGAGCTGGCCCATGAGGTGGTTGAGCAGGGTGCGCTGGTGTCCGAGTTCCCACCGGGCACCACCCCCCGGCCGGAGCATTTCCCCCGCCGCAACCGGCTGATCAGCGGGCTCAGCCTGGGCACGCTGGTGGTGGAGGCGGCGCTGCGCTCGGGCTCGCTGATCACCGCCCGCCACGCGGTGGAGCAGGGCCGTGAGGTGTTCGCCATTCCCGGCTCCATACACAACCCCCTGGCCCGGGGCTGCCATGCCCTGATCCGGCAGGGCGCGAAGCTGGTGGAGACCGCCGAAGACATACTCGAGGAGCTGGGAAGCCTGGCCGCGGTGGGAAACCCTGCACCCCCCGCCCAGGCACCGGACCCGGCCGCCGAGCTGACAGAAGAATATTCGCAACTAATTGAAATTATGGGCTACGATCCCGTTACCATCGACCAGATGGTGCAAGCCAGCGGATTGACGGCGGAGGCCATTTCCTCCATGCTCCTGATCCTGGAGCTGCGCGGTTACGTGACCTGCGGCCCGGGCGGGCGTTATGCCCGGACCGAATACGAGGCCCTGAAATGAAAGAAAACATGCTCGACGTGCTGATGTATCTCTTCGAGAACTATTATATGGACGACGAGAACGACATCGGCCCGGATCGGGAATCATTGCACGTCGAGCTGCTGGAAGCGGGTTTTCCGCCCAGCGAGATCAACCAGGCGTTCGACTGGCTGGAAGATCTCGCCGCCCAGCGGGACGAACCGCTGCCGAACACGCAGACCGGCCGCTCCATCCGGCTGTTCACCGAATCCGAATGCACCCGCCTGGACGTGGAGTCCCGCGGTTTTCTGATGTTTCTGGAACAGGTCGGCATCCTCACGCCCACCAGTCGCGAGCTGGTCATCGACCGCATCATGGCCCTGGGCACCAGTGAGGACATCGATATCGATCACCTCAAGTGGGTCATCCTCATGGTGCTGTTCAACCAGCCCGGCGAGGAAGCGGCCTACGCATGGATGGAAGATCTGGTATTCGAGAACCTGGGAGCCAACCTGCACTGAGCACCCCCGCCGGCGCTGTCGCGCACGGCCGGACCGCGGCCCCCTACGCAGGCTTGCACGGAACGGCAACGCTTCCCCTGCCAACCGCCGACCCCGCCGCAACGACGCCTGCCATGCATACCCATCCAGAAGGCGCGCTTGCAAACCGTAAGCCGTAGCCGGTAAGTTCACCATCCATGAGCAAGAACCTGTTAATTGTCGAATCGCCGGCAAAGGCCCGCACCATCAAGAAATACCTGGGCAAGGATTTCGAGGTGCTGGCCTCCTACGGCCATGTACGGGACCTGGTGCCCAAGGAGGGCGCGGTCGACCCGGCGCACGACTTCGCCATGAAATACCAGGTGATCGACAAGAACGCCAAACATGTCGACGCCATCGTCAAAGCCCTGAAAAAGGCCGATGCCCTGTACCTGGCCACTGACCCGGATCGCGAAGGCGAGGCCATCTCCTGGCATCTGTACGAGCTGCTCAGGCAACGGGGCGCCCTGAAGGACAAACCGGCCCATCGGGTGGTGTTCCACGAAATCACCCAGCGCGCCATCCGCGAAGCCATGAACCACGCCCGCGACCTGTCCATGGACCTGGTCAACGCCCAGCAGGCGCGGCGCGCTCTGGATTATCTGGTGGGCTTCAACCTGTC
>CAZNBB010000092.1:0-14698 GCA_964571225.1 uncultured Gammaproteobacteria bacterium
TCACGGCTCCGGCATCGGTAATGTGGAATCCCTGGCGGCGGTGTTCCTGCGCAACTTCCACCAGGCCTATATCTCGGGCAAGCAGCACGGCTTCAAGGAAGGGCATTTCTTCCCCCTGGTGCACTGCGGCACCTCCTTCGGCAACTACAAGGAAATCCGCAAGTACCTGGTGGAGTCCGCCGAGCTGCGCGAGAAGGTCAAGAAGATCCTCGGCAAATTGGGTCGTCTGGTGGACGGCAAGCTGGTCATCCCCGAGGAGATCATCCACTACTCCGAGTGGGTGCACGTGATGCGGCACCGCATCGCCGAGATGCAGAAGTACGACGTCTCCAATATTCGTGTGACCAACCACGTGGCTTGCCACTACTACAAGATGGTGCACGAGGATGCCGTCTACGACGAAGATGTGTTGGGCGGCAACCGCACGGCCATCGGCACGTCGGTGGCCCAGGCCTTGGGCGCGCAGGTGATCGACTATTCCACCTGGTATGACTGCTGCGGCTTCGGGTTCCGGCACATCATTTCCGAGCGTGAGTTCACCCGCTCGTTCACCATGAACCGCAAAATCCGCGTGGCCAAGGAAGAGGCCCAGGCCGACGTCATGATCGGCAATGACACGGGCTGCATCACCACCATGGACAAGAACCAATGGATCGGTAAGTCCCACGGTCAGAACTTCCAGGTTCCGATCATGGCTGACGTGCAGTTCGCCGCCCTGGCCTGCGGCGCAGACCCCTTCAAGATCGTGCAGTTGCAGTGGCACGCCTCGCCCTGCGAGGACCTGGTGGAGAAGATGGGCATCAGCTGGACCGACGCCAAAGCCAAGTTCCAGGAATACCTGAAGGAAGTGGAACAGGGCAATATCGACTACCTTTATAATCCTGAACTCGCATATGGGGGCAGAGCATAAATGCAAGATACGGTGCTTGTAGTGGGTGCCGGCCCCGCCGGTCTGTCAGCGGCAGCGGGCATATCCGCTGCCGGACAGAAGGCGGTGCTGGTGGAAAAGGAAGACGTGCTGGGCGGCGCGCCCATCCTCTCCGGCTATGCCAAGTTGGTGCCCTCCGGCGAGTGGGCCAAGGATGCGATCGGCCGGATGATTTCGCGCGTCGAACAGGATGACAGCATCGCCATCCATAAGGGCACCAAGGTGGCCAAGCTGGAGGGTGAGGCGGGCGATTTCACCGCGACACTGAGCAACGGCGAGACCGTCAAAGCCGGTGCGGTGATTCTCAGCACGGGTTTCACGCACTTCGATTCCATCAACAAGCCGGAATGGGGTTTCGGTACCTACGAGGACGTGCTGACCACCACCCAGATGGAGCAGATGGTGGCAAGCGGCAAGATCCAGTGTCCTTCGGACGGCCGCGTACCTGAGCGTGTCGCCATCCTGCTGTGCGTGGGGTCCCGCGACCGCCAGATCGGTCGGGAATGGTGCTCGAAGATCTGCTGCACGGTGTCCGCCAACCTGGCGATGGAAGTCAAGGAGCTGTCGCCTGAGACGGACGTGTTCATCTACTACATGGATATCCGCACGTTCGGTCTGTACGAGGACAAGTTCTACTGGAAGTCTCAGGAAGAGTTCAAGACCAAGTTCGTCAAGGCCCGTATTGCCGAAGTGACGGCATCCGGTGACGGGCGGTTGCTCGTCAAGGGCGAGGATACGCTGGTCAAGCGCCCGATCGTGATTCCGTTCGATATCGTGGTGCATGCCATCGGAATGGACCCGAACGAGGACAACCCAGAGATATCCAAGGTCTTCGGGGTCGGACTCGAGAAGCACGGTTTCATCGAGCGGGCCGAACACTACACGAACACCTGCGGTACCACTCGTCGTGGCATCTATTCGTGCGGCTCCGCCTACGGACCCGAATCCATCGACGATTCCATTTCGCAGGGTAGTGCGGCCGCCATGCGCGCGATTGCTGATCTGAATGCTGTGGTTCGGAAAGCAAGCTGACCCGAAGAAGGCGGATCTCCGGGACCGCATTCAGCCGGCTGAGCTTAGGATCAGTCTGGACCCGGAGATCTGCGCCGGCAAGCTCGGCGTGTTGATCGAGCAAATGGGCGAGCGGGGCGGGCCCGAAGAGTTCGTCGGGGCCCTGCGTGCCAAGCACGAGTTGTTCGCACGGGTGTTGGAGCCCAGCGCGCTCGGCGAGTTGTCCCAGCAAGGCCTGGCTGCCGTGCTCGAGACGGTGTTCACGGCTCGACGCAGGCTGGCGCCGGCGTGGCGCAACATGGATCACAAGGCGTTGCTGGCCGCGATTCGCGAGCTGCTGTACGGTCCCGCGCCTCTGCTCGAGCGCATGAGGGCATTCGCCGATCAGTTTGCGCCGGCGGGTGAGAAGGCCAAACGCGCGGCCTGGGACGTAGGCGCGGAAATGCTGCATTTCCGGGCTCCCGAACAATACCCGCTCATGACCCGTTGGGTGTGGGATACGAATACACAAAGCGGCGCGTTGCGGGAATTCATCAAGGCCAACGACACCCTAAGGGATATCCCTCTCGATGACCGACCGGAGACCTTCGAGGGTGCACGATCGGCATTGGCGGAGCGGCTCGCCAGCCAGGGGTTCTACCGGGACGTGGTGTATATGGTCGATCTGCTGCTGGCGCAGGCTTATTCAGACTATTTGCGTTCCATGTCCAGCGGAATGAGCATGCTGGCGGCAGACTTTGGCGCCAAGGACGACCCGCTGGAGCTGGTCACGAAGATGCTGGGAATCGACCCTGCGCGCCGCGGCGGGCAGTCGCGTTTGAAAGCTGAAGCTGAATAGAGGCTGTTTGGCTGGGGGAGACGGCAGGCGGGTGCGCACCGGCGCATCGGTTGATCGGATCTCTGGCTTACGCTCTGAACGGAGACGACGATGGCAATTCACGAGAAGTCGCTGATCGATCCGGACCGCATCCTGACCCATGATTCGCTGGTCGTGGATGGCGTCGATGTGTCGGGTCACTGGAACACGATGATCACCCCGCGCACGCTCACCGATTACGACGACGATTTCGAAGAGACGATCCAGAATTTTGCCGGCGGCGAGAACGTGCATCGTTGCTGGCAGTGCGGGTCCTGCACCAACTCCTGCACCATGTACGCGCAGAACGTTCAGTTCAATCCGCGCTACTGGATTTATCTGACGCGGCTGGGTCTTAAGGACGAGATTCTCAAGGACAAGGAGATCATCTGGCAGTGTGTTTCCTGCAACAAATGCACGAACATCTGCCCGAAGGACGTGCGCCCCGAAGGTGTCATGAAGGCTCTCTCCCACTGGATGGAAGAGGAAGGCATCACCGAGAAGAAGCCATCGACGATCTTCGACGAGGAATTCGCTGAACAGGTCTTCGAGACCGGGCGCATCGAAGATGCCCATGTGATGATGCACTTCTTCAAGAAGACCGGTCAGCCTATGGTGCAGGAATGGCTGGTGGCCTTTGGTCAGCGCATGGCCAAGCACCTGCCCGTCTCTCAGATGATGAAGATGGGGCTGAATTTCATATTCACGCCCAAGACCAAGAGCTGGGGCAAGACCGGCGATGTGCTGCGTGCATACGTGCGGGAACAGAAGGAGGCCAGCCATGGCTAAGGTTGCATATTATCCTGGGTGTGCCCTGGAAGGTTCCGGCGGCCCCTATGACAAATCCACCCGCGTGTTGGTCAAAGCGCTGGGCCTGGAGATGGAGAACCTGCGCGACTACAACTGTTGCGGTGCCATGGAGGTGAAGAACGTCCATCCCATGCTGCAGACCTATCTGTCGGCGCGCAACCTTGCGATCGCCAGCGAACAGATGGGGCTGGATGCCGTGATGGCACCCTGCAACGGCTGCTATCACAACCTGAAGAAGGCCGAATTCGAGACAGCCACTTCCGAGAAGTCCATGGAGACCGTCCAGGACCTGGCCCGCAAGTCGGACGACCCGGTGTACAAGGGCGACGTCCGCACCCTGCACCTTCTGGAATGGCTGATGGAAGAATTGGGCCCGGAAGGGATCAAACAGAAACTCAAGAAGAGCCTCAACGGGCTGAAGATCGCCAACTACTACGGGTGCATGTACACCCGTCCGCGGCAGATCTTCCCGGAAAAGGACCAGGGTCCGGGTTCGGAGTCCAGCTACAAGCCGCATTTCATGGATGACCTGCTGGCGGCCGCCGGCGCGGTCAATGTGGACTATCCGCTGAAGACCGCCTGTTGCGGCGGTGCCCATACCCTGTCTGATGCCGATACCTCCACCCAGTTGGTGCTCAATCTGCTGCAGGCAGCAGAGGACTCCGGAGCGGAAGTCATCGCGACCGAATGTCCCACCTGCCACTCGGGCCTCGAAATGCATCAGGTCCGCGCGGAAAAGGAGTTCGGTATCAAGACCAACGTGCGGGTCATCTATTTCACCCAATTGCTCGGCCTGGCAATGGGCTTGTCTGCCCGCAAACTGGGTGTGCACGAGAACGTCAGCGATTCCATCGGCGTTCTGAAGGACAAGGGCATCATCTAGCGGAAGCATCCCACCGTCGGCGACCCCGCCGGTCGTCGACGGTAACCGCTTCCCTTCGCGGTGCAGAGACAGTGGGCTTTGCACCCGTCTCGTGTCTGACAGTTAACGAACGCTCGCTCCTATGGAATGCAACGGCTGCGAGTTCCATCCGGAACTCTACTATGACGACGAATTCCAGATCTGGGTGCGCCGGGAGGGGGACGGGAGCCTGACGGTGGGGATGACCGACATCTCCCAGACCATCGCCGGCAAGATCATCCACGTGCGGGTACGCCGCCCGGGAACCCGCAGGCCCCCTGGCAAACCGGTGGCGACCATCGAGAGCGGCAAATGGGCCGGACCGATCCCGAACTTCTTCGATTGTGTCATCGAGGAAGGCAACCCGGATGTCCTCGAAAGCCCCACTCTGCTGAACAGCGACCCCTATAACGCCTGGGTTGCCCGTGTCTCTCCGTCTGCCGGTCCGGATGAGGCGCTCGCCAAGTTCTTGACGGGGGACGCCGCCCACGAAGGGTATTGCGAACGGGCGGTGCGGGAAGACATTCACTGCAGCCGGAACATCAAGTAGAAATGGCCATAGACCCCGACCAGTATCTCGACAATGAAGACGCTTCCGTCGTCATGATCGTGACGGCCGGCCCCAGTACGCCCCATCGTTGTGCGACGCCCTTTTATCTGGCGTCGCTGCTTGCGTCCATGGACGCCGAGGTGAATATGTTCTTCACTATGGAGGGCGTTCGCCTCATGCAGAAGGGCGTGGCGGACGATCTGGTGGCGATGGAGGGGGGCAAGAAAATCATTGACTTCATTCGGGATGCGAAGCGTGCGGGAGCCGTGTTGCACGTTTGCCAGCCCGCCTTGCCGGGGTATAGAATCGACGGCCAGGCGGACCTTATCCCTGAAGTGGATCATGTCTCACGGGCCAGCACGCTCGCTGATCTCATCATGACCTGTGACAAGGTCTTGTCCTTCTGATTTTCACAAGCCGGGTCAGCCTGAACGCTGAGGCGGCACACGGCCCGATACGTAGTAAGTACCAGTCCGTTAAGGAGGCAAGAAAAATGGGTGCCGTACGTGGGTGCAACATACCTGAAGACCTGTATTACAACGTCGAAAACAACGTCTGGGCGCGGCCCGAGAGTGACGGCACGGTCACCATCGGGTTGACTTCCTATGCCTGCTCACTGGCCGGTACCATTGTTTCCTATACGCCGAAGAAGGTCGGTAAGGATGTAAAGAAGGACAAGTCCTGCGCCACCGTGGAGTCCGGCAAGTGGGTGGGTCCCGCCAAGACGCCGGTGGCCGGTGAAGTCGCCGAGATCAACGACGCCGTTTCCGCCAAGCCCGGTCTGATCAACGACGACCCCTATGGGGAAGGCTGGCTGGTGAAGATCAAAGCCGCCGACTGGAATACCGATTCGGCGGATCTCAAGACCGGCGCCGATGCACTCTCGGCTCTGGAAGCCAAGATGGAAGCAGAGGGTTTCGGCGGCTGCTGAAACCCCTGGCGGTAGGTATGGGGAACGGGACAGTCCATGGACTGTCCCGTTCCCCCATTGGCCGCGCCGGATTCGCGCATTCCATGATCGGGTGCCCGAACCGACCCGCGGCCGTGTTTTCAAGCCGTTGCCGCATTCCGTGGGTCGACGCGCAGCGGCGCCGCCGAATGCGGTGAGTTTGTTCAAGACGGCGGTCGGTCGTCCAAGTCGCTCCGCCTATCCGAGGTATCCCTATGACCGACTGGTATGAAATCGTCCAGCGGGTGGAGGCGTTGGAAGACGTCGCCCTGGATCGCAGTCTGATAGGGGACATGCAGGCGCGTTGGCCTGCGTTGCCCTCAAGAGAAGATCTGCGCATCAATTTCTACACGCCCACCTTCAAGAGCTTCAACACCAGCGAGTTGTCTTCCTGCGGCAAAAGCGCCTGGCCGGCGGTCTCTATCACCGGCGGCGACTGCAAGCTTCAGTGTGACCACTGCAAGGCGAAGATCCTGGAGCCCATGATCCCCGCCCGCACCCCGGAAGACCTTTGGCGAGTGGTCAACGAGATCGTTGCCGACGGAGGTCAGGGCATGCTGTTGACCGGCGGCTCCAACCACCGCAACCAGGTGGAGTACGGTCCCTACTGGTCGACCATCCGGCGTATCAAGGACGAATTTCCCCAGTTCAAGATCGCCAGCCACACGGCACTTATGGACGAGGATACCGCCCGCTGCATGGCCCAGGCCGGCATAGATGCCGCCATGATGGACGTGATCGGCTCCCAGGAAACCATCACTCAGGTCTATCACCTCAAGCGTACGGTGGACGACTTCGAAGCGACCCTCGAGGCGTTGGTGGCGACCGACATGAAGGTTGTCCCCCATATCGTGGTGGGCCTGCACTACGGCCACCTGCTGGGGGAATGGAATGCGCTGGAGATGCTTCAGCGCCACCTGCCGGATGCGGTGGTGCTGGTCGTGGTCATGCCGTTCTACGCCCCCGCGCACCGGCCATTCGTGACGCCGGACAGCGGCGCCGTGGGCCGCTTCTTCATGGACACGCGCCACGCGCTGGCCGACACGCCCCTGTTGCTGGGCTGCGCCCGTCCGCCGGGCATGGCCAAGATGCAGATCGACACCTACGCCGTCATGGCAGGACTGAACGGCATTGCCCACCCCTCGGATGGCACGGTGGAACTGGCTGCACGTCTGGAACGGCGTGTGCAGGTTACGCCCGCCTGTTGTTCCATTGCGGTCGGTGACGAGGTGATGGCGGTCGAGAACGGCAACGGCATCGAGCTCGATCTGGAAGCTGTGTTGGCGCACGAGCGTGCCGCGCGGGCCACCCAGCCACCGGCGCAAGCGACGGGTACTCTGGGCGGTATTCAGGTGGTGGACGCAGGCAGCCGGTCAGCCGGAGGCTGCTGCAGCGCATGAGCGACCGCGACCCCCATCGCTGGCGGGTTATCGACACCGGACTGCGCCGGGCAGCGGAGAACATGGCGCTCAACCGCGCCATTCTGGAGGCCCACGAACAGGGCGCCATTCCCCATACCCTGCGTTTTCTGCGCTTCGAGCCGTCGGCCTTGCTGGGCTTTCACCAGAACGTGGAGCAGGAACTGCGTCTGGACTACTGTCGGGAGCAGGGCATCGCCGTCCAGCGGCGCATCACCGGCGGCGGTGCGCTTTACTTCGACCAGACCCAGATCGGTTGGGAACTGTACCTGGACAAGCGCTTTCTCGGCACCGCCGACATGACCGAGATATCCAGGCGCATCTGCGAGGCGGCCGCCGACGGTATCCGCCGTCTGGGGGTGGATGCGCAATTCCGGCCGCGCAACGACATCGAAGTGGACGGACGCAAGATTTCCGGCACCGGCGGGGCATTCGACGGCGACTCCATCCTTTTTCAGGGCACGCTGCTGGTGGAATTCGATGTGGAGAAGATGTTGCGGGTGCTGAAGATACCTGCCGAAAAACTCTCCGATAAGGCGATCGCATCGGCTCGGGAACGGGTGGCTAATCTGGCTGAGCTGCTGGGCGCGGCGCCCCCGCTGTCAGAGGTGCGAAAGCACATGACCGCCGCGTTCGCCGACCGGTTCGGGGTGCATTTCGAGTCTGCCACCGCACTGACCGACGCGGAACAGGCACTGTACTGCGAGGCGCTGGCGGAAATCGATACCCGGGAATGGATTTATCAGCACAACCGGCCGGACAGCGACGCACAGCTACGGACCGGCATTCACCGCTGTTCCGGAGGGCTGATGCGGGCCCACGTAGCGGTGGACCGGCCGCGGGAGCGTATCAAGCAGCTCTGGATTACCGGGGATTTTTTCGTGAATCCGCGGCGGATGGTCCCGGACCTTGAAGCCGCGCTGCGCGACACGCCGGTGAAGGATCTTCGGGACAATGTGCGGCGCTTCTTCGACGGCTATCCGGTGGAAATGCTCATGCTGCAGCGCGACGATTTTATCGCCGTCATCGAAGACGCCCTGGCCCGGAGCGAACCGGACGTCCACGCTGGAGCCAGTTAGGCGACGACCATGGCAGGCAGCGACGTACAGGATGTGGATGTGCTGGTCATCGGTCTGGGGCCCGGCGGCGGCAGCGCCGCGTGGAAAGCGGCCGTCGGTGGCGCGCGGGTGCTCGCCGTGGAGCGCAACGAGCGCGTGGGGGAACCGGTGCAGTGCGCCGAGTTCATTCCAAGTCCGATGGGGGCCTATGCCCGCCACGAAGGCGTGAAAATCCAGGGCATCACCGGTATGAAGAGCGTGTTGCCCTCGGGTGCGGTGGCGGCCACCGACTTCCCGGGCATCATGATCGACAGGGCACGCTTTGATCAGACCATCGCGGCCCGGGCCGCCGAAGCCGGTGCTCACTTGTGGACGGGCAGTCGACTGGTGAGCCTCGATGCCTCCGAACGCACTGCCGTGATCCGGCGCAAGGCTGTGGGTCGGGAAGAGCGGGTCCGCTACCGGTACCTGATCGCCGCGGACGGTCCCCATTCGCCGGTGGCCGCGGCTATGGGATTGCCCGCCTTGGAGGTGGTCTATACCCGGCAATATACATCGGCACTCAAGGTGCCCTATTCGGACACGGATATCTGGTTGTCGGACGAGTTTCCAGGCGGCTACGGCTGGCTGTTTCCCAAGGGTGCGGTGGCCAACGTAGGGCTTGGCGCGGACAAGCGTTTCGAAGACAACCTGAAGGCGCCACTGGAGCGGCTTCATGCGCAGTTGGTGCGGGACGGGTTGGTGGACGCAGAGGTGCTGTACCGCACCGGCGGGGCCATTCCGGTCGGCGGCCTGCGTGACCGCCTGACGGTGGGTCGCACGCTGTTCGTCGGTGACGCGGCGGGTCTCACGCATCCCATCAGCGGTGCGGGGATCTCCGCGGCTGTGGTCTCGGGTGAACGGGCGGGGCAGGCAGCGGCCGATGCGCTGGCGGGCGATGGCGATGCCCTGGAGGATTTCGAAGAAGACGTTCGCGATCAGTACGAGGTGAGCATTGCCCGGGCCGTGGACCGGCGCCGCTATCTCAAGCAGTTCTGGCGCACGGCGAAGGCCGGCGAAGATGCGGTACAGCGCCGCGGATGGATCGCCTTCGACGACTATTTTGCCGCCTAGGGAACCTCTGCACTGGTCGATCAAGGGGATGATCACAAGGCGCAAAGGGGCGAGGAAGCGCAGTTTACGAGCGGTAAATGAGCATTCCGAGCGCCTTTGCAACGCCGTGAGCGCCGCTTCAGCGGCCTGTGCAGAGGTTCCCTAGCCGCCGTGGGGTTGGGTATGCAATGCGTTGGGGCAGGCTCCGCAGCCGGAGTTATGTGCCTTTGATACACTGGTGAAGCTGTCGGAGTGTCGCGCGAGCTCGCTTTCGCGCGCAGTCCGGGTACAACGATGGAGGAAGGTTCCATGAGTGCTCCCGCAGAACAGGTGGTCGCGCCGCTGCAGTTCTATCGGCCCAACTACCATATTCAGACCCCTGACATGCGTTCGCCGGATTATGTGCAGATGTCGACGGCGGCCGCCATTACACTCGGTCTGGTGCCCGGGACCATGCACCGTACGGCATGCACCCATTGCCTGAATCTGCTGGTGACCTATCCGGAGGGCTGCCGGGCGAACTGCAGCTACTGCGGACTGGCCCGCCACCGCGAGGAGTCACGGGACTACGCCGACCGCAACTTCATTCGGGTCGACTGGCCCACCGCCCGTTATGACGAAGTCATCGAACGGGTGAAGCAGGGTGCCGACAAGGGTCAGTTTCAGCGCATGTGCATTTCCATGATCACCCATCCGAATTCGGATCACGATACCCTGGTGCTGCTGCGCAAGTGGATGGCCGCGGCGCCTCACGTGCCGGTGTCCATCCTGTCCAACCCGACCACCATGAAGTACGAGGATCTGGTGACTCTGCGGGATGAAGGCGCGGATATCTTTACGGTGGCATTGGACGCGGTCACGCCGGAAATCTTCGAGCGCACCCGTGGCAAGACCGTGGACAGCCCCCATACCTGGAAGAAGTACTGGCAGGCCATCGAGTGGGCCGCTGAGATTTTCGGTCCCGAGAAGTTCGGCGCTCACCTGATCTGCGGTATGGGTGAGACCGAGCAGGAGATCCTGGATGTGGCGCAACGCATCCGGGACATGGGCGGCCACAATCATATGTTTGCCTTCTTCCCCGAACAGGGTTCCATGATGGAAGACTGGGATCCCGTGCCGCGCGATCAGTGGCGTCGGGTTCAATTGGCAAGGTTCATCATCGATTATGCGGGCGGGCGCATCGATGACATGAAGTTCAACGCCGCCGGTCAGGTGGTGGATTATGGCCTGGACCGACAGGAGCTGGAGGCGCTGATCGCTTCCGGCAAGCCCTTCCAGACGTCAGGTTGCCCCGGCAAGGACGATGAGGAAGTGTCGGCCTGCAATCGGCCGTATGGCGATTCGAGCCCGACGGATATTCTGTCCTTCCCATTCGCTCTGAACGACAAGGACGTGGGGTTCGTGCGTCGTCAACTCGCAGGCGAGGACGTGGGCACCATGGATTTGGACGACGTCGAATAGTGCTGCAATAGGGCGTATGCATAAAAAAGGCCCCGATGCCTTGGCATCGGGGCCTTTTTCATGTCCGGACGATCAGAAGCTCCAGGTAGCCTGGGCGCTCAGGATATTCACGTTCGAATCGTAGCTGCCGATCACGGTTCCGCCGCCGCCCGGCTGTCCGGCGTGAATGTCCTGGTGATCCATGGCTGTGCCACTGATGAACAGGTGGGCATAACCGGCATCGAGTGCCAGTGCCGGGCTTGCTTTGTAGTGTACGCCGACCGCCAGCCAGGTACGGTTGTTCCCCGGGATACGTGGCGTACGGTGCTGGGCGTCAGGGATGGGCGTCTGGTCGTAGGCGACACCGCATCGGAAGAGCCAGCGGCTGTCGTAGCGGTAGTTGGCGCCTATCGAGTACCGCAACGTGTTCTTCCAGTTTTCCTCGGTAATGCTCGGACTCTGGCTGGACGCGTAATCGATGGCCAACTGCTGGAAACGGCTCCAGTGGGTCCAGGTGATATCGCCCATGACGGCCCAGCGGGTGTTCATGTCATGGTAGGCGCTGACGGACAGAGTGTCCGGCAATTTGACGCTGGCATGCACTTGTGTGGGGACAAATTGACCTTGCGCGGTGAACATCGCCGGCGCGTTGGTGAAACTGGCGTTGCCGGTCAGCGTGTGGGAGACACTGGATCGGTAGGCCGCACCGAACCGCGTGGCAGCATTCACTTCATACAACAAGCCCAGGTTGAAACCGTAGCTCCAGTCGTCGCCGCTGACGGAGCCCAAGCCGTCCGGCAACGTCAGACAACCGGCAGGATTACCACCCGCTTGCAGCGTTGCGGCGGTACAGATGCCGGCGTAGTCCACTGCCTGAGTGAGATCGGCTTTTGCATACTGTGCGTCCAGTCCCAGGCCGACGGACAGATGCTCATTGACCTTGTAGCCGATGCTGGGGTTGATGTTGACGGTCCGTAGCTCTGTCTTGATGGCCTGGAAGCGTCCAACCCAGCCTGCGTCGTATTCCGTCTTAAGGCCAAACGGCGCATTGATTCCCAGGGCGAGGACTGTACGATCGTTGATGCGATGGGAATAGTAGAAATCCGGGACCGGAATTGTCGAGCCCGCATCGCCACCGTCGCCGCCGGACACGGGCTGCCCGAGCAGGTTCACGGTGCCGTTGTTGGTGAACTGCAGGTGTGGGCGGATGAAATGAACGCCGGCCGCAAGTTGATTATCGGGCAGGCGGGTCAGACCGGCGGGATTGAAGAATGTGGTGGTAACGTCCTGCGCTATTGCCGCTCCACCGGCAAAAGCATTACCCAGGCTGCTGGCGCTCTGTTCCTGAATGGCGAATCCTGCGCCGAACACTTCCGTGGATATTCCTGCCAGGACGATGGCGGTTGCTACTTGACGTACGGAAACTGCTGGGCGCATCTTTCGCTCCTTGGTTGGTTTGAAGGAGATCGGTGATCGCATCACTTGCCCGCCCCCCGTCAAACCCGCTCAAGGGGGGCTTGACCTAAGTGGCCGTTGCGAACATGCAACGAACGGCGGTGTTGGTGATATCGGCATGATACTTGCTGCAATGCCGTTTCACTAGCTGTTAACGGCGGTTACGCCAATTAGTTGACAAATGATCGAGTGGTTGACAATCTTTCGAACGCACCCTTGGGGCGAGCTGTCGCGAAAATACGACAGGTTGGGATCGCACCCTTTAAGAATCAATACCAGGAGGCTTTGGAGTATGAAACGAATCATCAAGCAGTCCGCGGCCGCGCTCGCTGTCGCGGCAGCCATCGGTGCGCCGGCGGCTTATGCCACCGATGGTTATTTTCTGATCGGTTACGGCGCCAAAGCCCGGGGTATGGGTGGCGCCGGCATTGCATTGCCGCAGGACTCAATCGCAGCCGCCACCAACCCGGCGGGTATGGCGTTCGTTAGCGATCGAGCGGATTTTGGATTGGAACTGTTCAGCCCGCGGCGCTACGGCGGTATCGACGCCACGCCCCTGGGCGGCGCCGATACGGGGCACGTGGACAGCAGTTCGAACATTTTTGCCGTGCCCAACGGTGGCTACGTACATCATATGGGCGGCGGGTTGACGCTGGGCATCAGTGTGACCGGCGCGGGGGGTATGAATACCCGCTACGACAGCAATGTCTATCTGGACGGCTTCGGTAAGGCAGTGCCTGGATTTGTTCAACTGCTCAATGCAAACGGAATGGCAGCCGGCGCTCCGAGTTCATTTCCCAACACGGGTACACTGGGCGTGAATCTGTCGCAGGCGATCATCGCCCCGACCGCTGCGTTCAAGGTCAACGACAATAATTCTATTGGTGCTTCTCTGCTTATCGGCTATCAGATGTTCCGGGCTTACGGGCTCGGCCTGTTCAGCGGATTTTCCAGTGATCCCGCCGCGCTGACCAACAACGGTAACGACAGCGCCTGGGGCGCGGGTGTGCGCATCGGTTGGACCGGCAAGATCAGCGACAACGTAACATTGGGTGCCACTGCAGCATCCAAAATCTACATGCAGAAATTCTCCAAGTACAAAGGCCTGTTCGCCGAACAGGGCGATTTTGATATTCCGGCCAACTTCGGAGTCGGGATCGCGGTGAAGACCGATCCCAAGACCACGGTGGCGTTCGACGTGGAGCGCATCCTGTATAGTGGCGTGAAATCTCTTCACAATCCGGGCCCGACGGCGGCCCAATTCGTGGGCGGCCTCGTTTCCACCCTGACGCAAGGCCAGTACGGTGGGGTGAGCAACCCACTGGGTACTAACAACGGCTACGGCTTCGGCTGGAATGACCAGACCGTCTACAAACTCGGTGTCCAGTACCAATACAATGATCAGTGGACATTCCGGGGCGGTGTCAACTACGCCAAGAGCCCGATTCCCGATAACCAGGCTCTGTTCAATGTCCTGGCACCCGGCGTGGTGCAGACGCATCTGACCCTGGGTTTCACCTACAGCCCGACGAAGAACAACGAGCTGACGGTGGCGTATATGCATGCTTTCCAGCATGACCAGTCATATACGTATAAGACGACCGTAAATCTGCCGAATACCGGCGCGATGCCGATCAGCTATACGACGGACATAGGCATGCACCAGGACGCCCTGGAGGCGAGCTATGCCTGGAAGTTCTGAGGCGGGCCAATATGGCTCATACCGGCTTAACGCCGGATGAGTCGATAGTCTGACGCAAGAGGGACCATGGCGACATGGTCCCTCTTGCGTTTTGTCAGCGGTAAATCATCAGTCGTACGGTCATGCGAATTACATTAAACTGGCCGGCGAGGTGTACCCACCTGCACTGGAGGATTGGAGTCAACGATGATCAATCAAACTATTAAAAGATTTGCGGGGCTGCTTGTCGGCGCCCTGGCATTGTTTTCCCTGGCCCAGGGCGCACAGGCTGCCGAACGGCTCAAGCCCTATGTCCTTGCATCCAACGGCCCCGGCGACATGCAGGCCAAGATTCAGGATGTGAAGGCGGCATTGACCAAGGCCGGTTTCGATATCGTCGGCAACTACGCGCCCTACAAGAACGCCGACATCGTCATCTTCACCAGCGACGAGCTGAAGAAGGTCGCCGCCATGTCCGACATGGGCGGGTTCGCCGCACCCCAGCGTGCTTCGGTCACCAAGGTAGGCGATGACATTCAGGTGGCCTAT
>CAZNBB010000093.1:0-14686 GCA_964571225.1 uncultured Gammaproteobacteria bacterium
CGGATCGGCCGGCCGGCCCCAGAACAACTATTCGCAACTGCTGCGGCTTCTGGGCCGCGTTCGAGTACCGCACTCTGAGCGTCGGGCAACGTCCGCTGTTGGAGGCGACCACGCGGCCGCTGTGGTTTAGAAGATCGAGCGTAATGCGCGGATTGCCCCCGGTGCACTCTGATGGCCTCCCGTTCGGATCGACGTTCGTACCCAATTCCACCGTTGCGACCGTTCCTCCTGGCACCATAAGGCGATTATAGGGGTCGCTGCGCGCGCCGGTAGAGCGTCCGAAATCCTGAGCGGTATATGTCTTGCCGTCGATTGCAATTGCTACCGGCATCCACTGCTTTTCGTAGTAGCCGCCATTATTGTTCCCTGCCCCCATGAAAGACAGAACCTTCGGATGCGTCCGTTTTAACTCGGCGAAGTGCACTGCAGGGACGGTCGGAACGAAGTAGATCGGCTGTGGGTTCAGGTCGTCAACAATAATGTCGCTATGAAAGCGCTCAACGAGTAATTTCATGCAGGACACCACAGTCCGTCCCCCGTGCGCTGGACAGAAACCAAGCTGCGCTCGCGGGGCGATTTGGTGGACGACCTGCATCATCCAATCGCCTTCGTCGCCCCGACCGGGCGCCTCACCGTAAAAACGAACGCCCGCCGGCAGAATTCCGTGCCGTGCGAGCGTCGAATAATTCGAGGCTCCACCGGAAATCACACCAACTCGCACTCCCCTCCCTCCATGACCCGCACGGCGCAACCGCCCCGTCTGCAAAATTTTGGCCACAGACGGGCTCGCGATCCGTTCGGACCGGTCTTGGCTGCCCCGTTCGGTATTCCCGCACCGAGACCGCACCATCGCGCGCAAATGCCTGGCGGCAGGTGTAGCGCGCATTCTTCCATTCGTCGTGAACGCATCCAGAAGTTGATCGACGGTAAGATGTCGAAAGAGAACGTTGATAACGCACGTACCCCGCTTCCGTGCCAGCGCCACCGATACTCCGTGCTGGACCGCATGCTCCACGTAACGGTGCACGACATTACGTCGCAGTGTCGCCAACGCCGTCTCTACCCCCGGCGCAGCACCGGCCATAGAGCCAAACGCCGTCATAAGAAGGACAAGCGATGCTACCACCCGGCGCTGTCCAGCCTTGCGCATTTGCAACTTGGTCATCGCCGCGGCTCCTCACCCCACTTGTTGTTCGGCTACGCTTCATTGCGTATGCGGCCTGCACTACCTAACGCCACATATCGTTCGCAGCTGTCGTTGCACCAGACCTTGTAGGGCAAGGCTCGAAAATACTCTCGCGCGCCCACGTCCTCGGTCCCCCGCATTTTCCCTCTCGAGGTACGGCGTATACACCGTACGCGTTGACGCGAGGCTGGCTCGGCCACTGCGAAAGCAATTCTGCCGCACCGATTGCAATTTACACTGATTTGGTTCGGCCCATGCGTACCGAATGGTGACTGATGCTGCTGACACGCTACGGCTCCAAGCAGGCGGACTGAATGTACCCCCGATTGGAACCGATGTTACAAGCCCCACTACCGCATTCACCTCGTTGAAATCCGCCGTACCCGCACACTGCTAAGTACGCTGGCCGCTCTGACAGCACCGCGAATCGAATCGGGCCATCGATTTGGCGAGACACCGCAATATCGCCCGCCTGGCGCCTCGTCAATTATTCTTCTGGCTCGCCCCCGCATGATACGACATACCGCAGTTGCCGCATTGGCCGCGGAGTCCTTCACTTGCGGACCAAGCGCCCCTGTCTCTGCCCGCCGCCGCTAAAAGTTCTCCGGCAAATTTTTTAGGGTGGGCCAATCTCTCCAAGTCCCATCCCGTTAGTATCGTGCGAACTTTCGCTTTCTTGAACGCTAAGCGTGCGCTCACCACGGCCCGCTCGGCTTGGTCCACTGCTAATCTATTGCTGATATGCGCCGACCTTGGGTACGGTCGTGCAGCGTGCCATCAAGATCGAAAAGAACCGCCGGCATGGCTGGTCTCCGGTTTCCCTAGCTTTCTGCCATCCTGTCTCCGGTGGCCACCGCGCGGCGTTGCGCAGCCTTCCTAAGCTTCAGCATGAGATTCCCGTTCCGCTGCACTTCGTACGGAACCCGAACGCGCACCACCTCGTATTCGTTGGGTTCTTATGCCACAGCAGCCGCGCTGCCGACAACAGTGCTGAAAGAGTCCACTGCATGTCTGTTACCTGGCTCGGTTCGGTCGCTGCCCATCGATTGCGTAATGTCCGCTTCTGGCCGGTTTTTGCCGGTTGGCTCTTTCTCATACCGGACGCCGGGAGCGGAAGGTTCTGCCTTCAGGTCGAGAAGTTCGCTTGTCGACCCATCTGAGACAGTTAACTATGCCGACTGACAGGTCCGATAGTCAGCGACAAGCAGTCACATGGTCGAGAGATACGCTCTCAGATCACCAGAACCTTGATCGCTTCCCTGCCGGTCGCAGTTCAATACCCTCCTGGGCGAACGCATTGCGCGGCACTTGCACACCACTCTGAACGACAGTCTCCGGATCTACCGGTATCGAAACCGATCCTTCCGCCACCTTCGCAAGCCGCGCTCCTGCAAGCGCCCGAGTCCATTTGCGCCCCGCCCGATGCTGCTCCAACCAATGCGAAATTTGGGCGAGTGATGTCTAATACTTGAATATCAATCTTTCATGTCTGTATTATCTGGTGTAACCCATGAGTATGGATAGGAGAGCCATGATCACTGCTGCCCAGATCCGCGCCGCGCGTGCCCTCCTTGGGATGGACCAACGGCACTTGGCCGAGGCAGCCGGCCTGTCATTGCCCACTATTCAGCGCATGGAAGCGAGCAGGGGCTCGCAAATTCGCGGCAATGTGGACTCGCTGGTCAAGGTCGTCGAGGCACTGGAAAAAGCGGGTGTGGAACTGCTCGGCGAAGGCGCACCGAGCAACGGCGGCGGTCGAGGGGTACGCCTGAAGACGCCGCCCGCACCCGAGGAGTCGTAGGGTGGTACCCCAACTCACGACGCATTGGCCGATGACCCTCGCCGAGTTGGCCGTCGGCTTGGCCCTGACGTCGGCTGGCGTTTCCCTGTTCGCAGGACGCGCACCGCATGTGCTGCGGCACCTGGCGATGCCCCTGTTCGGGCTTGCAGGTCTGGCCGCCCTTGCCGCGGGTCTTGGGGCACTGCTCCACCCTGTGCCACTGACGGCTACCTTGCCCCTGGGCCTGCCCTGGTTACCCTGGCAGCTGCGCCTTGACGCCTTGGCCGGCTTTTTCCTGTGCACGGTCGGCTCGGTCAGCGTCGCGATTGGCCTTTACGGCCCGGCCTACCTGCGTGGGTTCGAGCAGGGGCGCGACTCGCTCGCGCCACTCGGCGCCTTCACTGGCCTGTTCCTGACCGGCATGCTGCTGGTGGTACTGGCCGATGGCGCCTTTCTGTTCATGGTGGCCTGGGAACTCATGTCGCTCTCGTCGTATTTCCTAGTCGCCTTTCATCACGAACAGGCCGCCAACCGCCGTGCCGCCTTCCTATATCTCCTCATGGCCCATGTTGGCGGCCTGGCGATTCTGCTAGGTTTT
This sequence comes from uncultured Gammaproteobacteria bacterium, assembly GCA_964571225.1. Lineage (GTDB taxonomy): Bacteria > Pseudomonadota > Gammaproteobacteria > DATFLG01 > DATFLG01 > DATFML01. The sequence goes on from CAZNBB010000093.1 coordinate 3,565, forward strand.
GGCATACTCGCGGCCTTCGGCCACGGCTTCAGCTTCGCGGCCATGCGCGCTGCCCATTTACCCGTAGGCTGGGCAAGCGTGGCCTTCGCTCTCGCCTTCATCGGCTTCGGCATGAAGGCCGGCCTGGTGCCACTGCATGCCTGGCTGCCCGAAGCCCATCCGGCTGCGCCATCGCATATCTCGGCGCTGATGTCCGGTGTGATGCTCAAAGTGGCTGTCTACGGCTTTATTCGATTCGTCTTCGAGCTGATAGGCCAACTGCACTGGCAATGGGGCGTAGCGGTGCTCGCCATCGGCAGTCTCTCTGCTTTGATGGGGGTGCTCTATGCGATGATGCAAACCGATCTCAAACGTCTGCTTGCCTATTCCTCCGTCGAAAATCTAGGCATTGTTTTCATTGCGCTCGGGCTCGCGCTTATATATTTTGGCACCGACCACGTCCTGCTTGGCACGCTCGCCTTCGTCGCCGCGCTCTATCACGCGCTTAACCACGCGCTGTTCAAGGGGCTGCTGTTCCTTGGCGCTGGCGCCATCGCGCACAGTGCCCACGAGCCCGACCTGGAACAAATGGGTGGACTGCTCCGGCGCATGCCCTGGACTGGCCTATTTTTTCTGCTCGGCTGCATCGCCATCGCCGCGCTGCCGCCGTTCAACGGTTTCGTGTCCGAGTGGCTGACCTTCCAGGCCGCGTTGCAGGCCTGGCAGCTCCACAGCGGCGTGCTGCGCAGCGTGGTGCCGGTCGCAGCGGCCGTGCTCGCGCTGACCGGCGCCCTGGTCGCTGCAACATTCGTTAAAGTGTACGGCGTGGCCTTCCTCGGTCAGGCGCGTAGCCGTCACGTGCGCCGTGCCCGTTCCGTCCCGCGCGGCATGCGCGCGGGACAGGGACTGCTCGCCGCCCTGTGTCTAGTGCTCGGGGTATTCCCGACCTGGAGCATCGGAATAATCGACGCCGTTCCGCGCCAGCTGCTAGGCGCTGGCCTGCCACAGGCCGCTGCCCATGGTTGGTTATGGCTGACGCCGATCTCCCCGCAGACGGCGAGCTACGGAGCGCCGCTGGTCACGGTCGCCCTGGCTGTCGCGCTTGCGCTGGGTTTTTGGCTGTTCGGCCGCGGCATCCGCCGGGCACGCCGCTGCGATGCCTGGGACTGCGGTTTCGCGCCGCCGACGCCGAGCATGCAGTACACCGCAACCGCATTCGCGCAACCCATCCGGCGCGTGTTTGCCATGCTTTTTCGGATTGAGGAGAGCGTGACGCTGCAGGACGACGGCAAGCTGCGCCATGTCGTTCAGGTTACCGATCGCACCTGGAACCTCTTTTATCTGCCCATAGCGCGGGTTATCGAGGTCGCTGCGCGGCACATTACCCGACTCCAATCGGGCCACGTGCGCACCTATCTCGGCTGGTCGCTCGCGACCCTTCTTGTGCTGCTGTGGATCATCGCCTGACCATCCTGCCGGTGGCCATTTCGTGGACCCTGGCTCTGGGGCAGACGCTGCTGTACGCGCTGCTGGCTCCCCTGCTGGCCGGATGGGTCCGCAAGCTCAAGGCGTTGCTGCAGAACCGGCGCGGCGCGCCGATCTGGCAACCCTACCGCGATCTCTACAAGCTGTTTGGCAAGGAAGCGCGCATGGCGCATACGGCCTCGCCACTGTTTCGCGCCGCGCCCTATATCGTGTTCGTCGCCACCTGGCTCGCCGCCTGCGCCGTGCCGCTGATCGCAGTCGACCTGCCCACGGCGGCTGTGGCCGATGTGATTGTCATCGCCGGGCTGCTGGCGCTTGGGCGTTTCTTCCTGGCGCTTGCCGCCATGGACGTGGGCACCGCCTTTGGCGGCATGGGCGCCTCACGGGAGATGTTCGTCTCAGCGTTGGCCGAGCCAGCCATGCTCTTGGCCGTCTTCACGCTGGCGATGACCGCGCACAGCACCAACCTCGCCACGGTGATCGACCATCAGTTGGTCAGCATGGACCTGCTTCGCCCCTCGTTCATGTTCGCGCTGGCCGGCCTGGTGCTGGTCGCCATCGCGGAAACCGGTCGCATCCCCGTGGACAACCCGGCGACGCACCTGGAACTGACCATGATCCACGAGGCCATGATACTCGAGTACTCGGGGCGGCATCTGGCGCTGATCGAGTGGGCCGGACAGCTCAAGCTCATGCTGTACGGCACGCTGCTCGCCAATGTGTTTTTCCCCTGGGGGATTGCGCGCACCATCGATCTATCGGGATTGGCGTTCGCCTTGGGCGCCATCGTACTGAAGCTCGCTGCGCTGGGCGTCGCCCTGGCTGCAGGTGAGACGGTGCTCGCCAAAATGCGGGTGTTTCGCATCCCGGCTTTCCTGAATCTGGCATTGCTGTTTGGACTGCTCGGGCTGCTCAGTCACGTCATCCTGGAAGTCGGCACATGACCCTGGCCCGTCTGACCCTGTTGGACCAGATGATGCTGGTGCTCGCAGCGGTGGTTCTGTTCCTGTCCTTTGTGCTGCTCCAGCAGGCGCGGCTGCGCGCCGCTATTCACGCCTTCGCATGGCAAGGGGCGCTGGTCGCCGCCGTGACCACGGTGGTGGCAGCGAGCCAGGGCCTAACCCACCTGTACTTTTCCGCCGCACTCACGCTCGCCCTTAAGGCGCTGCTCATTCCCTGGATGCTGCACCGGCTGGTGCTCCGATTGGGCCTGGATCGTCACAGTGAACTGCTGCATCGCCCCGCGCTGGCGGTCATGGCCGCCAGCTCGCTGGTTATTTTCAGCTACTGGCTGGTGCTACCCATGGTGCAGCAGAACCTGCTCTTCACCCGCAATATCGTCGCGGTCAGTCTTGCGGTGATTCTCATCGGCCTGCTGATGATGGTGGTGCGCCAACAGGCGATCGCCCAGGTGCTCGGTTTCATGTCCATGGAAAACGGCTTGTTTCTGGCCGCAGTCAGTGCCACCGGCGGAATGCCGCTGGTGGTGGAACTGGGTGTGGCTTTTGACGTGCTAGTGGCAATGGTGCTGTTCGGCGTGTTTTTCTTTCAGATCCGCCAGAGCATCGACTCGCTGGATGTGGACCGGCTGAACCGCCTGACCGAGCGCCACGGTGAGCAGCCGTGAATGCACTGCTGCTCACCGTGTTCGCGCCGCTCGCCGGAGCGGTACTGCTCGCCAGTGTACGCCGTCTCGGCCCGGCAGGCTGGATCAATGTGACGGTCTCGGCGGTGACCTTCGCCGCCTCGCTCGCGCTCGCCTGGCAGGTGGCCGAGACCGGCGCGGTGCAGGGATTCACCTTCCGCGTCGATGCCTTCAACATCTACCTGCTGGTGTTGACCGCATTCGTGGGCATGACCACCTCGATATTCTCCCGGCCCTACATGCGCCACGTGTGCGACACAGGCCGGACGAACGAGCCGGGCATGCGCCTTTATCACGTAATGTATCAGGCCTTTTTGTTCACGATGGTGCTGGCGCTAGCGACCAACAATCTCGGCATCCTGTGGGTGGCGGTCGAGGGCGCAACGCTCTCTACGGTGCTCCTCGTGTCCTTGTATCGCACCCCCGAAGCGATCGAGGCGGCCTGGAAATATTTCATTCTATGCAGCGTCGGAATCGCCCTGGCGTTGTTCGGCACGGTCTTGTTGTATTTCGCCGCCCAGCAGGTGGTGGCCGATCCGGCCCAGGGCCTGACCTGGAGCACGCTCCATGCCGTGGCCCCGCGGCTTCAGCCGGCTATCATGAGCCTCGCCTTTGTTTTCCTGCTCGTCGGCTACGGCACCAAGGTCGGCCTGGTGCCGCTGCATCAATGGTTGCCCGACGCCCACTCCGAAGGGCCGACACCCATATCGGCGGTGCTCTCGGGCCTGTTGCTCAATGTCGCGCTCTACGCCGTGATCCGCATCAAGATGCTGGTAGACGGTGCACTGGCCACGACGTCGACACCCCATTTGGCGGGATGGTTGTTGATGGGCTTCGGACTGGTATCGTTCATCGTCGCAGCCCTGTTCCTGCATCGCCAGCGCGACATCAAACGGCTGTTCAGCTACTCGTCCGTCGAGCACATGGGACTGATCACCTTCGCCTTCGGCCTGGGCAGCCCCTTGGCGACCTTTGGCGCCCTGCTGCACATGCTGGTCCACTCGCTGACCAAATCCGCCATTTTCGTCACCGTCGGTCATGCCACCCACATCACCGGTACTCAGTCGATCGAACGGATACGCGGTCTGATCCGCACCCAGCCGGCGGTGGGTTGGTCCCTGCTCATCGGCGTCGCCGCCATCGCCGGTTTTCCGCCGTTCGGCGTGTTTACCAGCGAATTTCTGGTGCTCAGCGCCACGATGCAATCCCGGCCGGAGCTGACCGCAGTGCTGCTGATCGGACTGGCCATTGCCTTTGCGGGCCTGTTCCGCCATGTGCAGCCCATGGTCTACGGAAAGGCCCCGGAGGCTCAGCAGCCCGTGCCGGTCAACATGATCCCGGTGATCGTGCATTTTCTGCTGGTGTTGCTGCTGGGTCTGTCGATTCCCCTGTTCTTGGTCCATTGGCTGAATCTGGCCACCCATTTGATCACCGGGACGCGTCTGCTATGAGCCGTTTCCAGTGGCTTCCCGATTACCTCGCCGGCTTGGCGCTGGAGCATGTCGTGGTGCTCGACGGCGCTTCGGCGCAGCCGTCCGAACGGGGGCCGGCCTGGCATCTGCGTCTGGAGGTCGAAGACTGGAGCACCGCCGCACGCGTGGCCGCCACAACCGGGTGCAGATGGGCTGGCGTTTGGGGCGATCACCTCGGCGACGCCATCGAGGTACGCGCCTGCCTGGAATTGCATGGGGATTACCTGGTGCTGGCCACAAGGGTGCCCCTCGCCCAGCCGGTGTTGGCATCCCATACGCCCTACTATCCCGCGGCCGAGCGCCTGGAACGTCACCTCCAGGACATGCTCGGCGTCGCCTTCCTCGACCACCCCGACGGGCGGCGCTGGACGCGCCATCAGGCCTGGCGCGAGCAGGACTACCCGCTGCGCACTGACTTCCCGGTGCACGGCAGGATATCGCGGCGCACGCCGGCGGACGCCGACTATCCCTTCACGCGCGTGCTCGGCCCCGCCGTCCATGAAATTCCGGTGGGCCCGGTGCATGCCGGAATCATCGAACCTGGCCACTTTCGCTTTCAGGCCGTCGGCGAGGAGGTACTGCGCCTCGAGGAACGCCTCGGTTATGTGCACAAGGGCATTGAGAAACTCGCCGTGGGCCGCGATGCCGAGGGCCTGGCACGCCTGGCGGGCCGGATCTCGGGCGATGCGACGGTCGCCCACACCTGGGCGGCCTGCATGGCCATGGAACGTGCCCTCGGTGTTGGCGTTCCAGCGCGTGCCCTCACCCTGCGTGGCGTCTTTGCCGAACGCGAACGGATCGCCAATCACCTTGGCGATATCGGCGCCATCTGCAACGATGTCGGATTCGGTTTCCTGCAGTCTCAATTCAGCCGTCTGCGCGAAACCTGGCAACGCAGCCAGCATGCCGCCTTCGGCCATCGTCTGCTTATGGATTGCGTCGTACCGGGCGGTGTGGCGTGCGACGTGAGCGATGACGCGCTGCATCTGCTCGCGTCACAACACGATCAACTGGATCGCGAAATGGATGACCTCATGCCCATCGTCGACGACTACCCGTCGCTAGAGGATCGTCTGTGCGGCACTGGCGTGCTCAGGGAGGACGATGCGCGCACGCTTGGCGCGCTCGGCTACGTGGGCAAAGCGAGCGGAATCGATTACGACGTGCGCCGCGACCACAGCTATGCGCCCTATGATCGCTTCTCGGTACCATCACCCTGTCTGCGAGACGGCGATGTCGCCGCCCGCCTCGACATACGTGCCGCAGAGATACGCGACTCGCTCCACCTGCTTCGCCAGCTATGCGATAGCCTGACAGCCGGGCCGGTTCGCTCAACGTGGCCGACACCAATGGGCGGTTCGAACGATGTTACCGAATCCGAAGGGCTTGGAATCGTGGAAAGCTGGCGCGGGGAGGTACTGACTTTTGTCAGATTCGATGCCAATGGGCTCGTGGCGCGTTTTTTCCCACGCGATCCAAGCTGGTTCGCCTGGCCGGCCCTGGAGCGGCTCATTGCCGGCAACATTGTTCCCGACTTCCCGGTATGCAATAAGTCAGTGAACGCATCCTATTCCGGTCACGACCTGTAGATATCGGGAGAAACCGACTGTGTTGAGACTATTAAACAAGATCCGCCGCACCGGCATCGTCACCGAATCAGTATGTGCCAATATCGAAAGCCAGGCACTTGGCCTGGAGGTCAAACGCCAGATCGAACGCCGGTTTGGGGGTAGTCTTGCCATCCGCCAGATTGACGCAGGTTCGTGCAACGGCTGCGAGTTGGAGATACGTGCTCTGGATAATCCCTACTACGATGTCTCACGATTTGGCGTGCATTTTGTGGCGTCGCCGCGCCATGCGGACGTGCTGCTGATCACCGGGCCGGTCTCCCGCCACATGGAAACGGCCTTGCGACGCACTTTGCGCGCCACTCCCGCCCCAAAGTACGTTATCGCCGCTGGGACCTGCGCCTGCAGCGGCGGCGAATTTGGCGTCAGCTATGCCAGCTGCGGCGCCGTGGAAAATGTTATCCCGGTGGACGTAAAGATTGCTGGATGCCCTCCGAGTCCTACCGACTTGCTTAGCGGGCTCCTTTCAGCGATCCATGCGTTCGGCTCGCGCTAATCTTCGATCACCGACCGCGTCTGGCTCCACAAAGTAAGTCTACGGCTTCCATCATACATGAATCCGCCTTTACCACTGGCACGCACAGGTCCGCTGTTTTCACTGTTGCAGTCACTTGCGGACTGTCCGTCAATGGTCGGTTCATGGCCGCAGCCAGCCCCTCGAGTCTGTGGCGCATGGGTCGATCCGCGCCGCCGGGCGGTCGTCGATCCCTACCGACCACTCACCCAAGTTCAGCCGACGGTCGGCTCGTCGCCGGTGCACGGACATCCTGACGCTCAGTTGTGGGAAGTGGCAACACGAGATTGAGAGGCATCTGTTCGCCGCCGGCACGGAGTCACTTGAATCGGCCGACAGGTGGCGCTCGAACTTCGGTGATACTTACATTGTCTATCGTGATAGGGGCATTCTCCTTTGGCCCGAATTCGGTGAAGCGCGTCGCCACACCGAATCTTGCCATGGTTTGTTGGGGGTTGATCCATTGCGATTTGCCCGTCGTCGAGGCGGATAACGCGTGGGTCACGCACACTCAATTAAGAGCCCCCATGGGATCCGTTCCGTGCCCCATCGCTATCACGCCCCGCATGACGTGAAACGCGGCCGCACAAATCGCTTCTGTGTGTCCGGAACGCACAGCCGTTCAGCCGATGCGAATCAGCCGCCCTGCCCCCTGCCAGGGGTCAGTCCGGGCTCGCGCCAGGTTGTCAGCCTCAATCGTAGCCCATGTCTCGTGCACCGAACCGCATGCCGGCTCCAGAACGGTCGAAGCCCATATACTGGATTATGAGGCTATTCCCTACTTGCGAGAGTACGCTACACAGTAGCCGTGGGGGCTGATCGAACCTTCTACCAGCTTGCAAGTCCCCATGGCTTTGGGCGAACTGCCAGGGATAAATTGAATGCACGTCGAGCATTCCTGGCCGTTATTTGGATGATCCCGGTAATGCATGGCTGCCTTCGGGACCTTGGCGGACGCGTTTTCCACGAGCAGACTCGATCCGATGGTGGCGCCGGCGATCAATGCGGCACCCTTGAGCATGGAGCGGCGGGAAATCTTCTTTTCGAAATCGGGCATAAGATACCTCCGGAAATGAGATGTGCTGACTGCACGGTTACGTGAAACTCTGTCGCCTAGGGTCACCAACCAGGACGATGCAGTCCCGATGTTGTGACGCGCCGGTACACAACCAGGGTAGCGCCCAGTGGCGCGTGGCTTCGTGACGTTGGGCACTCACCTCAGGTTAGTAAGGCTCCCGCCGACCGAGTTCCCTATTGGCCCCACATCACGCAAATATCACTCATTGCCGGCGACACCCATGCTGTATGCCGCCCGAATTCGACGCCCGGTCGATCTGTGCGCTGTTGCATCGAAACCGGTTAACATGGCAACCCTTAGGCATGGGTGTGTAGCGTAGCAATGTACGCCGAACAAGGGTGTGAACTTCAAACGAATCTTTCCGGCCGCTACGACTGTGACGTTTGCCACGCAAGTCCTCTTTGTCCGCCCGTCCAAAACCCAATGCGTCGGAGCAACGGCTGTCAGGCAGTATCGTGGGACGGCAATGCGCTACCGGTCCGTTCGGTCCCCGACGAGCGACATTCGACCCGATAGTCCAGCAGTCGGTAGACAGCTAACTCGACTCCGCCCTGGCGCACCATCCATACGGTGCTGTAGAGCCTACCGCTTCTGTCAGACGCCACGGAATGGCCAGCATGAGCCAGCCAAGTCCCACCAGCAGCAGATCCACCTCCCAGTGTGGGCACACTAGCCCAATAGCAGCGTACCGCGAGGCGCGCGCCGTGTGGCGGAGCTGGTATCCGATGCTGTGGTCCGCGCCGTGTACACCTACAGCGATGCGCTGAGTGGCGAGTGTCGGCGGGGCGCAGTCCAGACGGTCTGCACCCCGCGCTCCCACCAACACGACTCCGAGGTAGGCTAGTCTCGCTCTGAATCTCTTCCGGGGGCCCTCAACGGCTCCCGGGCGCAACGGGAGAACGACGCTACTTAAGTTTTGAAAGCCTCAACTGCTTTGGCCAACTCCGGATCGATGGTCTTTAGGATTTCAAGCCGTTCTTTAAACGTGAGGATCCCCAAAAAGGGTGACGACCTCCGTAGGCGAATGGCCTCTTCCGTCTCGGCGTTCAGCATGTCAAGGAGGTGGTCCGGCGGCCCAGCCAACAGATCCTCCCATCGGACCAGCCAGCCAGGGCGCCGCCTGGATCCGTATTCCTTCGACCAACGCGCGAGATTGTCGACTGCCAGGGCGCGGACCGCTTCCGGGTTGGCTCGCAAGCGCTCAGCGATTGCCTGGTGTTCCGCCAGGACCCGTCGGTCACGGCGCCGCCGATTGTCGATTTTCCATACCCCCCGTGTGCTCAGGCTGCCAACACGACCGCCATGTCTCCTTCCCCACTCCCCGCGCCGACACACCATCCAGTCCAACCTCAGCGCCGCATTTCGGCGCAAGGCCGGGCTCATTCAGTTGTAGTGTTAGAGCCCAGGCACCTGACCAGAAAGCCCGCTACAAACTGGCGAATCGTCGACCTCGGAACCATTCACCGCCATGCGCCACCCGCAATACGGTTGTTGGTCTTGTCCGTGAGCGGGATCGTGACGCCTCGGGATTCTGGGACCCGTATGTTCACTACGTCCAACAGTAGCAGCCAACCGATCCGTCCATAACTGACCCACGTCAAAGAACCTTGTCACGGCTAGGATTAGTCTTCCAGTCTGAAGCTAATGCTCAGAGAGTGCACCAATACGGAGCACGAAGGGCTCGTTGCCATTGCCTCCACGGGGTTCGGGTTTTCGGCAACGGTTCGATGGATCGAGCCAACCCGAGGACAGTCTCACTCCAGACCACTGACTGCCGGTCCGGTCCGCGACAATTTGACTCGAAGTACCTCGACCCCGTATCAATATATGATGACCATGTTTACAGAACTTGCGGCCATAGGCTTGGACCGAAACAGCCGGCCGATCCAACCCGCTCTCCACCAAATGGAAAAGGCCGCGACGATTCTGGGCGCCTACGGCGCTCTCCAGGCGCTCTATCACGGCCATGAGAACCTGCCCTTCAGCACCGGGATGCTGGAGTTCATCCCAACGGTCGTCTCCTTATGCATCCGCCGGATCTGGGACACAGTTGACCCGCTAGAAACGGAAGCGGCACACGATCTGCGCAACCTCGTGCTGGCGGTCGGGACCTTGTGGCCGCTGGCCGTGGACGACAACCCAGAGCCCGCTGTGGATCGACTGGCGGCGGCTGATCCCTATGTCAGGCTTTTCGACATCGAAACCACCGGCAGGACCGAAGTGACCGTACTAAAAAAGCTGGTCCCATCGTTGGCGGTCGACGTGTTAGACGCCTGGCAGCGCAGAGTTCCGCCCGACGAGCCGTTGTAAGGCCATCTTCCCCACGACTCCATAGTCATCTTCAAAACTAACGCCCGACCTATTGCCGTAGATCAATGCAATTGTCCAATGCCGCTTTTAGGGTTTGATGAAAAGTGGCGGCGCCGGGGGGCGCCTCCGAGACCAGCCGCGGAGTATCGACCATGATCGAGCACACCGTTCGTGATTTGCTTTATTTCGCCCGCCTGCAAATTCGTCAGCACCTTGACTTGGACGCGTGTCCTCACAACGAGCCTGTAGAAAAAGTCGCTGCGGAGACCGCATCCGGTGTGTGACTGCAAATGCATGGATCATCGCTGCGTTTTTCTTCTCAGACTGGCGGTTTTGTTGTCGTTGACAGGCCAGGGCGGCAGGTTATCGTGTTCCTGCCCTGTCTTTAGTCAAATCCCATCCCGTATCGATGTATCTTCAGCAGATTATGCACAATGCAGTACAGTTTCCACTGGGCATCGACCTTCGTTCTGCCTCTGAGGGTGAATCGGTCCAGACCGATGTTGCGCAGGTGCCCGAATACCGGTTCCACTGTGGCGATGCGCCGGTTGTAGATCGCCTTGCCCGCCACCGAGTCGATCTTGCGTTTCATTACCTGGGTGAAGGTCTCGGGTTTGCGAGTCTGCCCGCTGAAGAAAGCGACTTGGCGTATCTCGGTGCGGTCCGGGTGCCTCAGGCAGCGGCTGCGTAGGTGACAGGGTCGGCACGCGGACTTGGGAGCCTTGAATCTTACCGCTTCGTAACCGTTCATCACGATATTTGAGCCACTGCTGTAAAGTGACTTGCCCGCGGGACAGATGCAGGTGTGACGGTCGGGGTCGTATCGGAAGTCCTTGTTGGTAAAACGGGTGCTTCGACCCTCCCACTGGCGCTTCTCTTCCCGATAGCGGGCATTGTACTTGCCGACGTCCTGGAACCGCGGATCGCGCTGGCGCATCCGGTTGTCCGCCAGGTAACCATCGATATGCCGGCTGTAGAGGTACTCGGCGTTGCGTTCGGTGTGAAAGCCGC
>CAZNBB010000094.1:0-14567 GCA_964571225.1 uncultured Gammaproteobacteria bacterium
CCTGTTCTCAGCGGCCAGCTCGGTTGGAAGGGGAGGATCAAGGAAGGCGTCCGCGCGGACCTGCAAGCTTTATGTACTCCTTTCGCACCGGCAACGCCTTCTTCCGGAACGCGGCGCGTTCAGCGTCGGTGAGATAATTGACCTTGATGTGACTCTTGGCCTCGATCTTCTTCAGACGCTGTTTGTTGAGCCGCTGCTGAACCTTGTAGATATAGCCGTCGAGCTGTTTCTTCACGGCAAGTACCGTCTTCCGCAGATCCGGCGGCAGATTGGAGAAGAATTTCGGGTTGGCCACCAGTGTGGTGATGAAGGGCAGTTGATACCCGAACGTCATGTACTTCTGCACCTGATAGAACCCCATTTCCTCGATGGCGAATACCGGGTTTACCTGGGCATCGATCATATGCAGCTGCAGGCCGCTGTAGACGGACGAATATGCCATGGGTGTCGGATTGGCGCCGTAGGCCCGGTAGTCGTCGAGCACCAGCGGGGAGACCATGGTGCGGATCTTCAGGCCCTTGAAGTCCGCAGGCGTGTGCAGGGGTCGGTTACTGGTCCATACCATCCAGCCTTCGGGAATGATGGCCAGCAGCTTAAGATCCTTGTCCAGGTACGCCTGACCGAGCATGTTGTAGAGGGCATGGCTGCCGCTGAGTATCTTCTCGTTGACGCGGTCGTCGCGGGGAAACAGAAAGTGCAGGGAAAAGATCTGGGTTTCGGGAACCACCGACCCTAAATGACCCGGAGAGGCGAATGCGAACTGCAGCGCGCCGTTCTGCACGAGTTCGGTCAGCTCCGCCGAGGTGCCGAGGGCGCCGTAAGGATAAATGGTGATCTGCACCTTTCCATGGGTGCGCTTCTCGATGAGCTTCTTGAATTGCTGTGCATAATGGTCCTGCACACTTCCCTTGATCTCTTCCAGCGCGAAACGCCAGTGATATTGGGCGGCGTGGGCCGCTGTACCGGCCAGTAGTAGAAAAGCGACCAAAACCCTTATAAGCTGTCTCACCATGCATTGTTCCTCCAATTGGAAAATGCCGTGACTGGAATTGTGTCCGTCACTGCGAGCTGACCGGTGCGGCACTCGCCGTGACCAAGAAAATGAAGTGAAGTCCCGGCAGCGGAGTCGGCGCGAGCACCGCGCTGTCGGTGCCTGCGCACAGATATTGTCAACGGATTTTCATGAACCTTAACACAAAGTCCAGAACGATCGCGATAAAGCGCTCCCGTCGTGCCGTGCCATCGTTCAAAGGCTCTCGGTAGGTGGATCGTCATGACATCGGATAAGCCGCGATACGGACCTTTGCTGCGATCGCTGCAGCGTCTGGACAGGGGCATCGAGTTTATCGAGCGCGTGGTGCTGGCCGGCAGCGTGCTGCTCATGGCAGCGGTGACCATCACCAACGTAATCGGGCGAAACGTGTTCGATCACAGCCTGATTTTCGCCGACGAATTCAATCAGATTCTCATTATTCTTACCACCTTCATGGGGATAGGCTACGGTGTGCGCCATGGCCGGCACATCCGCATGACAGCCGTCCACGACCAGTTGCAGGGGCTGCCCCGCAAGATCCTGATGGTCATTGTGTCGCTGGGCACAGGGGCGTTGATGTTCGTGCTGGCCTGGTATGCGCTGGCGTACGTGGAAAAGACCTACCAGATCGGCAGCGTGACGCCGGCGATGCAGATTCCGCTCTACCTGGTGTACATGTGGGCGCCGGTGGGCTTCGTCCTGGGCGGCATCCAATACCTGCTGGCCGCGGTGCGCAATCTGACCAGCCCGGGTGTTCATCTGTCCTTTCAGAAAGAGGACGAGTACGAAGACGAACCGGAAAGCTACGCCCTGTAGAGCCATGTTCTCCCGCAGCAACGCCAAGGGTCCGGAGCCATGCTGACGCTGATCTTCTCGGTAATGATCGTGCTGCTGCTGCTGGGCTTTCCCATGATGGTGCCGTTGATCGCCGCTGCACTGGCGGTGTTCGTGGTGCATTTCTCGTTCATGGATCCCTCGATCCTGATTCAGCAGATGATCGGCGGAGTGAAACCGCCGGTTCTGATTGCGGTGCCCATGTTTATCTTCGCGGCCGATATCATGACCCGGGGCCATACTGCCAACCGGCTGCTGGATATGGTGATGAGCTTCGTGGGACACGTGCGGGGAGGACTGCCCATCACCACGGCCGTGAGCTGCACCCTGTTCGGTGCGGTGTCGGGTTCGACGCAGGCGACGGTGGTGGCCATGGGCGGACCGTTGCGACCGAAGCTGCTGGAGGCGGGTTACAAGGACAGCTTCGCCATCGCATTGATCGTAAGCTCGGCGGACATCGCATTGCTCATTCCGCCGAGTATCGGAATGATCATCTACGGGGTGGTTTCCGGTACCTCGGTAGGCGAGCTGTTTATCGCCGGCATCGGCCCGGGGCTGCTGATCATGGCCTTGTTTTCGGGCTATTGCTATGTGGCCGCCCGCTGGCAGGACATTCCGCGCCGGCCCCGCGAGACGTGGCGGGCGCGCTGGCAGGCGATGCGCAAGGCCGCGCTGCCCATGGGCTTTCCGGTGATCATTATCGGCGGCATCTACAGCGGTATGTTCAGTCCTACGGAAGCTGCCGCCATGTCGGTGCTCTACGCGTTGATTCTGGAGTTGGTGATCTTCCGTGCGGTGAAGGTCAAGGACATCGGTCGCATCGCTCTGTCCACCGGCCTCATCACTTCGGTGGTGTTCGTGCTGGTGGCCGCGGGGACGGCGTTCTCATGGACCATATCCTTCGCCCAGATACCGCAGACGCTGGTCGGGCACTTCCTCGCCGCCGACATGAGTCAGTACCATATCCTGATCATCATTTCGGTGGCGTTCTTCATAGGCTGCATGTTCGTCGACCCGATCGTGGTCATTTTGATTCTGACGCCAATCTTCCAGCCGGTGGTGCAGCACGCCGGCATAGACCCGGTGCTGGTGGGGACGCTGGTGACATTGCAGGCGGCGATCGGCTCGGCGACGCCGCCGTTCGGTTGCGACATCTTCACGGCCATGGCGATCTTCCGCCGGCCCTACGTGGACATTATCCGCGGGACCCCGCCGTTCTTCGTGCTGCTGTTCATTGCAACCGTGTTGATCATCGTGTTTCCCCAGATCGCACTGTTTCTTCGGGACGTGGCGTTCCATTGAGGCACCGGCCCGGACCGGCCGGTGCAGGCAACGGTCACACCTTGAAGCCGTCCAGCAACACGTTCAGCTCCGCGGCAAGGCGCGCCAGTTCCTGACTGGCATCGGAGGCCTGGTCGGCGTTGACGGCCGCGTCCGCAGAGATCTCCTTGATGCGTACCACGTTGCGGCTGATCTCCTCGGCAACGGCGCTCTGCTCTTCGGCTGCGGAGGCGATCTGGGTGTTCATGTCGGAGATGTGCGCGACGCCCTTGGCGATGGCGGTCAGCTTGCTGCCGGCGGCGGAGGCCGATTCAGAGGTGGCCGACGTCATCTGTTGGCTGGTTTGCATGACCTGCACGGATTGGCGGGCCTGCTGCTGCAATCGGCCGATCATCTCCTGAATTTCCTGGGTGGATTGCTGGGTTCGGTTGGCCAGGCTGCGCACCTCCGCAGCCACGACGGCGAACCCGCGCCCCTGCTCGCCGGCGCGAGCCGCCTCGATGGCCGCATTGAGCGCCAGCAGGTTGGTCTGTTCCGCGATGCCCTGGATGACGTCCAATACGGTTCCAATGGCTTCGCTGTCCTTGTCGAGCTGGGCGATGACCTGAGCGGCCGAGGCCATCTCGCCAGCCAGATCCTGCACGCTCGCGATGGTCTGCTGGACGGCCCGGCGGCCGTCGTTTGCCTCGGAGTCCGCGGTGCGAGCGGCGCTGGCAGCCTCTGCGGTGTTGCGTGCGACTTCCTGCACGGTTGCGGCCATCTCATTGACCGCGGTGGCCACACTGTCGGTCTCGCTGTGCTGGTGCTGCACACCCTCGCGGGACTGGGCGGCGATAGTGGACATTTCTTCCGCTGCCGCAGCAAGTTGGGTAGCCGAGGCCTGGCCGCGGGTAACCAGGCTGTGAATCTTGGCAACGAAGGCGTTGAAGGCGGCGGCCAGCGCGGCCAGCTCGTCCTTGCCCGAATCGTCCAGTCGGTGGGTGAGGTCCCCGTCGCCTTCGGCGATGCCGCGCATGCGTGCAACGGCAGTGCTCAAACCGCGGGCCACGCCGCCGGTGACCAGCGACACCAGGACCAGACCGACCAGCAACGCGGCGGCACCAATGACGACGCTGTTGCGCTCGACGCGGTCGCCGGTGGCGATCAGGCGGGTGTGGCTAGCCGCCGCCAATGCGTGCTGATGGCGAAGAATGGTGTCGAGGTGAATCCGTATGGTGCGCCAAGCGGGATTTTCCACATGGGCGAGCAGGTCCGCTGCTTTGCCGGTTGCTTTCTGGTCGGCGAGCTGCATGACCTGATTGCGGGTCGCCTTGACCTTCTGCCACTGGCCGGCGATGTCATCCAACGCAGTGCGTGTCTCGGTATCGTCGGTCGGCAGGAGCGTGCGTACCCGGGCCAACGCCGCCTCGAACTCGTGGTTGGAGCGGGCTACCACCTTCGCAGGCAGGGTCAGAGACGGGTTGAAGACCTTGTTGCGGGTGGCGATCCCCGAGAGCAGGCCGGATTGATACATCTGCGACAGGGCTTGTACCCTGGCGTTGGTGTGGGTTTCCAGTCGGTCAACACTCGTGATGGTGTCGTGCAGCCCCCACAGGGACCACCCGAGCGCGATGACAAACAAAGTGGACGCAACGATAAACGCACCGAAGGTGCGACTGGCAATGCTGTGAAAATTCATTCTCATGTGGGTGACCTACTCATGATCCCATTGGATTGGCGGGGCAATTGTTGGCTTGCGGGGCTGGCGACGGGCACCCGTGCACGCCGGTTGGCGACCGGATGGGACGGAACTTTAGGCCCGCATAGTGCTTTACAGACATGCCGCGTTCAACGGCTTTGTCAAGGGAGAAAATGAGTATGCTACGGGGATGGCGGTCTGTTGCGGTGCGCCTTGAAAGGCGACTCAAGGAACGGTTTGGTATGGGTACTCGGCTTCCAGGGAGGTGCGCCGCTAAGTCACGGGCCGGAGGAGTTCAGCGCTGGCAGCGCGCCCGGCGGGTCCCTATCCCGGGCAGCGATTGACCAGTATGGGCAACGGCGACAGGACAAGCCCGCTGACGCCAGACCTCAGTCGACCGATTGTTCGTTCATTGTGATGAGACGGCCGTCGGAAACCATGGTCGGCATCGGATGAAGTTCAATGGACTGACTGGCAGCCGGTCGGCGTATGCCGCCCCTCAGGCGCCATTGACAAGCTTGGTCACGTCCTGCGCGATCACTTTCAGCGAATCGCTACCGCTTGCCAGCAAGCGGGCCTCACCCTTCTGGTCGAAGATATAAATCGAAGCGGTGTGGTCGATGCGGTAGCTGCCGTTGGGCTTGACCACCTTATGCACGTAGACGTGGTAACGTTTTTCCAGCGCTGCCAGTGGCTTGCCAACGGCGCGCAGGCCGACGATGCGTGAGTCGAAGACGGCGGTGTAGGCGGCGAGCTTGTCCGCTGTGTCGTGTTCGGGATCCACCGTCACGAACAGCATTGCCACGTGTTTGGCATTGGGGCCCAGTTCCTTCAAGACGTGGGCCAGGTGCAGCAAAGTAGTGGGGCATACGTCCGGACAGTGGGTGTAGCCGAAGAACAGCATGACCACCTTGCCCCGGTAGTCGGCTGCCGTGCGTTGTTTGCCGGAGCTGTCCTTGAGCTGGAACTGCAATGGCGGCAGTTGCCCGGTGACATCGGATAGTGCGAAGTGCGCGGCAGGTTTTCCGCAGCCTGCGGTGGAACCTACGAACGCCAACATAAGCGCGACGAACGCGAGACGCGGTACTTGTCCCATGAAATCCTCTTCGCGGTGCGGGGTGGGCGTGCCGAAGCGGTTATTCGGAGGCCGGCGAACGTACCGTGAAGTCGGCCGTGATCTGCTGCCCGTTCTTGAACTTCAGGGTGACGGGCACCCGTTCCCCGAGCTTGAGTGTCTCTTTCGGCATCATGAACATCACGTGATAGCCGCCGGGCGCAAACTTGATCTCCCCACCGGCTGCCACCTTTACCTCGTCCACGTGCAGCATTCGCGATACGCCATTGGTTTCCACGCTGCGATGCAGCATGGTATTGCCGAAGGCGGCGCATTCGGCGCCCACCAGGTAGCGGGTATCCTGCCCCTCATTCTTGAGGGTGAAATAGCCTGCCGACGGGATCCCTGCCGGCATGTGCCGTATCCAGGCGCCCGATACCTGTAGGGCGCCGTCCGCCCAGGCCGAGCCGGCAACGAGCAGGAGCGCGATCGACGCAAGTGTGCATTTCATTGTTTCAGTACCCCTTGGCAGTGAATACTCGGCGGATCGGACGGGCGTCCGCTAGAGCAGCCCCGGGCGTTCCGTCATTGACCAATGGTCGCCACCGACGCAGAGCGGGTCCGCCCTCGTTGGCGGCACGGGTGTCGGTGGTGACGTAAAAGGTGGCAGTCCCAGGCGGGAGATGACAATTGGCGGGGAGCATGGCGTATTTGAAGCGGCGCTGCTATTCCATCGACACACCGGTAGCAGCGGGCGTCGTTCTGTATCACCCCTGAAGGACCTCACGCACTTTATACAATAATAACCTATGCCCAACAAGTGGTACTGCTCGTACTGACGCGAGATAAGCCCGCCTCAACAATAGCTTAGAGCATGTCGGTGCATTTAGCCCAAGGCGATGGCAGGGCCCAGCGGCGGCCGCTACCCATTTGTGGCTGGCCGCACCGACTCCTGCGGCGCTACCTGTGCTTGAACTCAAGCGGTGGTCCGTCAGGGCTCGAATGGCGGATCCTTCTTGGCCAGTGCTTCGAACTCGCCGGCCGAAATGGGGCGACTGAACAGATAGCCCTGCATCTCGTGACAGCCTTCCGCCGCGAGCATGTGGCACTGCTCTTCGGTTTCCACGCCCTCGGCGACCACGGCGAGCTTCAGGCCCCGGGCGAGCGCCATGATGGAGCGTACGATAGACATCGCCTCGTCGTGGCGAGCAATGTCTCGCACGAAGCTCTGGTCGATTTTTAGCGTGTCCACCGGGAACTGGCGCAGATAGCTCAGCGACGAGTAGCCGGTGCCGAAGTCGTCGACGGACAGGCGCAGGCCGAGCCCTTTCAAGGCGGAAAGCATCTCCAGGGTGGTATTGCCGGTTTCCACCAACCCTGTTTCCGTAATTTCGATTTCCAGCCACCCGGGGCGCACAGCGCTCGTTTGCACGAGCTGATGCATTCGGCTGACATAGTCCGGTGCGCGCAGCTCATGACTGGAGGCGTTGACCGACATCACAAAGCTGTCGGAGACCACACCGTTCCACGCCAGACGCTGGGCGAAGGCGGTACGGGCGACCCATTCCCCGACCTGATCGATCAGTCCCGTCTCTTCCAGCACCGGCACAAACTGGTCCGGCGGCACCCGGCCGTGGTTCGGTCGATTCCACCGCAGCAGGGCTTCGGCACCCACAAGGCATCCGGTGCGCGCATCCACGCGGGGTTGGTATTCGAGATAGAATTCTTCCTGCTCCACCGCCCGCCGCAGGTCGCTTTCCAGGGCGTAGCGGGCTTTCGCCGCCGTGTCCTTGGCTGGCGAATAGAACGCGAGGCGGCTGTCATTCTCTTCGCGGCGGCTGTGGACCGCGAACTGGGCCTTGTGCACCAGCTCCTCGGGCTGCCTGCCGTCCTCGGGAAATACCGCTGCGCCCATCAGAGGCGTGATGGCGATCTGCTCGTCGTCGACCACCACCGGCTCGACCAGACGGTGGCTGATGCGTTCGGCAACGGCTTGCGCTATGGCAGGGTCTGCGATCTGGTCGAGCACCAGGCCGAATTCGTGGCTGCCGAGGCGCGCTGCCTGACTGCCCAGATCGCCCAGGGAGTCGCTATCGCGGACCACGGCGCCGAGACGCCCGGCAATTGCCTGCAGCACACGGTCACCGGCGGCCCGTCCCTTGGTATCGTTGATGCGGGCAAAGTGTGCGATGTCGATGAGCAGCACCACGACCCGGGTGCCGGCTCGTTCTGCGCGGCGCAGGCTCTGCCCCAGACGGTCCTCGAACAGGCTGCGGTTGGGGAGATTGGTGAGCGGATCCCAATAGGCGAGGTAGTTGAGCTGGCGATCCTTCTCGATATGCTCAAGTCCGAGTGAGGTATCCGCCGCCAGCTCGTCGAGGAGCGCGATCTCCCGATCGTCAAAGAAATCCGGCTCGTCGGTGTACAGCGCCAGCGCTCCGACCACCCGGTGCTGATTGCGCAGGGGAAAGGCGGCCGCCGATTGAATTCCCAGCCGGACGAAGTCCTGCCGCCATGCGAGCAGCCGCGGATCGTCCTGGGTGGCATTGGACACGGTGTGCGTCCCGGCGCGTATGGCCGTGCCCATCAACCCGCGTCCTTCGGGCTCGTCCGGATTCTGTGTGACCCGCACCCCCTGAATGAACTCGCGGGCGTCGCCGGCGTGGGCAGCGGCTCGCAGGCTGTGGCGGTCGGGCTCTATAAGCCCGACCCAGGCGAACCGGAAGTGACCCAGTTCCACTGCAATTCGGCAGGCTTCCTGCAGCAGCTGGTCCCGGTCCCTGATGCGGATGATGGCGCCGTTGATGGCACTGAGTACCTGGTAGATCCGGTTCAGGCGCGCGATGCGTTCGTTCTGGACCTGATGCTCCCTGTCACGTTGCTGCAGGGACGCCGCCATGTCGTCCAGGGCATGGCCCAGGGTCACGATTTCTTCGGGCCCAGCAACGAGACCGGTGCGCGCGTGCAGATCCCCGCCGGCGATGCGATGGGTTACGCGGACCAGGCGCCGGACGGGGCTCAGGATCAATACGTCGCCACCGAACCAGGCCAGGGCAAGGGTTATCAGCCCCAGGCCTGTGAGCAGTGCGAGGTTTCGGTACATGGCGTGATTGGCGGCGGCGAAAGCCACGGCCGTCGGTATGGCCACGGCCGCATGCAGCCCCTGAAGCGCCGGGCTGCCACCGAGGCCGGCGTAGGTGACGAGCCAGTCCCGGCCCTGGATTGTTTTGCGTCCCGCCCAGGGACTGTGTCCAGGGGCGAGCTGGCGTAAAGCGGCGGCTGGCAACGTCCGGCGTCCGAGCGGGCGATGCCCGTCGGAATACCGCGCCAGTACACGCCCATGGGAATCGAGAAGCGTAAACACCGATCCGGCCGGCAGGTGGGCCCGAGCTGCCAGCGTGTTCAGCCAGTTCAGGCGCATGGCAGCGAACAGGATGCGCCGTACGTTGCCGCTGCGGTCCAGGATCGGGTAGGCGGCCACCAGAACGGGTTCGCCCGTAATACGACCCACCTGGTAATCGCCCAGCGCGAACCGGCGTCCGGCGACGGCCCGTTGAAAATACGGACGGTCGGACACGTCCAGTCTGCCGGCGGCACTGTTTGCCGCACTGCAGATGATGTGCCCGGAGGCATCGATCGCGCCGATGTTGGCCAGGCGCGGCTGTTTGAAAACGTAGTGACGGAGAAACTGAGGGCAGGAAAGCCCGGGACGATCCATTGCGGGCATTTCCGCAAGCACCGACAGGACACTGCGTGCGTCGTCGATCAGCCGGGCCTGATCGGCCGCCGCTTCCAGGGTCAACGCAAGGGCATGACGTTCGGCGTCGTGCTGGGCGGCCAGGCGCTCACTGTGACCGGTATACAACACAATGCCGAACGCCGGCAGCAGCGTCAGGACAATAAGGATCAGTAGCCGGCCGCGCAGACCCGACAAAGGACGCCCACGCCTTGCGGGCGGGCGTCCGGCGGAATCGGCGAGGTTGCGGCTGCCCTTGTTGCTCTGTTCTTGTGGGGCCGCCTTCATAACCGCCAAAGTTGTGTTTGCGTTCAGGCGTTAGCGGCGTGGTGTCGGATTATCTTGAAATGAGTTGACCAACGCTTAATATAATCAGTCGCTTGGGATCATCTTGGCTGTGGAAAGCAGCGGCAGCCACGGGTGCGTTCCAGCGAGCCGGGGAGACGGCGAGGGCAAGCCAGGTGCGAGGCTTACGCACGTTCCGCATGCTGGATCCGCTGCTCCAGTTTCCTCAGCAGCGCAATCTGCTCCGTGACCAGCTCATAGTACTGGGCATGGCTCGCATCGCGGAACACGCCGGCGACCGCCTGAAGGTCGGACAGCGCCGCACGCACGAGGTCAATCTCACCGGACAGCTCCGCCAGTGCCTTGCGGGCGGCGGCCAGGTTGGCCCTGGTCATTGCCCATGCCAGCCATCCCCGCTCGCGTGTCAGTTCCTTGAGGGCGTTCTCGTAGGCATCGATAGCGGATTCCAGGTGTTGAGGGTCTTCCGCGCGCATCCCGAGTCTGTGCAGGGCCGCACCGAGATTGTTCTGCGTCATGGCCCACTCCCGGGGCACCCGGTCGCGGGTCCTTTCGGAGAGCGCACTGCGGTATGCTGCGACAGACTGCTCAAGCGTGCGGGGGCCCTTGCGGTGTTCGCCCAGCAGGCGCAGAGCCGTGCCCAGATTATCCATGGTCGCTGCCCAGTCCAGTGGACCACGCTCACGGGTCCACACCTGTAGCACCTTCTTGTAGGCGTCGGAGGCCCGCTTCAGTATCGTCTTGTCCTGCTTACGCTGGCCGAGGGTGAGCAACGCAGCCGCATAGTTGTTCTGGGTGACTGCCCAGTCCTGCGGCTCGCATTCACGCGTCCGAACCTCCAGGGCTGACTCGAAAGCGCTCACCGAGCGTTCCAGCATCTCGGTATCGGCGTGGCGCTGTGCCAGTATGCCAAGCGTATTGCCGAGACTATTATAGGTGGCGGCCCAGTCCGCCGGGTCGCGTTCGCCGCTCTCCACGGAGAGGGCGTTCTCGAACGCCTCTATTGCTCTTTCCAACAACCGGGTACCCCGCTGGCGCTGGCCCAGGGCGCCGAGAGCATCGCCGAGATGGTGCTGGGTCGCGGCCCAGTCATCCGGCCGTTGCTCCCGCGATGCCAGCGCAAGCACCCGGGTCTCGTAGAGCCCGACCGTCTCTTCGAGCGCGGCCTCGTCCATGAAGCCAAGACCCTGCTCTTCAAGGGCCAGGGCCCGTTGGAACTGGTACCGCCATTGCAGCGCTGCGTCCAGCCCGGGCGTCAGCGCCGCCTGCAAGGACAGCTCAGCGGCACGATGATAATCCAGTTGGATCGCCGCAATCTCAGCCTGGAGCGACCGAACCCGGGCGGCGACCTCGCGTGTGTGGCTGAGCTCGCAGGCTCGTTCGAATAACCTGTCGCTCTGCTCAAGGGAAAACGCTTCGCCGCGTTGCAGCGCTTCGAAGCCCTGCTTTACGAGCCGGACGGTTTCCGGATGTTCGCTTGCGAATTCCGCCAAGTCGGCCTGACTTTCGCGCAGCGCTTTCAGCCGTGACCAGGATTGCTTGAGCAGGCCATACAGTTGCTGGAGAGGAACCTGCGCCTCTTGAAGTGGGGCGAGCAAGTGCTGGAGGTCCGACTCATCAGCCCCCAGAGATTGGCAGGCGGCCTTCAGTTCGGCTGCGTATGCGGCCTGTGGCCAGGACGGTTCCTCCGATGCTGAGCCGGAGGCGTCGGGTACGACACTGCTCATGATGCGGTCTCTTTCGAAAAAGAAAGCCCGCAGTGCGGAACGGACCCGCACTGCGGGCACTGCTCAGTCGATGATGTGATAGACGGGCGCCTTTTCCAGTTCCCACTCGCCCGACTCGGGGTTGCGCCGCGATACTGTCAGGGCATGCCAATTCTCATCGTCCAGCTTCAAATAGTCCCCTCGATAGTAATAGCCGGGCCACCGTGTTTCCTTCCGGAAGAGGGTGTGTTGCGTCACGCACTCCGAAGCGATGGCACGGTGTTTCAGCTCCCAGGCCCGTTGCAGCTGGTGCAAGTCCTCCGCGCCGATATGCTCCAGGTCCTCTTGCAGGATTCGCAGCTTTTCCAGCCCGAACTTCAGTAGTGGCTCGTTGGTCATGTAGTTGACGCCGATGCCCCCGACGTATTCGTCCATGATCTTTTCGAGTCGCTGCAGACCGTGAATCGGCAGGAGATAGCTTGGCGATACCGTGCCGGCGACGATTTCGTTGCGGCCCACCTGGTAGTTTTCCAGGGGTTTGTATATTTCCTTTTTCTTGTCTTCGATCTGCTTGTCCGAAACGTTGACCCTGTCCTTGGCGTGGTCCCTGATGAACTTGACCGCCGCCTTGGCGGCGAGACGACCCTCGGTGAACGATCCCGAAGAAAAGGCGTGGGCCGTGCCGCCGAGCGCGTCGCCGGCCCCGAACAGGCCTTCGACGGTCATCATCCGGTTGTAACCCCAGTAATATTCGCTGGGGGAGATGTCCTCTGGCCCGCTGGCCCATGCCCCCGAGCAGGTGGCGTGGGAACCCATGACATACGGCTCCGAGGTGGTCAGCTCCGGATTGATGTACTTCGGATCGATATCCTGCGAGGCCCAGACCACCGCCTGGCTGACCGTCATGCCGAGAAAGTTCTCCCAGCCCACGGTTTCCTTGTGCGGGTCCTGGAAGGCCTCGGTGGTGACCATGTGGATCGGTCCGCGGCCGGCCGCGACTTCCCGCAAGAAGGCATGGTTGCGAAGACAGGTCGGAGTCGGATGGTGATCGATATACTCGCCCACCATGGCTTTGGTGTCGTCGTACCAATTGGCCTCTTACTGTTCCCCGTAGGCGTTTTGGGTGTAGGTCTTCAGGTGCAGGAAGTAGGCGCCCACCGGCCCGTAACCGTCCTTGAAGCGGCACAATACGATGCGGTTCTCCATCTGGGTCATCTTCGCACCCGCCATGATCGGCAGGGCGTAGGCCGAGGCACTGCTCCAGGGTGCGTACCAGGTACGTCCCATGCCTTCGCCCACCGAACGGGGTTTGAAAATGTGCGAGGCGCCGCCGGCACCGACGATCACCGTCTTGGCCCTGTACACGTGCAGGTTACCGGTACGCACGTTGAAGCCGATGGCGCCGCCCACACGGTTGGGATGGTTCTCGTCCATCAACAGATGGGTGACCATGATGCGGTTGTCGATCCGGTCCACGGACTTGCGCGCCGCTTCCGCGACGATCGGCTTGTAGCTCTCGCCGTGGATCATGATCTGCCATTTGCCTTCACGCTGGTAGCGGCCCGTCTCCGGGTTGCGCATCAGCGGCAGACCCCACTCCTCGAACTTGTGCACTGCGGAGTCCACATGGCGTGCCATGTCGTAGGCGAGGTCCTCACGCACCATGCCCATCAGGTCGTTGCGCGCGTAGCGCACATGATCCTCGGGCTGATTTTCGTCCCACTGCATGCCCATGTAGCAGTTGATGGCGTACAGGCCCTGGGCGACAGCACCGCTGCGGTCGATGTTGGCCTTTTCGGCAACGACGATCTTCATGTCGCGTGCCCAGTAGCGGGCTTCGAAGGCGGCTCCGCAACCGCCCATGCCGCCGCCGACGATCAGGATGTCGCAGTCATCGAATACAGTCTTGAAACCCATTAGTAGTAGACTCCCTGCTTGAACTTATCTTTTGAAATCACCGGCAGGCCACTCTCGATATTCAGGGCGTCCGGTTCGTAGCAGAGCAACTGGGAGTTCAAATCGTCCTCGCTGGGATCGGGCAGTTCCGCCAGTCTCGGAATTTTCTCGCCCCACGGCTGAGTCGTGATCGGAGAAACGAAATCCTTCACCCGTCCGTAACGGAACTTGATGCGCCACGATATCGTGCCTTTCTCTTCCTCTCGCCGCACACGAACGCTGTGACCCAGCGGAGCAAAATCGGCATAGCCTCGACAGTCGATGGCATTCTGCGGACAGGCCTTGACGCAGGAGTAGCATTCCCAGCACATGTTGGGCTCGATGTTGAGGGCGCGCCGATAGGTCGGATCGATGTGCATGATGTCGGATGGACAGATATCCACACAGTTGCCGCAGCCGTCGCAGCGGGTCATATACACGAATGTTGGCATGTCTTTCCTCCGGGGTTGGTGCCGGTGCGTGCGCTTCGAAGTCGTCCAGGCGTTCGCGGGCTCCGTCAATAGTGCCGGGGCAGCTCACGGTGAATCCCCAAGCCGAATTGCTCGGGCTTGTCGGCCGGCGGCGGCAGGTTGTCCCGGGAACCCTCGGCATCGGCCACGCGGCGCTGAAAGGCCGCCGCGGGCTTGAAGAACATATGAGCGAATTTCGACCACAGTACGGTCCCGAACAATACCGTGCTGGACAGAGCGAACAGCGAGAAGAACAGGGTGGCCCATGCACCGGTGTCACCCCATTGCAGACCGGACCAGATAAACGCGAACGTGGTGGTCGCCACCAGCGAAAGGATGAACAGGTCCGCCCGAACGATGCGATACCAGGGGTGGCCTTCCGCGGCTACGTCCACCCGAATGAAGAACCAGAACCAGTAGCCGCCGGCGCAGACCATCAGCGCGCCCACGTGCCACAGGAACGGCACGTAGCCGGGGGGCACTCTGTCGGGCGTCGGGTAGCCGAATACGAGTACGACGGTGGTGACGATGAAGATG
>CAZNBB010000095.1:0-14418 GCA_964571225.1 uncultured Gammaproteobacteria bacterium
AAACCGCCCGATACGGGATTCTGCTAAGCTGAGCACCGCCGCAACCGAATCCCGAGCCATGTCCGACCCGTTGATCGAAGACTGCCGCCTCGAGTCCATCGCCCTGCTGCGGCGCAATTGCATCCCCGCCGGAATCATGGCCGCCAGCCGCACGCCGGCCGCAGAGAACCGGCGCTACACACGCATTTTTGCGCGGGATGCCGGCATCTGCGCACTGGCCATGATCCGCACCGACGACGAGTTGCTGCAGACGGCCGCTCACGCAAGCCTGCTGACCCTTGCGCGCCATCAGGCAGGCAACGGCCAGATCCCCAAGTATGTCGACCCCGACCGGGAGGACGCGGATTTCTGGTACGTCGGCTGCGTGGATGCCAGTCTGTGGTGGCTCATTGCAGTGCATCATGTGGACGCGGAGCGTCCGGACCTGAAACTGCGTGACAAGCTGCAACCCCAGGTCGACCGCGCCCTGCTGTGGCTGGGCTGTCAGGAACACCCGCGGCTGTTCCTGCTGCGCCAGGACGAGGCCAGCGACTGGGCGGACATCATGCCGCGCTCCGGGTTCGTGCTCTACAGCAACGCGTTATGGTATTACGTCAAAACCCTCTACGGCCTCCCCCATCGGGAGGAAACCCATTACCACTTCAATCACCTGTTCCATCCCTTCACCGCCCACACGCCCGAGTACCGGCGCCTGCGTTTGCTGCGCCACTATGTGCGCAGTGGTTCGGCAAACCGCGACCTCTACCTGAGCTTCGTGAACTTCTCGTTCTGGGGCGAGGAAGGCGATGTGTTCGGCAACATGCTCGCCCTGCTGTTCGGGCTGGCGGACGACCAACGCACGGCCCAGGTCATGAATGCACTGACGGCGGCCGGTGTCGATGAGCCCTGGCCGGTCCGTGCCACCTGTGAACCCATCTCCCGTGACTCCCCGCTCTGGCGCTCCTACATGGAACGCCACCAGCAGAATCTCGAGTTTCAGTATCACAACGGCGGCTGCTGGCCGTTCATCGGCGGATTCTGGGTCATGGTGCTGAGCGGATTGGGTCGACAAGGCGAGGCCGGGCGGGCATTGGCACGACTGGCCCAGGCCAACGGCGTCGACGACTGGGCGTTCCGGGAGTGGTTTCACGGCCGCTCAGGGGAAGCCCACGGCATGACCGGGCAGTCATGGAATGCCGCCATGTTCCTGCTGGCCTGTGCCGCCCTCGAGCAGCCCATGGTCTGGCATTCCAGGACAACTTGACGAAACCTTTACGCCAGACGCGATAGTTCTTTTCCTGAGCGCCGCGATCGGATACAAAAAGACGCTAATTCCGCGGCTAAGCCGCCCCCGACCCCATGGCAGCATGACCACGTATCACCGCCGTTGCCCGTCGAGCAGCAACAGTTCAAAGGCCTACCGGACGCTACCGGCATCGCCAGATCGACCCGCCCGCCGCGCCCGGCCGCGACGCTTTCTTGCCGCGGTTTGCCGGCTGGCGATGACCTTGGCGCTGCCGGTCATGGTACCGGCCACTGCCAATGCCGCGGCGGGCGACAGCGGCCTTTTTCCGACCCCAACCGATATCCTCCATGTTGCGGCACTGCACTCCGCCGGCTTCCGCGGTCAGGGGGTTTCCGTAGGAATCATTGCACGGGGAGCCCGAAGCCTTCAGGACCTGATCAAAGCGGGCATCCTGCCACCCAAGGTCGAAACCCTGAGCGTCAAACCCGGCACCGGGGACCAGGGGGACCGGATGATGCAGGTGGTGCACGACATGGCGCCGCAGGCAAAACTGGGCTTCTGTGCAGCGGGCAGTGCACGAGATGCGGTGACCTGTGCCGACGCGCTGATCACCCGTTTCCACGCCCAGGTGATCGTCGATGACGTCAATCCCGAACCAGTGCTGTTCTGGCCGGGCACCAAGGCCGCCGGCTACCGCCAGCTCCATACCCGCTTCCCGACCGTGTTGTTCTTTACCGGCGCAGGCAGCGACGGTGCCGGCTACTACCAGGCAGCGTACAGCTCTACCACGGTGGATGTCGGCCACAAGGACTACACCGCACAGAATTTCGGCGCCTCGGCGGGCGACTCCGACGACCCGTACAACGAATTCACGCTGCCGGCCGGGGCCACGGCCCGGATCGTCCTGGGCTGGAACGACGACCCCAACCACAACCCGTCCACCGACGCCTGTGCCGTCGCCAACAATGAAATCTCCCTGGTGCTGCTGACGTTGAGGGGCGACGTGCTGGCCAGCGACCAGGGGCCCTGCCCCCTGGAATCGGTGCAATACACCAATCCGGGCAAGACGCCTCAACGGCTGCGCATCGCAATTCTCCTCAACGCGCCCACTGACACGTCCCACCTGCAATTCAAGCTGCTGGCTGTTGACCCGACACCCCCGACCCGACCCTGGCGGCTAAGCCATGTCACCCCGGGGGCGGCGGGCATTGCGGCGACCATGCCCAACATGATCGCGGTCAACCCGGTCGATCCCCATACCGGCTACCGAAGCCGCTATATCCTGGAGCGTTCCGCCAACGCCGGGCCCCAGTGCCAGGACTTTGCGCAAGATACCGCCAGCGGGCGGCAGCGACGCCTGCCCCGCACCCGCTGCTGGCAACAACCGGCGCTGGTGGCCCCCGACAGGATCATGGTGCATTTTGCCAGCCCCACGCCGCCCGGCTACCGGCTGGCGCCCTTCCATGGCGATGCAGCCGCGGCGTCGGAGGCCGCCGGCGCGGCCGCGCTGCTGCTGTCCGCCAAGGTCCGTGCCGTCGAGATACCCACGCTGCTAAGGGGCAGTGCCACTGCACAGGCCCCGAACCCCGGATGGGACGCCCACTACGGCTGGGGCCTGTTGAATGTACGGGCGGCGGCGCTGAGGGCCGGCGTCCTGAAGGGCACCGCGAACCGGCCGCCTAAGGCGCTGCCGCCGACACGTTTTCGAGCGACGCAGGCATTCCGTCACTGGCGAGCGCTTGCGCACCGGGCCGACCACGGTGACCCCAAGGCACTTGCAGCCCTGGAACGGGGTGCGGAACACGACCCGGTCGCCCAGACCTGGTTGGGGGTCCACTATGCCCACAGTGGCAACGCCGACAAGGCCGCGCATTGGTACCTGCAGGCCGCCGCGAGCGGCGAGCCCCTGGGACAGGCGTTGCTGGGTTCCGCCTTCGAACGCGGGAACGGTCTGCCGCAGGACTCCCGCGCCGCCTACGCATGGTGGCGCCGGTCGGCACGCACCGGCCTGCCTATGGCCCTGTACGAACTGGGACGGGCCTACACAGAAGGTCGAGGCACGCGTCCGGACCGCCAGTTGGGCTATGCCCTGCTGCTGGCTGCGCGGGAACGGGACTACCGGCAAGCCGACGCCGCCCTGGTACGGGCCGCACGCCAACTGCAGCACCGCCAGCGCCTGCATGCGCAGAGCCTGGCCCACCGATTCCTGCGGGACCCCGCGACGGTCCCCTGACCGCGCAAACCGGGCACTCGCCGGATCGAGGCACCGGCGCCGGAAATAGGATGCCGGCAACCGACGGCATGGTTTACATTTAATGACGGAAACGACTGACGGGGACTACTGCCATGGGACGCCTGTTCGCCCTGCTGTGCACCGCTATGCTGCTGGTCGGCTGTTCGCCGAGAGTGGCCCAAGTCACCAAAGTTCTGCATGCGGGGGAATTGGGGGCCACCGCCGTGCTCCCCTTCGACGGCACCAACGGCAACGTGTTCGCCGACCGGGTCAGCTATGAATTGCTGAACAGCGGCGCCAGCCTGCTGGACCGTTCCCGGGTGGACGGTGTGCTGCAGGCCCGCGGACTGCAAACTTCCCACTTCGGCCCGGACACGCCATTGGCCAAGCTGATGGCCCTGGGTACGGCGATGAAAGCCGATACTATCGTGGTCGGTCAGGTGACCGGTCCGCCCAGCACCAACCGACTGATGGACCAGCTACGGGGATTTTCGGGCTATCCGGTGACCACCGCAGCCATTCGCTTCGTGCGGGTGAGCGATGGCGCCACCTTGTCCTACGTGAGCTACCGAACCGAGCGCGATATCCCCCTGTTGCGGGACGACAGCTACAAGGTGGCGCACAAGCTGGTGGCGGCGGCATTCGGTCGCTGAACACCGGAAATCCGCCGGGCGATCACCGAAACGCGCGCGCGTCAGCCCTCGCCCACCTGCCGGTATCGGAAACAACGCACTTCGTGGTCGTTGACCATCCCTACGGCCTGCATGAACGCATAACAGGTGGTCGGCCCTATAAAGCGGAAACCCCGTTTGCGCAGCTCCCGGCTCATGATCCTGGAATGTGAGCTTTCGCTGGGCGCGTCCCGGTACGACCGCCAGCGGTTGCGGACCGGCTTGCCGTCCACGAACTGCCAAAGATAGTCGGACAGGCTGCCGAATTCGTCCACCACCTCCAGGATCCGCCGGGCGTTGTTGATGGTCGACTCGATCTTGCCGCGGTGACGAACGATGCCTGCGTCCTGAAGCAGGGACTCCACGCGCTGCTGGTCGAAGCGAGCTACCTTCGGCGCCTGGAAGTCCGCAAACGCATGCCGATAATTCGACCGCTTGTTCAATATGGTGCGCCAGCTCAAGCCGGCCTGGGCACCTTCCAGGGTGAGCAGTTCGAAAAGGTAGCGATCGTCGAAAGACGGTATGCCCCATTCGGTATCGTGATAGGCGGTCTCCAGGGGGCTGCCCTGGGCCCAACTGCAACGGTGCGTCATCTGTCCCGATCCCCCCGGCGCATGGGCCGGATCCCGCTGGTTCGACGGAGCGAGGCCCGACCATCTCCAACCACCGGTCGCAGACCGGCTTCCATCGGCCGACGCCCAACCGACGACGACGCGCGCTCGGCCGCCACGTCCGATGCGCCGGGCCGCGGACCTGTGGACGGCCGGCCACCCTTTAGAAAACCGGCAGATGGACCGCTAAACTGTATATTGCATCAGCATCCGGAACCCGGATAGGGCGCCCGCCGGCGACGGCTGGTGCCGTATGCGGGTTGACCCTGTTGTCACGACCGATGGGACCGCCGGCCATAATCTGCTAATGTGGCGTCGTGCGGTGGCCAAGGACCGCATATGTCTTTTGTGGGTTTCCAGCGGATGAATCCTCCATCCCAGACCGGTTCCCCTTCCCCGGCGAGCTTCGGCGCGGTCCGGCGCATCGCGGTCATGAATCCGAAGGGCGGCTGCGGCAAGACCACAGTGGCGACCAATCTGGCCAGCCGCTATGCCGTCGCGGGCCTCAACGCCGCCCTGTTCGACTACGACCCCCTGGGCGCCAGCCTGCGCTGGCTGCGCGCCCGCGCCGGCGCGCTGCCGGCAGTCCACGGCGTCGCCGCCCACGGAGATCCCCACGGTGGAGTGACGCGCAGCTGGCAGTTGCGGGTCCCCGCCGGCACCCAACGCATCGTCCACGACACCCCCGCCGGGCTGGAGCGCATGCAGATCCTGGAACGCATCGAGGGCGTGGACGCCATTCTGGTGCCGGTGCTGCCCTCGCCCATGGACATCAGCGCCACCGCGGATTTCATCCGCGACCTGCTGCTGGTGGGAAAGCTGCGCACACGCAACACCCGCGTGGGCATCATTTCCAATCGGGTGAAAAGCAATACCCGGGCCTTTCAGGCCCTGGAGCGCTTCCTGGCCACGCTGGACATCCCCCTGGTGGGCCAGGTACGCGAAACCCAGAACTATGTGACCGCCGCCCAGACCGGCATCGGCGTCCACGAATTGTCCCGCCAGCGGGACGAACGGGACATGAACTGCTGGTTGAGCATCATGGAATGGCTGGAATCGCCTTGGCGCGAGCCCGAGCCGACCACCGGACCGACCGACACCGAGGAGCAGCAGCCGGCAGCTTCCGAGCGCAGCACCTATTCGACCAGCGACAGTCACTGACCCCTCAAGCGTCGCTCCGCTGGCTCAGGTGGCGCCACACGTACCAACCCAGCGCCACCAGAAGCACCGCACCGATCGCCGCATCGAAGCGATGGAAATACACCCCCAGGGTATTCCAATGGGCGCCCAGCTTGAGGCCGATCCACGCCAGCGCCCAGCACCAGATCAACGACCCCAGGAACGTATACAGGTTGAAGCGCCATAGCGGCATACGGGCGACGCCGGCCGGAAAAGCGATGAACGTGCGCACCACCGGCAGCAGTCGTCCGATGAAGATGGTGATGTCGCCGTAGCGGTCGAACCAGCGTTCGGCGAGATCCAGGTCCCGATGGGAAATCAGCACATAGCGCCCGTATCGTTCGATCAACGGCCGCCCGCCCCAGGCGCCTAATGCGTACGCCACCAGGGAACCGATGACACATCCCACTGCACCTGCCAGCGCGACCGCCCACAGCCGCATCTCGCCGGTGAACACCAGATAGCCGGAAAACGGCATGATGATTTCCGAAGGCACCGGAATGCAGGCGCTTTCGATGGCCATGAACAGCACAATGCCGCCGTATTGGAGGTGCGAGATGGTGGCAATGACGGTACCCGCCAGTGCGCTGACCAGCTTGTCGATCATGGCATTCCCCTGCAATCCGAACCGAACAGCGGCAAGCGCTGTCGCCGAGCGCGATATTAGGCCAAAAACCGGGCTGTCCCAACCCGTCTGTCGACAAAGCCAGGCCTTCGGCTCCCCGGTCACCGGCGGTGGCTGTCACCGGGCACGGCGGCCCAGGGCTTCCATGCGAGCGAGCCAGCGCGTGCGCCGGCTGTCGTCGGCCGTTTCCACCATGCCCACGAGGCTCGCCCTGATGGGGCCGACGCCACAGAAGCCGAGTATGTTGCGCTCCAGGCTCTTCAGACTGTGTGCCCGAAAGAACCAGCGGTAGAACAGGGCCGGCATGCCCATGGTGACGACGATACGGGCGCTGCGGCCGGCAAGCAGCCGCTTCCCCGGTCGCCCGGATTCGGGCTCGCCGACCGCGAAGCCGGGGCGCAGGACCTGCTCCAGAAACCCTTTGAGCACCGCCGGCATGGTGCCGAGCCACAGTGGGTACACCAGCACCAGATGATCTGCCCGTCCAATGGCTTGCTGGGCCGCCCGGACCGGCGGCGGTACGGACCCCTTCTCCCATTCCTGTTTGTCCCTCAGTAGCGGCAGGTTCATTGGCGCCACTGCGATGCGTATCACCTCATGGCCGGCCTGTTCTGCACCCCGTACGTAGGCGTCCGCCAAGGCATGGCCGAAATGGGTTGGGGCCGGATCCGGGTGACCCTGAATGACGGTGATGCGCTTGCTCATGGGCCCCTTCCTCCCGGACGCACCGGCCGCTGCTATTGCAGCGCTGCACCGGACGCCGTCCCACGAGGCGGCGTGCGGCAGTCACTGTAAAGGTAGGTAAATCCCCACCCAGAACGCCCCCAGTGTGGCAAAATTCGTATCGGCAAGCCGGCACCGACGGCGCCGCAACTTCCGCGCTCTGGGAGTGTCTCAGCACATGGTGATACCAGTACGATTGCGTTGCACGACTTTCGTCCCCGCCTCAGCGGGCCGGCAAGGGCGGTTATCGCCGCCCGACGCGGTGGGCGCCCGGCTTATCCAGAAGCGCGATCGCCCTGCGGTCGGTTTTTCCCTCCAAGCGGTAAGTCAATTGCTCCAGTGAACCCGGTTCGCGTCAACCTCCGTTCGCGCCGCCTGCGCAGGACCGTGCAGCGAGCCGCCCTGGCGTGGCTGTGGGCCCTGGCACTGGCTGCTGCCTTGCCCGTTGGTGCTGCCCGCGCGGGTTCCCTTAATCTGGGCGATCCGTTCGACACCCATGCCCTCACCGCCCCGGATCATGCAACCCCCTGGAATGCAGCCACCGCGCCATCGGCATGTGCGACGCAACCGCCGGCGGGCCGGGCCTGGGACCTGGAGCAGGTGGTCAATCGCGCCTTGTGCGCCAACCCTCAAACGCGTCAGGCCTGGGCCAATGCCCGCGCGCAGGCGGCCCAGCTGGGCGCCAGCAAGTCCCAGTACCTGCCCAGCCTGACCATCAGCGGGAACGCCTCGCGCAGTCATTCCACCGCGGGCAGCGGGGGCTTCTTCCAGATTCCGGTACAGAACCAGTTCAACCCGACGATCACCATCAATTATCTGCTGTTCGATTTCGGTGCCCGCAGCGCCGCCGTGAGCAACGCCCGGGAATCCCTGCTGGCCGCCGACTGGACCCAGAACGCCACCCTGCAGAGCGTCATGCTGGCCGCCGTGCAGGCCTACTACCAGACCTTCGCCTCGGAGCAGGCCGCTCAGGCCGCCGTCGCCTCGGAGAAATCCACCAAAGAGGCCTACGACGCCGCCCTCTTCCGTCGGAAGGTGGGATCGGCCGCGCTGTCCGACGTGCTGCAGGCCCGCACCGCCTGGTCCCAGGCGGTGCTGAACCGCCAGAAGGCCGAAGGCCAGGTGCGCATCGCCGCGGGCAATCTGGCCAACGCGCTGGGCTTCGACGCGGACACGGCAATCCGGCTGGCACCGCCGGCTTTGCGCGTACCCAGCACCGGCGAGACCCGCAACGTGCAGCGCCTCATCGAGGCCGCCAAACAGGCGCGGCCCGATTTGGCCGCCGCCGAGGCCCAGGTGAAAGCGTCCGCCGCCAGCGTGCGCCAGGCCAAGGCCAACGGCATGCCGACCTTCAATCTGTTTGCCAGCGACGGTTACAACTATTCCAGCGTCGTCAACACCAGCCGAGACTGGGCGGTGGGGCTGTCCGTGAACGTGCCGCTGTTCACCGGCTTCGGCGACACCTACCGGGTGCACGCCGCCCAGGAGCAGCTGGCCTCCCAGAAGGCGGCCCGCGACAAGCTCGAGCAACAGGTGACCCTGGACGTGTGGCAGGCCTACCAGAACCTGCGCACGGCACGCGACACCTACAGCAGCAGCATCGACCTGCTGGCCAGCGCCACCGAGGCGGAAAAGGTTGCGCTGGGACGGTACAAGGCCGGTGTCGGCAGCATTCTGGATCTGCTCAACGCTGAGGCCAGCCTCGCCAATGCCCGGTTGCAGCATGTGCAGGCCCAGTACAACTGGTATTCCAGCCGCGCCGCTCTCGCTCAGGCGATGGGCCGGCTGCAGCCCAATGGCACGGCCGGGCCGCCGGCCGGCCAACCATAGGAACCCCCCGTCCATGACTCCCAAGGCCCGAACCTGGCGCAACCTGCTGGTCTGGCTCATCGTGCTCGGACTGATCGGCGCTGGCGTCTATTACTGGCGCCACCGTTCCAGCGAGCCTACCGCCGCCCGTTTCCGTACCGTGGCCCTGGACCGGGGCAACATCATCAAGACCGTATCGGCCAACGGCACCCTCAATCCGGTCACCCTGGTGAACGTGGGCACCCAGGTATCCGGTACCGTCCGGGAGCTCAACGCCGACTTCAACGATCACGTCAAGAAGGGCCAGATTCTCGCCAAGCTGGATCCGTCCCTGTTCGAGGCCCAACTCAAGCAGGATCAGGCCACCCTGGCCAGCGCCCGCTCCACGCTCAAGCTGGCCGAGATCAACGCGCGCCGCAACCGGGAGCTGTTCGCCAAGGGTTACATCGCCAAATCCGATGTGGACACCACCAACCAGGCCCTGGCCGACGCTCGCGCCAAGGTAGCCAGCGCCGAGGCGCAGATTCAGCGCGACCGGACCAATCTCGGCTACACGGTGATCCGCTCGCCGGTGTCGGGCGTGGTGGTGTCGCGCAACATCGATATCGGACAAACGGTGGCGGCCAGCTTCCAGACGCCGACCCTGTTCCAGATCGCCCAGGATCTGACCCACATGCAGATCGACACATCCATGGCCGAAGCGGACGTGGGAGGCGTGAAGGTGGGCCAGAAGGTGACTTTCACCGTGGACGCCTATCCCGACCGCACCTTCCACGGATCGGTGCGCCAGATCCGGCTCAACCCCACCATCCAGCAGAACGTGGTGACCTACGACGTGGTGGTGAACGTGAACAACCCCGAGGGCGTTCTGCTGCCGGGCATGACCGCCTACGTCACCGTGGTGATCGACCGGCGCGACGATGTGCTTCGCGTTCCGAATTCGGCACTGCGTTTCCACCCCCAGGGCGCCGCCGAAGCGCTGCCCAACAGCCAGCACCCCAACGCGCGCACGCTGTACCGCGTGGAGAATAACAAGCTGGTTCCCGTGCCGGTCACCATCGGTATCGCCAACAATCAATACACCGAAATTGCCAGCGGCAATCTCAAGGCCGGCGACCACGTGGTGGTGGAAGACCTCGCGCCGGCGGGCGACGGGAAGCCGCCCGGCCACTTCCGCTTCCGTGCATTCTGATGAACGAACCGCTGATCCGGATCGAGAACCTCTACAAGGATTACATCACGGGTGCCGGACCCGTGCATGTGCTCAAAGGCATCGACCTGCGCATCGATCGGGGCGAATTCGTCGCCATCATGGGCCCGTCCGGCTCCGGCAAATCCACTTTCATGAACATCGTGGGTTGCCTGGACACACCGACCTCCGGCGATTACTGGCTGGACGGCCAGAACGTGGCCACCCTCAACGCCAATCGTCTCGCGGAAGTGCGCAACCTGGCCATAGGCTTCGTGTTCCAGGGCTTCAATCTGCTGGCCCGGGTGAGCGCCGAGGACAACGTGGCATTGCCCCTGCTGTATGCCGGTGTCAGCCGCAGCGAGCGGCGCCGGCGGGCGCTGGCATTGCTGGAACGGGTCGGACTGGCCCAGTTCGCCCACCACATGCCCAACCAACTTTCCGGCGGGCAGCAGCAGCGCATTGCCATCGCCCGGGCGATGATCAACGAGCCCCGCCTGATCCTGGCCGACGAGCCCACCGGCAACCTGGATACCGGCACCAGCCACGAGATCATGGACCTGTTCACCGCCCTGAACCGGGACCAGAATATCACCATCGTGCTGGTCACCCACGAAGCCGACGTGGCCCGTTATGCGCACCGTCTGGTGCGCTTCCTGGATGGCAACCTGGAGGGTGACGGCCCCACCGAAAAGCTGCTGGCGAGGGTGATGCTGTGATCATCGGCGACCTGTTCCGGGAATCCTGGCGCGCGCTGGGCGCCAACCGCATGCGCAGCGCACTGACCATGCTGGGCATGGTGATCGGCGTGGGCGCCGTGGTGCTGATGATGGCCATCGGCCAGGGCGCCCAGTACATGGTCAACAAGTCCATCGAATCCATGGGCAGCAACCTGTTCATCGTGCTATCGGGCGCCACCACCTCGGGCGGCCTGCGTTTCGGTGCCGGCAGCACACCGACCCTGACCCTGGGCGACGCCAATGCCATTGCGGAGCTGCCGGCGGTGGGTGCCGTCGCCCCGGTGGCGCCGGGCAC
Organism: uncultured Gammaproteobacteria bacterium; assembly: GCA_964571225.1. GTDB lineage: Bacteria > Pseudomonadota > Gammaproteobacteria > DATFLG01 > DATFLG01 > DATFML01. The sequence goes on from CAZNBB010000095.1 coordinate 11,301, forward strand.
CGCTCAGATCGTTTACGGCCCCAACAACTGGAGCACCCTGGTGCACGGCACCACGCCCAGCTACTTCAAGATACGGGACTGGCAGATGGCATCCGGGACGATATTCAACGATGCGGATGTGCGCTCGGCAGCGCGAGTGGCGGTGATCGGCCAGACGGTGGTGAAGAATCTGTTTCCCCCGGGGGTCAATCCGGTGGGCAAGACCCTCCGCATCTCGAATGCGCCCTACCAGGTAATCGGCGTGCTCGCCTCCAAGGGCCAGAGCCTGGACGGACGCGATCAGGACGACACCATTCTGGTTCCGGTCACCACCGCCCAGCGCAAGCTGTTCGGCGACCAGTTTCCGGGCACCGTGCGTTTCATGATGGCCCAGGCCCGCAGTGCCCAGGACATGAAACGCGCCGAAAGCGAGATGGAAAATCTGCTGCGTCAGCGCCACCACATCAGCGCCGGACAGGAAGACGACTTCTCCATACGCAACCTAACGGCACTCGCCAAGACCGCCTCCAGCGCGGCCAGTGCGCTGTCGTTCATGCTGGGCGCCATCGCCTCCATCTCCCTGCTGGTGGGCGGCATCGGCATCATGAACATCATGCTGGTGTCGGTCACCGAGCGCACCCGGGAGATCGGGATCCGCATGGCCATAGGAGCACGCTCCCGGGATGTGCTTACCCAGTTTCTGCTGGAGGCGCTCAGCCTGTCCATCCTGGGCAGCCTGGTGGGCGTGCTGATAGGGGTGGGATTCGCCTGGACGGTGACCCGCTTCGTGCCCATGACGGTGGTGGTGACAGCGTGGGCCATCGGGCTTGCCTTCGCCGTCGCGGCCGGCATCGGCATTTTCTTCGGGCTCTATCCGGCCCGCAAAGCCGCCCGCCTCAAACCCATCGAAGCCTTGCGCTACGAGTGATCCAGGCCCCGACCATCTTCAGCGGTCGGTGTTGCGGGTATCGCTCGGCGGTGCGCACCAAAGGTCCCTGGCCATGCGCACCCCGGCCTCGAGACCGCGGTAATAGCCCGGCAGTTGCGCCACCGTGCGATACCCCAGTCTCCCGTAGAATGCCTGTGCACCGACATTGCCGGCCCGTGCCTCCAGGTACACCACGGACACGCCGGCCACCAGCGCCGATTCCTCCAGCCATTGCAGCAGCAGCCGTCCAAGGCCCTGCCGGCGGTAAGCCGGCCGCACCGCAAGCAGGTTGAGCCTTGCGTCCTCGAATCCGAAATGCATGATGGCGAAGCCGGCGAGGCGAATCCCGTCCTCGGCCACCAGCACGGTGGTCTCGGCATGGCGGATATTGCGGGCCACCCGCTCGGCCGTCCAGGACCAGCCCAGGCCGGTTTCCACGAGGTCGCGGGACATGGCGGCGATCTCGGCGGTATCGGCCAGGGTCGCGAGCCTCAGTTCGAACTCCGAGCGCACCGTTCACCCCTCCTGCAATGGACGCACATAGCCTCGGTTTCTGTTTTGCTACTTTTTCGCGCGCTGGTCAACCGTACCGGACCGCCAAACCGATGCATCGGCGGTGCACGGAACGTCACCGGCACCGGATCGGCATCCGGCAGATCGGCATTGGCCGTGGCACCGAAGCGCTGCGCATGAATCTGCAAGTGGGGCTCGGACGAATATCCGGAGTCGCCCACCCGCGCGATCGGTTCGCCCACGGTCACCCGATCGCCAGCGCCGAACTGCACGCTGCCCCTCTGCAGATGGCTGAGCAACATTGCAGTCGATGGCTACATAGTTGCCGAGCAACGGGGAGGAACGCCGCGGTCTCTGCATGTCCATCGCGTCGTTACGTGCAGCGCTGACGACGCCGGTGCAGGGTGCGTAAACCGGCCGCCCGAATATCTCATAGCCGTCCGGTGCCTTGGCCGACAACCCGTTGGCAGGCATACCCGAGCGGTTCAACTCGACAATATCCAGGGCGCAGGCCTGTCCCCGATAGCGGCACAGCTCCGGGCGCAGCGTACGGGACCCCGCCAAAGCCACAGCAGCAGACCGAGCCGAACTACCAATTGGAGACTGAGGGCGACAGCAAACAGGAACAACGGGCGACACTGCCTTCGGTCGCAAAGGCATCGTTCGACTCGTCCGTGTCAAGAACTCGCCAAGCCGGTGGGGCAGCGCGCACCCGCCCTATGGCTATCGGCGTTTTCCTACATTCACAGCGCCGCGAGGTTGCTATGCTGATATTGCACCAAGCGACAACATAAGTGTCAGCGAACCGACTGCACCAGTGTCGGAGGAGGTGCCCCCGCCCGGCCATTCCGGGCGGGGTCCTCGTCAGGAGCGAACCGCTCCCAAACAGTCCCCGCAGCGCCGGGCCGACTCACCTCAGCCAGACGGCAATTGGCTTCTGACACTCGCCCCGCCAGCGGCAGGCGGCCATTCTGCAATCGTGTTTATCTTCCGTGCCACAGCAGGGCGCATGACCCACCCGCGCCTGAATGGCGCGAATCAGGCTGATCTTGCTGTCCCGGAAAGAGCAGCGTACCCCCAGTCGGTAAGCAAGCCGCCGAAGATGATCGTGGGGCATATCGGAATCCCTGATCTGTTGTTCAAATTGTGCGGCTCAGGGTAACCGTCAATACCATCGGCAGCTTTGATTGAAATCAAATTCGGCCCAGCAACGCGAAGGCCAACGGGGGAACTGGAACGCGCTCGATCCACCACAGGAACGTGAAAAGCCCTTGCCCGGCGCTTGGGGCAAGCGTCAATGCCACCAACGGCCAGTCAACTTAACGCAATTTTTACGAAGATCGCGGCACGATCCTATCGATTTCCCCCCACTGTAATACTCCTGCAACGAGCGGGCTCTACAGTGCAGCCACATCGCGGGGCAACGCTGCACCGCGTGGCTATCGGCACAACAAAAAGTGGAGACCAGAAATATGATGCGCAAGCACGAACGAACCCGTCCTGTCGTCGCCCGCCTCGCCATCGGCGCGGCCGCCCTGCTCGGGTCGGCCGGCATCGCGTGGGGAACGACGAGTCTGGTGGAGACCGGATCCAGTCTGCTGTATCCGCTGTTCAACCTCTGGGTGCCTGCGTATACCCAGAGCCACTCCGATCTCAACATCAACACCGCCGCCACCGGCAGCGGCACCGGTATTGCCC
>CAZNBB010000096.1:0-13795 GCA_964571225.1 uncultured Gammaproteobacteria bacterium
CACCAGTTCTCCATGAACTGGCTGGGCAGTTCCACCGCGTCCCAGGCCACGCCGCCGATGCCCGCCACGCTGGGGTAGTCCACCTGGGTGAGCATGTGGTGCAGCCCGTGACCGAACTCGTGGAACAGGGTCAGCACCTCGTCGTGGGTGAACAGCGCCGGGTCATCGCCGATGGGCGGCGCGAAATTGCAGGTCAGGTAGGCCACCGGCACCTGCAGCGCGTCGCCGCGGCGCTTGCGGCTGATGCACTCGTCCATCCACGCGCCGCCGCGCTTCTTGGGCCGGGCGTACAGGTCCAGGAAGAACTGGCCGCGCACCGTGCCCTTGCCGTCCCGGATGGTGTAGAAGCGCACGTCCGGATGCCACACGTCCGCCCCTTCCTCGCGGCCGATGTTCAGGCCGTACAGGCGTTCCACCACCGCGAACATGCCCTCCAGGACCCGGTGCTCGGGGAAGTACGGCTTGAGCTCCTCCTGGGAGATGGCGTATTTGTGCTGGCGCAGCTTCTCCGAGTAGTACGCCACGTCCCAGGATTCCAGCTCCGTCACGCTATGGTTGTCCCGGGCGAACGCGCGCACCTCCTCCAGGTCCTGCTTCGCCATGGGCAGCGCCCGGGCGGCCAGGTCGTTGAGAAAACCCAACACCTGGTCGGTGGAACGGGCCATCTTTGTGGCCAGGGAGCGTTCGGCGTAGTTGGCGTAGCCCAGCAGCTGTGCGGCCTCGTGGCGCAGGGCCAGGATGCGCTCCATGACCGGCGTGTTGTCCCACTGCCCGGCGTTGGGTCCTTCGTCGGAGGCGCGGGTCACGTAGGCCGTGTAGACCTCCCGGCGCAGCTCCCGGTTGTCCGCATAGGTGAGCACGGGGTAGTAGGAGGGGAATTCCAGGGTGATCAGCCAGCCGTCCACGCCCCGCTGCTCGGCGGTCTGGCGAGCCAGCGCCTTGGCACTGTCCGGCATGCCTGCGAGCAGTGCCTCGTCGGTCACTTCCCGACTCCACCCGTTGGTGGCGTCCAGCAGGTTTTCCTCGAACTTGGAGGTCAGCGAGGACAGCTCCTGCATGATGGCCTTGTAGCGGGCGCGCTGCTCGGCGTCCAGCTCGATGCCGGACAGGCGGAAGTCCCGCAGGGCGTTGTCGATGATTTTGCGCTGGGCGGTGTCCAGCCGGTGATACTCGTCGCCGTCGGCGATCTGCTTGAAGGCGCGGTACAGCCCTTCGTTCTGACCCATTTCGGTGGCGTAATCGCTGAGCTTCGGAAGGCACGCGTTGTAGGCGGCCCGCAGGGCCTCGGAGTTGACCACCGAGTTCATGTGGCTCACCGGCGACCAGGCCCGGTTCAGGCGGTCCTCCATGTCTTCCAGGGGCTGCACCAGATTGTCCCAGCTGTAGCGGTCGTTGGCTTCCAGCAGTTGCCGTACCCGCCGGCGGTTGTCGTCCAGCAACTGGTCGATGGCCGGCTCCACGTGCTCGGGCCGGAGGCTGGAAAAGGGCGGCAGTCCTTGCATGTTCAGCAGTGGGTTGTCCATGACGTTCGCGAGCCTCTGAAGATGGATTGCAGGCAGGGCACACCGTGCGGACCGGTACTTTAGCACGGGTATCCGGTGCCCCCAAGAAACCGGCGCCGGCCCCGGGAATTGGGGACGAGCGGGAATAAATTGCTAGAATGGCGGCCTTTCGGCACATGGGCGAGGCAGGCGCGATGAAACATTACGATCTGATCGCCATCGGCGGAGGCAGCGGCGGCCTGTCGGTGGCGGAACGGGCGGCGCGCTATGGCGCGCGCTGCGCGGTGGTGGAATCAAAGCGGCTCGGTGGCACCTGCGTGAACGTGGGCTGCGTGCCCAAGAAGGTCATGTGGTTCGGCGCCTCCATTGCCCACACCCTGGAAGAGGCCCCCGGCTACGGCTTCGACGTGCAGGTCAACGGCTTCGACTGGGCCACCCTGAAACGCGGTCGCGATGCCTACGTCCATGGCATCAACGACTGGTATCACACCTACCTCGCCGACTCGGACATCGACGAAATCCAGGGCGCCGCCCGCTTCGTGGATGCCCGCACCCTGGAGGTGGGGGGCGAGCGCTACAGCGCCGACCACATCGTCATCGGCGTGGGCGGCTACCCTACCGTACCCGAGCTGCCCGGGGCGGAGCTGGGCATCACCTCCGACGGCTTCTTCGAACTTACCGAGCTGCCTCGCCGGGTGGCGGTGGTGGGCTCCGGCTACATCGCCGTGGAGCTGGCCGGCATGCTCAATGCCCTGGGGTCCGATGTCACCATGCTGCTGCGCCGTGAGCATCTGCTGCGTCCCTTCGACGCCATGCTGCGGGAAGTGCTGATGGAGGAGATGCTCAATGACGGCATCAACATTCTTTCCAGCACCCAGGTCAAAGCCCTCACCCGCCGGGACGACGGTACCCTGTGCGTGGACTGCGGCGATGGCACGCTACTGGAAGGTTTCGATCAACTCATATGGGCCGTCGGTCGCAGCCCGGCCACCGAGGATCTGAACGCCGGCGCCGCCGGGGTCGAGGTGGACGCCGAGGGCTTCATTCGCACCGATGCCTACCAGAACACCAATGTGCCGGGCGTCTACGCGGTGGGCGACGTGACCGGCCGGGCGGCGCTGACGCCGGTGGCCATCGCCGCCGGCCGGCGCCTCGGCGACCGGTTGTTCGGCGGTATGACCGACCGCCACCTGCCCTACGAAACCATTTCCACGGTGGTGTTCAGTCACCCGCCCATCGGCACCGTGGGGCTGACCGAGGATGAAGCGCGGGCCACCCACGGCGATGCGGTGAAGACTTACCAGACGCGCTTCACGCCCATGTACCACGCGCTCACCGAGCGCAAGACCCAGACCTCCATGAAGCTGGTCACCGTCGGCGCCCATGAGAAGGTGGTGGGCTGTCACATCATCGGCCACGGTGCCGACGAAATGCTGCAGGGGTTTGCAGTGGCGATCCGCATGGGCGCCACCAAACGTGATCTGGACGATACCGTCGCCATCCATCCCACCAGCGCCGAAGAGCTGGTGACCATGCGCTAGTGGTCCATGCGGGCGATAGCCGCCTTATCTCCTTTCGGGGCGTGTGCTGGTGCCTGCACAAGGAGAACGCGGGGACGTTTGGCCCGCTGACCCGGCGGCCCGGCAGCGGCCATGATGGGTGAAGGGTCCCGGGATCCCGTGCCCGGGTTATCACGGCACTGTCGCGCTGGCCCCATACGGCCCATACTTTCCGAGTCGCCCCTGCCATGAGCCATGCCGCGGAGTGCGAGCCATGAAGAAGTCATTGGCCGATTCCAAGCCCCCAGCCTGCGCGCCCATCACGCGCCCGGCGGCCTAGTCCGGGTTCCTCCATGGCCATCCGCCCGTTCGAGGACAAGGTGCCGCGGATCGCGGCGGGCGCCTTTGTGGACGAAACGGCCGTGGTCATCGGCGACGTCACTGTCGGCGAGGACGCATCCGTGTGGCCGATGGCTGTCGTCAGGGGTGACATCCACCGCATCGAGATCGGACCCCGCACCAATATTCAGGACGGCAGCGTTCTGCATGTCACCCACGCCGGCGAGTTCAATCCGGACGGCTACCCGTTGTCGGTCGCCAGCGAGGTGACCGTCGGCCATCGTGTCACCCTCCATGGCTGCACCATCGAGGACCGTTGCCTCATCGGCATGGGGGCGGTGGTTATGGACGGCGCGCTCATCCGCAGCGGTGTGCTGCTGGGTGCCGGCGCCCTGGTGACGCCCGGCATGGAACTGGATGGCGGCTACCTGTGGCTCGGCAGCCCCGCCCGCCGTGTGCGCCGCCTGCGGGCCGACGAACAGGCCTACCTCGCCTACTCCGCCGAGCACTACGTGCGCCTCAAGAACCGTCACGGCTCGTAGCCATCGAAAAAAAGAAAAAAGGGGTCGGTGACAAATGAGAATCATTTGTCACCGACCCCTTTTTTGGGAGCGTTGCGGGTTGGGTTGCACGGCGGCCGAAGGCGCGGTGTGTTTGCCGTCGCTGCACTCAGCGCAATCCATGGTGTTCGGGTTCTGAGACTCCCGACCGGTTCCTGAGGCGAACGGCGGTCAGGCTTGGGTGAATGCGACGGACTATACTTTTCCGGGAAACCTCTCCGAGGAACGGGCCATGCTGATCTTCGTGGGCGATCTGCCGAAGGGGGCGACCGAACAGGACCTGTGGCGGCTGGGCCGTCTGTCCGACGGCGATGGACGGGTGCGGGTTTTCAAGAAGCCGGGCCCGGAAGGGCAAATGCTGCGTTACGGACTGCTGCAGGTGGACTCCGACTCCGAGGCCCGGCGGGTGATGGATCGGCTGCGGCTGGCGCGTCTGGATGGGGGACCGCTGCGGGTGCGGCCGTTCGTGGATCGCCACGCCAGCGCCAACGAGCGGCGGGCCACGGACTGGCGGGAACGCCCCTGGCAGGGTTCCGAGCGACGCCAGGGCGAGCGCCGCAGCTTCCGCTGAGCGGCGGGCCCGGCGGGCTCAGTCCGCCGCCGCCAGCTCTGCACGCAGGGCTGCGATCACCGGGGCGCTGAGGGGGCGCACGCCCCGCCAGATGCGGAACGACTCGGCGGCCTGTTCCACCAGCATGCCGAGGCCGTCCACCGCATGGGCGACGCCCTGCTGCCGGGCCCAGCGCACGAAGGCGGTGGGGCCGCTGCCGTACATCATGTCGTAGCACCAGCCGTCAGCCGCTGCCACGTCGGTGGGCAGGGGGGGCACCTCCCCCTGCAGACCGGCGGCGGTGGCATTGATGACCACATCGAAGCGCTGACCATCCAGGACCGGAAAGCCGCAGCCCTCCACGTGGCCCAGATCGCAGAACAGCCGCGCCAGCTCCACCGCCTTCTCCGGCGTACGGTTGGCGATGACCAGCAGCGCGGGGCGTTGCGCCAGCAGCGGTTCCAGTACCCCCCGGGCGGCGCCGCCGGCGCCCACCAGCAGCACGCGCCGTCCCTCCAGCATCACCCCCTGGTTGACCGTGAGGTCCCGTACCAGCCCCAGGCCGTCGGTATTGTCGCCGAATATCGGCCCGTCGCCGTCGAAGACCAGAGTGTTGACCGCCCCCGCACGCTGGGCGCGGGCGCTGCGCTGCTCGGCCAGCGCCCAGGCCTGCTCCTTGAAAGGCACGGTGACGTTCAGGCCCCGGCCGCCGCCGGCGCGAAATTCGCCAACCGCGGCGGCAAAGCGGCCCGGCTCCACGTCCATGGCGTCATATACCAGCTGCTGCCCGGTCTGGACGGCGAACATGCCATGGATGCGCGGGGATTTGCTGTGGGCTATGGGATGGCCGACGACGGCGTAACGATCGGGCACGGCTGTATCGCCGGCGCCGATCAGGCGCCCTCCTTCAACCAGCCGGCGGCGCGCTTGGCGAAGTAGGTCAGGATGCCGTCGGCGCCGGCCCGCTTCATGGCCAGCAACGACTCCAGCGCCACGGTGCGTTCGTCCAGCCAGCCGTTGCCGGCGGCGGCCATCAGCATGGCGTACTCGCCGCTGACCTGATAGACGAAAGTGGGTACGCCAAAGCGATCCTTCACGCGCCGCACGATATCCAGGTACGGCATGCCCGGCTTGATCATCACCATGTCGGCGCCTTCCGCCAGGTCGATGGCCACTTCCCGCAGCGCTTCGTCGGAATTGGCCGGGTCCATCTGATAGCTGTACTTGTTGCCGGCCCCCAGGTTGGCCGCCGAACCCACCGCATCCCGGAACGGGCCGTAGAAGCCGGACGCGTACTTGGCGGCGTAGGCCAGCACCCGGGTGTTGCGAAAGCCCTGGGCCTCCAGGGCGTCGCGCACCGCGCCGATGCGCCCGTCCATCATGTCCGACGGGGCCACCACGTCGGCGCCGGCTTCGGCATGGGACAGCGCCTGGCGTACCAGCACATCCACGGTCTCGTCGTTCATCACATAGCCCTGGCCGTCGATCAATCCGTCCTGGCCATGGGTGGTGAACGGGTCCAGGGCCACGTCGGTGATCACACCCAGCTCCGGGAAGCGTTCCTTGAGCGCGCGCACGGTGCGCTGCGCCAGCCCATCGGGGTTGTAGGCTTCGCGGGCATCCTCGCTCTTGCGCTCCGGCGGGGTGACCGGAAACAGGGCCATGGCCGGAACACCCAGTTCCAGGATCTGTTCGGCTTCGCGCAGCAGATAGTCGATGCTGTGGCGCTCGATTCCCGGCATGGAAGCCACCGGCTGACGCTGCTCGTCGCCTTCCAGCACGAACACGGGGTAGATCAGGTCATCGGCGGTCAGGCGGTGCTCGCGCATCAGACGGCGGGAAAAGTCATCCCGGCGCATGCGCCGCATACGCACCCGCGGAAAAGCGCTTGCATCGGTGTCGAAATCGACCATGGATGGGATCTCCGTGTGCTGCGAAACTCGAAGCGCCAGTGTACCGCGCCGGCGCCGTTGCGGTCAGTCCCCGGGTCGCCTTGGCGGCCCGTGCCGGGGCGGTTAGCATGTCACTGCAGGTCGCCCGGGCGGGCGGCGGGGCCCGCGACACGGGCGGATTCCCTTACGGCCGAGGCGCGGATGACAGCTCCCGGGGTCAGTTCCATTGTGCGTCATGTCGCCCTGATGGAAGGGCCGCTGCCCCTTGCCGCGTGGTACGGACAACCCATGTCGTCCACCGAGGCGGCCGAGCTTCTGCAGGAAGCCAATCAACGCTTGCAGCAGTCCCATGCCCAGGGCCGCGGTTGCTTCGCCTGCCGCCTGCAGGCGTTGATCGCCCGCTACTGGTTGGGGCGTGACGTGGAAGGGGACTATCGCACGCTGATGGCAACTGCCCCCGGCGAACGGGAGCTGGCCCTGGCCGAGCTGGTCTACGGCCAGCTGCTCATGAGCCGCAAGCGCGCCGACGCCATCGCCCATCTCAACGACGGGTTTGCCCGGGCCGTTCACCAGCTGGCGGCGCGCGAGTACTTCGAGGTGTTGCGTCGCCACGAGTTGCTGGCCTACCTGCCCCCCATGGCGACGGGCACGGTGCCGCCCCAGGGGCTCGACGCCCTGCTTGCCGAGGCCGGTGTCATTCGTCGACTGCAGGGCGCGCGGGCCCCACAGGGTTCTGCCGGGGTTGACCGCGACGACACCATCGGTTGACCGACTTCCTCAAGACCGATTTTCACCGTTCGTCAATGTTCCATGGGCCGCCGCTTGCGCCGTGCCGGCATCGCGGCGGCCGGTGGTCGTCCGGTTCCGCTTTGCATACCCTGCTGCAGCCAGCGGCGCCCCGCCATCGGCAGGCCGACACTCCCTGCGGGCCCTTCCGCCGCGCCACCTGTCCTGTGTCCCGGCGGAACCCGGGAGATCTGACGGACTCCGTCACCCGCCTGACGCCTTACCCGCCGCAGAGCGTCACAAATTGACGCGCCCAGCCCGGTCGTCCTGTTTGCTGCAATCGCGTCGTGGCCGTAAGTGTTTGTATTTGCGTAATCCCTGCCGATTGGCACCACTTGGCATCGTGCTTGCATTTTCTTGGGCAAAGGGCGCTGGCGGCGATCCGGGACGGCCCTCAAGTTTCCGGATACATCGCCGCCAACGTTTTCGAAGGCTGAGGGCGGGGTTTGTGACATGGGCCTGGAAGCCCCTGAACCCAAACCGATGTCTTGACCAGTAGGACCTTGCTGGTGCCGTTGTGCAGATCCGCCGCCGGCGGAACTCCTGAAGCGCCACAGGACCTCGAAGACTTGATGAACTGGTTCGGACGGACACTCGGGTCCATGTCACAGACGCACCGCCCAGATGCGGTAACGAACTGCCGACTCCTCCGACGCTGAAAAGCGACTTCACCCTGCCGAAAGGCAGGGTTTTTTTTGTCCCTAATACGGGACTCTATTTCAAGGTGGGCGGCAGCAACTTGGTAAGGGCCTGCTTCTCGGCCACCGCCGTGCCTGCCAGCGCGAACCCCAGCAGCCGGTCGCCGCCGGGGGCCAGCCAACGGGCCCGCACGCCGCCGTCAATGGTTTCCACTCGCCAGGCGCCGGCGGCACCGGCGGCGGGCGGCGCCACCACCACCGGCAGAGCCGGCGTCTTGACCACCACGGGCATGGCCGGATAGCGAACCTCGGTGGCGGTGCCCGTGAGCGTGCGGGCCAAAGCCCGGGCAGCGTGCATGATGGGCATCACGAATGGCAGCACCAGGCCGGCCACCTCCGCGCAGTCCCCCAGGGCGTAGACATTGGCGGCGCTGGTACGCAGCAGGCGGTCCACCACGATGCCCCGTTCGGTGGTCAGCCCGGCGGTCTGGGCGAGCGCCACCCGCGGTCGCAGCCCGACCGCCGACAGCACCACGCCCGCGTCCAGTCTTGCGCCATCGGCGAGGCTGGCCCGCAGATCCTCGCCCTGGCGCTCGATCCGCTGGGCGACCGTACCCATGTGCCACTCCACCCCGATGCCGGCCAGGGCCTCACGCAGGGCGCGTCCGACCGGCGGCGGCGCCAGCCGGCCCAGGGGTTCGTCGGCGGGGTCCACCAGCGCTACCTGCACCCCGGCCGCCTGCAGGTCATTGGCGAACTCGCAGCCGATCAGTCCCGCCCCCAGGATCACCAGTCGACGCCCGTCCGCCATGGCGGCGCGAAAACGCGCGTAATCCTGCAGATCGTTGACGGACAGCACGGCGCCCGCGCCGTCGCCTTCCAGCGGCAGAGCGATGGGGTCGGCGCCCACAGCCAGCACCAACCGGGAATAGGGTTGAGTGCGATCGGCGAGGATCACACGGTGCTGTTGTATATCCAGCGCTTCGACCCGCGCATCGGTGTGAATGGCGGCATGGAGTTGTTGCGCCATGGCCTGGGCATCGCTCATGGCCAGCTCATCGGCCTGCTTGCCCAGCCCGTAGCCGTTGGACAGGTTGGGCTTGGAATAGAAACGGCCGTCGTCGGCGGTGATCATGACCAGCGGCGTGTCGGCGTCGAGCTTGCGCAGCTCCCGCGCCACGGTGTAGCCGGCCAGTCCGGTTCCCACGATTACGATCGGATCCATAGGCGCGCTTTGCAGACCCTAGTATTCTTCGACTGCCGCCTGGGGCCTGAACGTGACGCAGGGCAGGCGACTGCGCAGCATGGCCTGGCGCAGGGTTTCCACCGCCTCGCGGCGCGGAAAGCTGCGCCGCCAGGCCAGTGCCACCTGTCGCACCGGCACCGGCTTTCGGAACGAGCGGATAACGGTCAGCCGGTCGCTGCCGGGGCTGGTCCCCGCCGAGGTGCAGGGCAATACGGTGATACCCGCGCCGGTGGCGACCATCTGGCGTATGGTTTCCAGGGAGCCGCCTTCGAGAGTGCGCTGCAGGCTGCCGGTGGCGCTGGAGCGTTGGCACTCCGGACAGACCTGCAGTACCTGGTCGCGGAAGCAGTGTCCGGCGCCCAGCAGCAGCAGATTTTCCCGGGACAGCTCCTGGGCGTCGATGCCCTTGCGGTCACGCCAGCGGTGCTCGGCAGGCAACGCCACCACGAACGGTTCTTCGTACACGGGCTGTACCGCCAGGCCCGGTTCCTGGAACGGCAGGGAAATGACGATCACATCCAGCTCGCCGTTCTTCAGGCGGGCGGCGAGTTTTGCGGTGTAGTCCTCTTCGATCAGCAGCGGCATCTGCGGTGCCTTGCGATGCAGCACCGGGATCACCCGCGGCAGCAGATACGGTGCGATCGTGAAGATGGCGCCGACCCGCAACGGCCCTGCCAGCGGGTCCTTGCCGTGCGCCGCGATATGGGAAATCTGATCGGCCTGTTCCAGCACCCGCATGGCCTGTTCCACGATGCGCGCACCGATGGGCGTGGGCGTGATCTCGCCGCCGCCGCGTTCGAACAGCACCACGCCCAGCTCGTCCTCGAGCTTTTTCACCGCCACGCTCAGGGTCGGCTGGCTGACGAAGCAGCTTTCGGCCGCACGTCCGAAATGGCGTTCGCGGGACACGGCGACGATATAACGCAGTTCGGTGAGTGTCATGGGCTGATGGTAGCAGAGCGGCGTCGGCGCGGTTCGGGGGTGCGGGATGCTGTCAGTCCGCACCCTCCAGCCAGTCCCGGGGTCGCAGATAAAGGTCGTACAGCTCCGCTTCCGGGCTGCCGGGTGCCGGCTGCCAGTCGTAGCGCCAACGCACCAACGGCGGCAAGGACATCAGGATGGATTCGGTGCGCCCGCCCGACTGCAGTCCGAACAACGTCCCTCGATCGTAGACCAGGTTGAACTCCACGTAGCGGCCCCGGCGGTAGAGTTGGAACTCGCGCTCGCGCTCGCCGTATTCGATATGCTTGCGCCGTTCCACCACCGGTTGATACGCGCGCAGATAATGGTCGCCGATGCTGCGCATGAACTGGAAGCAGCGTTCGAACCCCCATTCGTTCAGGTCGTCGAAAAACAACCCGCCGATCCCGCGGGCCTCGTTGCGGTGCTTGAGGAAGAAGTATTCGTCGCACCACCGCTTGAAGCGATCGTAAACATCGGGCCCGAACGGCTCGCAGGCCTGTCGGGCCATCCGGTGCCAGTGCACCGCATCCTCGCGAAAGCCATAATACGGTGTCAGATCGAAGCCGCCGCCGAACCACCAAACCGGCTCGGCGCCTTCCTTCTCCGCGATGAAGAACCGCACGTTGGCATGGGACGTGGGTACGTAAGGGTTGCGCGGATGGACCACCAGCGAGACGCCCAGGGCCTGGAAGTGACGGCCTGCCAGCTGCGGGCGGTGGGCGCTGGCCGACGGTGGCAGGCCGGCGCCGTGCACGTGGGAGAAGTTGATGCCGGCCTTTTCGAACACGGCCCCTTCTTCCAGAACCCGCGATCGCCCGCCGCCGCCCTCCGCCCGGTCCCAGGCATCCTCGCGGAAACGTCCGCTGCCGTCGCTGGTTTCCAGGGCGTGGCAGATGGTGTCCTGCAACTCCAGCAGGTATTGGCGTACGGCGCTGATGTCGGGTTCGGTCATGGGCGGCGGTCAGGCGGTCGGGCAACAGGACGCATGATACCGCACCAGGCGTGGCTCAACCGGGGCGCACTATCCGTCCGCTGAGGGCGTCTCGGATTTCGGTGGGCCGGCGGCTGGCTCCCACCGGGCCGTGCAGCAGCCAATCCACATCGGATCCCAGTCGCTGCTGCACCGTCAGGGCGCTGCGTGCAGGCGGGTGGCCGCTGCGGTTGGCGCTGGTGGAGACCAGTGGGCCGCCCCAGGCCCTGCACAGGGCGCCCGCCACCGGATGGTCGGTCACCCGCACCGCCAGGCCGGCATGATCGCCCCGCAGCCAGCGGGGGACCCAGGGCTGCGCCGGCCAGATCCAGGTGACCGGTCCCGGCCAGCTCGCCAGTACCCGGCGCTGGAGCTTGTCGGGCAGCGTCTCCACCAGGGGTGCCAGGTATTGAAAGTCGGTGGCGACCAGGATCAGACCCATGCCCACCGGTCGGCGCTTGATCTCCAGCAGTCGGGTTACGGCGAGGTGGTCGAACGGATCGCATCCCAGGCCGTACACCGCCTCGGTGGGATAGGCCACCACCCCGCCGGCGCGCAGGCACCGCACCGCACTGCGCAGCTGCCAGCCCGTGGGCACAGCCTGTGCGCGTTCAGTCGTTGCGCCGGTAGCCAAATTCGCCCACCCAGCCGCCGCGGCGGTAGTCGATGGTCAGCCAATGGGGTACGAAGGCCGCCGGGTTCACCACCGGCATGGCGGTGGTGGGCACCTCCTCGCCGGCGTCCACCATTCGGCATTCGGCAGTGGTGACCGGCCGGAAACACACGTTCAGTCCCCGCAGCGCGTTCACGGTATCGTCCCGCTCGTCGAGCTCCTGGAAGCGCACGCGCTTGCGCACCAGACAGCTGAAATACAGCTCCATTTCCGCCAGCAGCGGCGTGCGCCGGTCGGCGAGCCGAGTGCGGGCGGCGGCACTGATGCGCAGTTCCACGGGTTTGCCGTGGATCAGGACGGTCTCCATGGTTGCTCCTCCGGTCAGACCGACCGTGACGAGGCTGCCGTTTGGTACGTATCTTCTTCGGATTCCTCGACCGGTTCGGCGAAATCACAGTCCTTCTGCGGGCACACCTTTTCGGTGCCCCGCCGTTTGGTGGTTTTTATTGTCAGGATCGGCCAGCCGCATTTGGGGCAGGGTTCGCTGACCGGTTCGTTCCAGACCGCATAGTCGCATTTCGGGTAGGTGGAGCACGAGTAGAAGATCTTGCCGCGCCGCGATTTGCGCTTGAGCAGGGTGCCCTGGTTGCACTTGGGGCACGCCACGCCGGTGTCTTCGGGCTTTTCCAGCGGCTCGATGTAGCGGCACTCGGGATAACCGCTGCAGCCGATGAACTTGCCGTAGCGACCGCTGCGGATGATCAGCGGCTTGTCGCATTTCGGGCAGGTGCGTCCTTCCACCACCTCCGGCTCGGCTGCACCGCCTTCCTCGTCCACGTTGCGCGTGTAGTCGCACTCGGGAAAGCCGCTGCAGCCGATGAAGCGCCCCCGCCGACCCAGGCGCAGGGTCAGGGGCTTGCCGCATTTGGGGCAGGCTTCGTCCAGCGTCTCGGTGGTCACTTCGCTGCGGCTGACGCTCTGCTCCTTGTCGTCCACCCGTTCCTTGAACGGCCCCCAGAAGCGCTTGAGCAGCGGGACCCATTCCTCCTCGCCCCGGGAGACGGCGTCCAGCTCGTCCTCCAGTTTGGCGGTGAAGTCGTAGTCCACGTACTGGGTGAAGTGGTTGGCCAGGAACTTGCCCACCACTCTTCCTACGTCGGTGGGCCGAAAGCGCTTCTTGTCCAGCGTCACGTACTCGCGCTGCAGCAGCGTGGAGATGATGGCCGCATAGGTCGACGGGCGCCCGATGCCATGCTCTTCCAGGGCGCGCACCAGGCTGGCTTCGCTGTAGCGCGGCGGCGGCTCCGTGAAATGCTGTTCGGGACGCACCCGGTGCAGAACTGCAGAGTCGCCCTTGGCCAGCGGCGGCAGGATGGCCTGGTCGCCGTCGCTCTTGGCGTCATCCACACTTTCCTGATAGACGGCCATGAAGCCCGGGTCCACCACCGTGGAGCCGGTGGCCCGCAGAATGTTGCCCTCGCCGCAGGCGAAATCCACGCTCACCGTGTCGATGGTGGCGTGGGTCATCTGGCAGGCCACGGTGCGCTTCCAGATCAGATCGTACAGCTTGAGCTGTTCGGCGCTCAGATGATCCTTGAGGGACTCGGGGGTGCGTTGCGCGGACGTCGGTCGGATGGCCTCGTGGGCTTCCTGGGCGTTCTTGGCCCGCGTCTTGTAGGTGCGTGGCTTGGCGGGCACCTTGTCGGCGCCGTAGCGCTCGCCGATCAGTTCGCGCAGCTCGTCCACCGCTTCCTGGGCCAGGTTCACCGAGTCGGTACGCATGTAGCTGATCAGACCCACCGCGCCGCCGCCGATGTCGATGCCCTCATAGAGCTGCTGGGCGACGCGCATGGTGCGGCTGGCGGAGAATCCCAGCTTGCGGGAGGCCTCCTGCTGCAGGGTGGAGGTGGTGAACGGCGCGGTCGGGTTGCGCTTGCGCTGCTTCTTCTCGACTTCGCTGACGGTCAGCTTGCCGCCGGCCGCTTCGGTGAGCTCGCGCTCCACGGTGTGGGCTTCGTCGCCCGCCGTGATGCTGAACTGGCTCAGCTTTTCGCCGTGCAGGTGAGTGAGCCGGGCGATGAACGGGTGAGCGTCCTTTTCCAGGTCCGCCTCCACCGTCCAGTACTCGCGGGGCTGGAATTTCTCGATCTCCTCCTCGCGCTCGACGATCATGCGCAGCGCCGGGCTCTGCACGCGTCCGGCCGAAAGTCCGCGGCGCACCTTCTTCCACAGCAACG